>NZ_JBFEFL010000001.1:1200000-1555000 GCF_040717445.1 Qipengyuania sp. JC766 | reverse complement strand
TGCGGTCAGCCTGACCGAACAGGGCGGCACCGTGTTCGTCGTCGATGGCGAAGGCAAGGCGGCGACCCGCACGGTCCAGCTCGGCGCCATGGTCGAAGGCAACTGGATCGTGGAGAACGGCCTCAGGGTCGGGGACACCGTGATCGTCAGCAACCTCCAGAAACTTCGCCCCGGGGTCCCGGTGACGATCGCCAATACGCCCACGGGACGCCAGCCCGCCGCGAAGGCCAAGGCCCAAAGCCCGCGCGGAGCGCAATAAGGCATGGCACGGTTTTTCATCGACAGGCCGATCTTCGCCTGGGTCGTTTCGCTCGGCATCCTGCTGGCGGGCTTCATCGCGCTGCGGGCGCTGCCGATCGAGCAGTACCCGGAAGTGGCTCCGCCTTCGCTCGCCATCAATGTCGTCTACCCGGGCGCCGATGCGGAGACGCTGGAACAGAACGTCACGCAGGTTATCGAGCAGCAGCTGAACGGGGTCGAGGGCTTCCTCTACATGGCGTCGTCCAGCGGTTCCAACGGGGCGGCGACGATCACGCTGACTTTCGAGGCCGGCACCGATATCGATATCGCGCAGACCGAGGTCCAGAACCGTCTCAGCACGGTGGAGGCGCGGCTGCCCGAGGAAGTCCGCCGACAGGGAATCACCGTCCGCCAGGCGAATGCGGGCTTCCTGATGATCGTCGCGCTCACCTCCGAGAGCGGCGACCTGACGACCACCGACCTCGGCAACATCGCCGCGAACCAGGTCGTGGACGAACTACGCCGGGTGAACGGGGTGGGCGACGTGACCCTGTTCGGGTCGCAATACGCGATGCGCATCTGGCTCGATCCCGAAGCGCTGGCGTCCTACAACCTGTCGCCCAGCGCCGTCCTTGCCGCCATTCGCGAACAGAATGCGCAGACCGCAGGCGGTTCCATCGGCGCGCTGCCGACGGAGGACGGGCAGCAGATTACCGCAACGATCTCCACCGACGGCCGCTTCAGCACCGTCGAGGAATTCGAGAACATCATCCTTCGCGCCAATAGCGGCGCCGCGGTCGTCAGGCTGGCCGAAGTCGCGCGCGTGGAGATCGGCGCGCAGAGCTACGCGACATCGACGGAACTCAACGGCGAACCGATGGCCGGCATGGCCATCCAACTCGCGACCGGGGCCAATGCGCTGGCCGCGGCCGAAGGCGTGAAGGAACGACTGGCGGAACTCGCGCCCGGCCTTCCGGGCGACATCAGCTGGACCATTCCCTACGATACGACGCCCTTCGTCGAGGCGTCCGTCGAGGAAGTGGTCAAGACCCTGGTGGAAGCGATGGTCCTCGTATTCCTGGTCATGTTCATCTTCCTGCAGAACTGGCGCGCGACGCTGATCCCGACACTGGTAGTGCCGATCGCGCTGGCCGGTGCGTGCCTCGGCCTGTGGCTGTTCGGCTTTTCCATCAACGTGCTTTCCCTGTTCGGGATGGTGCTGGCGATCGGGATCCTCGTGGACGACGCCATCGTCGTCATCGAGAACGTCGAACGGATCATGCGCGAAGAAGGACTCCCTCCGGTACAGGCGACCCGCAAGGCGATGGGCCAGATCACCGGCGCGATCATCGGCATCACGCTCGTCCTGATCGCGGTGTTCGTGCCGATGGCATTCTTCCCCGGTTCGACCGGAGGCATCTATCGACAGTTCTCGGTAACGCTGGCGATCGCCATCTTCTTCTCCGCGTTCCTGGCCCTGTCCCTGACACCGGCACTGTGCGCGACATTCCTGAAGCCGATCGCCAAGGGACACGGCGAAGGCGGACAGGAGCCGGTCGACGAGGAAGCGGCGCAGCAGCCGGGCTGGCGGGGGAAACTCGCCCGCGGCCGCAACGCCGTTTCCCGCTTCTTCGCCGGCTTCAATCGCTGGTTCGCGCGGATGCAGGAAAAATACGGGCGGGCGAACGACCGAATCCTGTCGCGGCCTTGGCGCGCCTTCGCGGTCTTCCTGGCGCTCGGCCTGGTGACGATCCTGCTTTTCATCCGCCTGCCGTCCGCCTTCCTGCCGACCGAGGACCAGGGTTTCCTGATCACGGCGGTGCAGGCGCCGCCCGGTGCGACGCAGGAGCGGACCGATGAGGCGCTGGAGCCGATCACGGATTTCTGGCTCGCCCGAGAGGAGGTCGAAAATCTCGTCGTCGTGCGCGGCTTCAGCTTCTTCGGCCAGGGCCAGAACAACGCGATCATGTTCGCGTCGTTCAAGCCGTGGGGCGAACGGACGGATGAAGGCAGTTCGGCCGGGGCGATCCTGGGCCAGGCGATGGGCACGTTCGGGCAGATGGACAGCGCGACCGCGTTCGTCATCCAGCCGCCGGCGATCCAGTCGCTGGGACAGGCGAGCGGTTTCACGCTCAAGCTGCAGGACCGGGCCGGGCTGGGGCGCGACGCTCTCATGCAGGCGCGCGACCAGCTTCTGGGCATGGCGTCGCAGAACCCGACCATCGCCAATTTGAGGCCCGAGGACCAGGGGCCCAGTCCCGAAGTCGCGGTCGAGATCGACCGGGTCCAGGCGCGCGCGCTCGGCCTGTCGCTGACCGACGTGAATGCGGCGCTCTCCATCACCTTCGGCTCGGCCTATGCCAACGATTTCAACCGGGAAGGGCGAGTGCTGCAGGTGCTGGTCCAGGCCGACGCACCCTATCGCATGACGCCGGAGGACGTCCTGTCGCTCCGGATACCCAATGCCGATGGCGAACTGGTGCCGTTCAGCGCCTTTGCCTCCGCCGAATGGTCGGCCGCGCCGGCGAGCCTTGCTCGCTACAACGGATACCCGGCGATGACCCTGTCCGGCATGGCCGCCCCGGGTGAATCGTCGGGCGCCGCGCTGGAGGCGATGGAGCAGCTGGCCGAACAGTTGCCGCAGGGTATCGGGTACGAATGGACCGGTATTTCCTACGAGGAAAAGCAGGCCGGCGGGCAGATCGGCCTGCTGCTGGGCCTTTCCGTGGTGGTCGTGTTCCTGGTTCTCGCCGCGCTTTATGAAAGCTGGGCGGTGCCGCTCGCCGTGTTGCTCATCGTGCCGATGGGCGTGCTGGGCGCGACGGTGTTCTCGCTCCTGAGAGGGCTGTCGGCCGACGTCTATTTCAATGTCGGGCTGATCACGATCATCGGCCTGGCGGCGAAGAACGCGATCCTGATTGTGGAGTTCGCGATCGAGGAGGAAGAGCGGGGCTTGCGCCGGATCGATGCGGTCAAGGCTGCCGCGCGCCTGCGCCTGCGCCCGATCATCATGACTTCGCTTGCCTTCACCATGGGCATGGTCCCGCTGGTGCTGGCAAGCGGGGCGGGTGCCGCCAGCCGCATCGCGGTCGGCAGCGGGGTCATGGGCGGGATGATCGCGGCCACGGTGCTCGGCATCTTCCTCATTCCCATGCTCTACCTGCTCGTCCGGCGGAATGTCAGCCGCAAGCAGCCGGTCGCGACCGGCGGGCACGAAGGCGACTCCGATCATACTGGCCCCCTCACGGGCGAGGCCGAAGAAGGACCCGCGCGATGATGCGACCGATGAAACCCCTGCTGGCGCTGGCCGCCGCGACGAGCCTGCTGGCCGGCTGTGCCAGCATGGCGCCCGAGCACACGCGCCCGGAACTGGCGACAGCGCCCGTTTACGACAGCGAATGCGCGCCCGACGGGACCGTCGTCGCCTCGCAGCTGTCCTATCGCGACTGGTTCGCCGATCCGCGGCTGCAGGGCCTGATCACCAGCGCGCTGGCGAACAACCGGGACCTGCTGGCGGCCACTGCCCGGGTCGAACAGGCGCGCGCGCAATACCGCATCCAGGACAGCCGCCGCCTGCCGACCGTGGTGGCCGATGCGAGCGCGATCCGTTCGCGCCAGCCGCTCTCGGCGAATCCGGCGCTCGATACCGGCGATGTCGAGGGCGCCCCCGCGGCGGTCACCTTCAACCGGTTCGATGTCGGCGTCGGGGTGAGCGCCTTCGAACTCGATTTCTGGGGCCGCATTTCCAGCCTCAGCGAAGCGGCGCGCGCGCAGTACCTGTCCACGGTGGCGGCCCAGCGCGCGTTCTACCTTTCCCTGATCGCGGACACGGCGACGACCTATTTCGAGATCGTCGAGACGGAGGAACAGATCGCGCTGGCGCAGGCGACGGCCGACAGCCGGCGCGAAGGACTGCGCATCGCGCGGCTCCGGCTCGACAACGGAGTGACTTCCGCGCTGCCCTATCGCCAGGCGGAAACCCTGCTGACCCAGGCCGAGCAGCAGCTGGCGGTCGAGCGGCTGGCGCTGGCACGCCTGCGCAACCAGCTGGCCGTGCTGGTGGGAGGCACCATTCCCGACACGCTGCCCGAAGGGTTCGACCTGGCCGGACAGGACGACGAGCGACGGCTGGCGGCGGGCCTTCCGTCCGATCTCCTCCTCGTCAGGCCGGACATCATCGCGGCCGAGGAACAGCTGCGCGCCGCGCGTGCCAATATCGGCGCCGCGCGGGCCGCCTTCTTCCCGACGATTTCGCTGACCGGCACGGCCGGCCTTTCCTCCAACAGCCTCGACGGGCTGTTCTCGACCGACGGGCTGGGCTGGACCTTCGGGCCCAGCATCTCGCTGCCGATCTTCGACTGGGGCGCCCGCGAGGCGGATCTCGACCTGGCGCAGGCGCTGGAAGTCGAGCAGGTCGCGATCTACGACCGCACGGTCCAGACCGCCTTCCGCGAAGTCTCAGACGCGCTGGCCGGTCGCCGCTATCTCGCCGAACAGCTGGTCACGCTGCGGGACGCGCTCGAGGCGCAGGAAGACATCGCGCGCATCGCCCGCCTCCGGTATCGCGAAGGCGTGGCGGACTATCTCGAAGTGCTCGATGCGGAACGCAACCTGTTCAGCGCCCAGCAGCAATTGCTGGCGACCGAACGGGCGTGGCTGCAGAACCGTGCCACGCTGTTCGTGGCACTGGGCGGCGGCGCGCCGCAGGAACCCCGACCCTAAGCCATTTGCCCCCATGCCGGGCGTCCGGGGCGAAGCGTCCCGCGGGCCCCGGCTGTCATCCGTCATGCCGTTCATCGGTTCGACGAACCGATCAATCCTGTCGATTGCAGTCGGACGGGGCGATTGCGATTGCCGCCACGCCCGGTTAGATTGCATCGCAAGGGGACGGGTTCCGGACACGGAACGAATGCGGGTCGCACAAGGGGAGCAATTTCAAATGGGGATCGTACGAGGAGCCGCTTTCGCGGCGGGCCTGCTTGCCCTTTCGGGATGCACGACCCCGCGTCTGGATCCTCCGCCCATCGAACAGGCGCAGCCTCTCCCCGAACAATGGGCCTTCGGCACGCCGTCCGCGGCCGCGACCGATCTCGACAAATACTGGACCCTGCTGGACGATCCTGTCCTGACCGGCTTCGTGGAGCAGGCCCGGGCCCAGAATCTCGATCTCGCCCAGTCCGTCGCCACGCTTCGCCGCGCCGCGGCGGGTCTTCGCGAAAGCCGCGCCGGACGCCTGCCGACCGTTACGGCGGATGGCGGCCTGCGGCGCGACTTCGGCGATTTTACCGACGACGACATCCAGTTCATCCTCGGCGCGGATGTGTCGTGGGAAGCCGACCTGTTCGGCCGGATCGACGCGCGGGTGGACGCGGCGCAGCAGGATTTGCGGACGGCCGGGTATTCGCTCGCCGATATAGAGCGCGTTATTCTCGCCCAGGTCGCCAGTCAGACGGTGACCGCCCGATCGCTGGTCGAGCAGTTGCGGATCGCGCGCGAAACGCTCGCCATTCAGGACGAGAACCTGCAGATCGCGCGCTGGCGCCGGCAGGCGGGGCTCGTGTCCAGCTTGGACGTTGAACAGGCCCGGACCCAGCGTGCGCAGACCGCTGCGATCATCCCGCAGCTCGAAAGCGATCTGGTCGCCACGGCCAACGCGATCTCGGTCCTGATCGGAGAGGCGCCGGGCCCCGTCTACGTGACGCTGACCAGCGATCCCGGTCCCATTCCGGTCCCGCCCGCGGATGTCGGTTACGACGTCCCGGCGGAAATCCTGCGCGGCCGTCCCGACGTGCGCGCCGCGGAATCGCAACTGGCCGCCGATTTGGACCGGGTCGGGATCGCTCGCGCGCAGCTCCTCCCGCTCGTCCGCCTGTCGGGCACGGTCGGCAGCACCGCGCTGGGCATCGAGGACGTGTTCGACATCATTACCGGCAACCTGTTTGCCGGCATCAGCCAGCTTATTTTCGACGGCGGGCAGACGCGCGCGCAGATCGCTGGCGCCGAAGCGCTCGCCGACGGATCGCTGGCGGCATGGCGGCTTTCCATCCTGACCGCGCTGCAGGACGTGGAGACGTCTTCCGTGGACTTGCGGACCAGCCGCGAACGGCTGGTCGCGTTCCGCGAAGCGCGCGATGCGGCCAGCAATGCGGCGCTCCTGGCGCGCAGCCAGTACCAGGCCGGGCTGATCGATTTCCAGACGCTGCTGACGGCGGAAAGCCAGCTTCTCAGCGCGCGCCAGTCCGAGACGGGGGCAGAGGCCGCGCGGGCGACGTCCTTCATTGCGCTCGCACGCGCGCTGGGCGGCGGATGGGACGAGCCCGAGGGGGCAGGGATCGATAGGGAGTTGACCGAGCAATGAGCGATACCGGGAACCAGGCGACGGGCGATACCAGCCAGAGCGTCGAAGAATTTCTCGGCGAGAAGAAGCGCCCGTGGTGGCGCCGCTGGTACACGATCCTTGCGGTCGTCGTACTGCTCGTTCTCGTGCTGAGCCTCGCCTTCTGTTCCGGGGAGCAGGGACCGCCTGCTTACATCACCGAGGAAGTGACACAGGAATCGCTCGACCTGTCGGTGACGGCGACCGGCAATCTGCGTCCGACCAACCAGGTCGAAGTCGGCTCGGAAGTGTCCGGCCGCATCGACCGCGTGCTGGTGGACGTGAACGACCGGGTGACGCGGGGCCAGGTTATCGCCCAGATCAATACGGAAATCATCGACCAGCAGATCGCGCAGGCGCGCGCCGGCATGAACGCCCAGCGCGCCGCGCTGACGCAGGCCCGCGCGACGCTGGATGTCGACCGCGCCCAGCTCGCGCGCCTTCGCGAAGTGGCCGAACTGTCGGGCGGCAAGGTGCCGTCGCAGACCGAGCTCGAGCAGGCCGAAGCGGCCGTCGCCCGCGACCGTGCGGCCGTCGCCGCGGCGCAGGCCAATATCGAGGCGGCCGAAGCCACGCTGCAGTCCAACGTGACCCAGCGCGGACGGGCGGTCATCCGCGCACCCGTGACCGGCGTGGTCCTGGCGCGCCAGGTCGAACCGGGCCAGACGGTCGCTGCCAGCTTCAACACGCCGACCCTGTTCGTGATCGCGGAAGACCTGGCGGCGATGGAACTGCAGGTCGCGATCGACGAGGCCGATGTCGGCCAGGTCGAGGAAGGCCAGACCGCCTACTTCACCGTCGACGCCTATCCCGGCCGGCGCTTCCCGGCGCGGGTGGAACGCGTCGATCTGGCCTCCACCAACACGGTGCAGAGCGCCACCAGCGGCCTTGCATCCGGAGCGGCGGGCGCATCGGTCGTGAACTACGAAGCCCGCCTGATCGTGCAGAACCCGGAAGGACTGCTGCGACCGGGCATGACGGCGACTGCCACCATCACGACCGAGTCCACCGGCAACGTCCTGCTGGTGCCCAATGCAGCGCTGCGGTTCCGCCCCGATGCGCAGGAAGAGCAGGGCGGCGGGATGCTGCAGGTCGATGTGGGTCTGGACCAGCAGGAGCAGCAGGCGACCATCGGCGTCGGCAGCCGGCAGCAGGTCCATGTCCTAGAAGAAGACGGCACGCTGCGCACGATCGAGGTGGTGACCGGCGAAAGCGACGGACGCCGCACGGTGGTGCGGTCCAGCGACCTCAGGGCAGGCATGGAAGTCGTTACCGGCAAGAGGGCGCCCGGCGCATGAGCGAGGAGCCGCTCATCCAGCTCGAAGGGATTACCAAGACCTTCGGAACCGGCAGTGCGGCGTTCCAGGCGCTGAAAGGCGTCGATCTCACCATCGACCGTGGCGAATTCGTCGCGATCATGGGACCGTCTGGGTCGGGCAAGTCGACCACGATGAACATCCTCGGCTGTCTCGATACGCCGACCGGCGGCGTCTTCCGCTTCCGCGGCGTGGAAGTGCAGAAGCTGGGCCGCGACCAGCGCAGCCTGCTGCGGCGGCGTTATCTCGGTTTCGTGTTCCAGGGCTTCAACCTGCTGGCGCGCACGACCGCGCTCGAAAACGTGGAACTGCCGCTGCTCTATCGCGGCGAAAAGAAATCGGTCCGCCGGGATGCGGCCATGCATGCGCTGGAGCAGGTCGGCCTCGGCCCGTGGGCGTCGCATACCCCGGCGGAACTGTCCGGCGGCCAGCAGCAGCGCGTGGCGATCGCCCGCGCGCTGGCGACCGATCCCGACGTGCTGCTGGCGGACGAGCCGACCGGCAACCTCGATACCGAGCGGTCGGTCGAGATCATGGAACTGCTCGTGCGGCTGAACGGGGAAGGGATCACCGTCCTGATGGTGACGCACGAGGAAGAGATGGCGGCCTTTGCCAAGACCATCGTGCATTTCCGCGATGGCCTCGTCGAACGCACGGAGCGCGGCCTGCGCAGCGCGGCCGCCCGGCAGGAGGTACCCGCCTGATGTTCGGCATGTTCGGCGCGACCCTGCTGCTCGCCTTGCGCGAGATCCGGCGGCACATCATGCGTTCCATCCTGACGACGCTGGGCATCATCATCGGCGTCGCGGCCGTCGTTACCATGGTGACGCTGGGCAACGGCGTGACGGCGTCGGTGCAGGACGAGATATCCTCGCTCGGTGCGAGCAATTTCATCGTCTTCCCGCTGCGGACCGACCGGGGTGCGGTGCGGCCCTTCGACCAGGACGACGTCGACGCCGTGGAACGGCAGATCGCCGGAGTCGACGTGGCCGCCGGCAACGTCAACGCGCCCGCAACGGCGGTCCACAACGGGCAGGACTGGGACACGACCGTCAACGGCGCAGACGCGAAGTTCCTAGAAGCGCAGGGAATCGAGATCACCGAAGGCCGTCGCTTCACCAGCGAGGAGGAAACTTCGGGCCAGAACGTCTGCCTGCTCGGCCCCAAGGTGCGCGAGGCGATTTTCCTGCCCGGCACCAGCCCCGTGGGCGAACGGATGCGGCTGGACGATGTGTCCTGCACCGTCGTCGGCCTTCTGGAGGAACGCGGGCAGGGCGGCGGCAACGGCGCCGACCAGGACAATATGGTCATGATGCCGCTCAAGACAGTCCAGCGGCGCTTCCGCGGCAGCGACAGCCTCGATTATTTCGTGATCAAGTACGACACGGCCTATGCCGCCTCGACCATCCAGGATTCGCTGGTCGACCTGCTGCGCGAGCGGCGCCTGCTGCAGGAAGGGCAGGACAACGATTTCAACATCATCGACACCCAGCAGGTGAACGATGCGCTGGGCTCCGTGATGGGCGCGCTGACTTCCATGGTCGCCGTGATCGCGGGGATCAGCCTGCTGGTCGGCGGGATTGGCATCATGAACATCATGCTGGTGTCCGTGACGGAGCGAACGCGGGAAATCGGCATCCGCCTCGCGATCGGGGCGCTGGCACGGGAAGTGCGGTTGCAATTCCTGACAGAAGCGGTGGTGCTGTGCGCGTTCGGCGGCCTGGTGGGCCTCGGCCTTTCCTTCCTGCTGTCGCTATGGCTGACTTCGCTGCTGGAAGTGCCCTACGTGTTCGATCCGGCGATCAACATCCTGAGCTTCATCTTCGCGGCCGCCATGGGCATCATCTTCGGATATTATCCGGCCCGGCGCGCGTCCAAGCTCGATCCCATCGACGCGCTGCGGCACGAATAGGATTTCGTTCGCCGGTTCAGCCGGCGCGGACCTTGGCCAGGAAGGCGTTGACCTGCTTGCGCATGTCGGCGGCCTGCTGCTCCAGCAACGTCGCAGAGGACAGGACCTGCGAGGCCGCGGCCCCCGTCGAAAGCGCGGTTTCCCGCACCTCCACGATGCTCGACGCCACGCCTTCGCTGCTTCGTGCCGCCAGGTCGATGCTGCGGGCAAGGTCCTGCCCGGCGACCGATTGCTGGTCCACCGCCGAGGCAATGGAAATGGCCGTCGTCTCCAGCTGCTGGACATGATCGCCGATGGACTTGAGCGCCGCAACGCTGTCCCCCGTGGACGCCTGCATCCCCTTGATCTGATCCGCGATGTCCTCCGTCGCCCGGCTGGTCTGGGCGGCAAGCTCCTTCACTTCGGCCGCCACGACCGCAAACCCTCGGCCAGCCTCGCCGCCACGCGCCGCCTCGATCGAAGCGTTCAATGCGAGCAGGTTGGTACGTTTGGCGATCGAGTGGATGAGCTCGACCACGTCTCCGATCCGCAGAGCACTCTGCTGTAGCGCGATCACGGTGCTGTCGGCGCTGCTGGCGGTATCGGCCGCCTTTCGCGCCAGCTCGGCGGAGCTCGCCGCTTGGCGGCTGATTTCCCCGATCGACATGGCGAACTCGTCGCTCGCCGCCGCAGCTGCGGTCACACCGGACGAGGCCTCCCCCATGGAGAAGGCGACTTCGGTCGCCTTGGAGTTGGATTGCTCCGCGGTTGCCGCCATTTCCGTGGCAGTCGCTCTTAGCTCTCGCGATGACGCGGCCACGTTGCCGGCTATCTCGCCTACCGCCCGTTCGAAACGATCGGCCAGTTCCTTGAGCATGGCGGCTTCGCGCAACCGTGCCTGTTCCCTTTCTGCGAGCTCGGCCTTCGCCCGCTGCGCGCGCTCTTCGGCAGCCTGCTTGATGTAGGTGTTGCCCCGTTTGAAGATTTCGATCGACCGTACCATCTCGCCGATTTCGTCACGGCGGTCCGCCCCGGTAATATCGAACTCGTTGTCGCCCTTCGCGATACGCTGCATGCCGACGGAGATCTCGCCAACCTTGCGAGCGACATCGGACAGGACATGCCGCATGCCGAAAAGCAGCAGGAGCATCGCGACGAGGAAGAGCGCGGATGAGGCGAACACCGTGTTGAAGAAGGCGCTCATGCCGACCTCTTCCGCTCGGGCGGCTTCGGCACCGAGGCGTTCCTCGAGATCGCGGGACTGGTCGTAAAGCGTGTCGCCCGTGGCGGCGAGTTCCCCTCTCTGGCTCGCACCTCCGTTGCCCGACGGTGTGGCTCTCAGCTCGTCGAAAGTCTGTTCGTAATCCGCGAGGTTGCCGGTCATTGCAGCGAGAGCGGCCCCGAAAGTTGGATCGTCCAGGCGGGCTGTTGCGGATATTTTTTCGAGGCTCTGTCGTGCGGTGTCGGCATTACTGCGAACGCGTTCGACCGAATCCTCGTCGGCCTCGATCAGATATTGCGCGGCGGCAAGGCGCATTTCCCCGATCGTCCCGCGCAGGTCCGCCGAACTGAGTGTGGCGGAATTGATCTGCGCATAGCGATCGTATTGGCCGTAGATGGAGCTCATGCTGATGCCCATCACGAGGACGAGAATGGCGATGAGCGCCAGGAAGCTGGCGAAGATGACCTGCAGCTTCCGTGCGAGCGGCAAGTCCCGGTAACGAACGAGAAGCGGGTGAAGGCGGCGGTTTTCCCGTTCCTGGGCTATCAGCCGATCCACTTCGTCGACTGTCTCTTTGCGCGCTTCTTCGTGCGGGTTCATGGTCAGCCTCTTGCCATGCTGTGTTTTATCGTGCCGGTGTCGAAAGCGTTGCAGAGCAGTTCTCCGACCTGGTCGGGTGCCATCGCCTTGAAGTAGAGCCACCCCTGGATCTGGTCGCATCCCGCGGTTCGCACCATGTCGGCCTGCGCTTCGGTTTCCACGCCTTCTGCCGTGACCCCCATCTTGAGCGCCTGTGCCATCGAGATGCTCGACAGCATCATCGCACGGCTGCTTTCATCGGCGGTCGAATCCATGACGAGGGAGCGATCCAGCTTCAGCTTCTCGAACCGGAACTGGCGCAGGAAGCCTATGGATGCGTATCCGGTCCCGAAATCGTCCAGCGCCACGCTCACCCCGAAGCCGCGGATGACATCGAGTGCCCGCTCGGCCACGACGGGATCGAGGACCAGGCTCGTCTCGGTAATTTCCAGTTCCAGTCGTTCCGGCGGGAAGCCGGTTTCTTCCAGGATCTGTCCGAGCAGGATCGGGAATTCCGGATTGCGCAATTGCGCTGCGGAGATGTTGACCGAAAGCTTGATGTCGTCCCACCCGAGCGCCTCGCGACATGCGCGACGCAGGACGAAGACGCCGATCGCGTTGATGAGGCCGGATTCCTCCGCGACAGGAATGAATACATTGGGTCCGATGACCCTACCGTCGGGCCGCTCCCAGCGCAGGAGCGATTCCACCGCCACGATGGCCCCGGTCTTCGCGTCGACGAGCGGCTGGTACGCGACCTTGAACTCCTCGTTCGCCAAGGCCTCGCGCAGGTCGTGGTCGAGTTCCCTGATCGCCTCGAGGCTGCGATCGAAGCCCGGCTTGTAGATGGTGATGCGCATCTTGCCGTCCTTCTTGGAGGCATACATGGCGACATCGGCCCGCCGCAGGAGTTCGGACGAGGTCAGCGGATCGCTCACGGTTCCGCGCGCAAGCCCGATACTGGCGCCGATCGCGATACGGCGATCATCGATCGCGATCGGCAGCGCAAGCCGGTCGAGGAACTTGCGGCAGATACCTTCGAGCATCGTGGCGGAGAGCGGCCCGCTCATCATCAGGGCGAATTCGTCGCCGCCGAGGCGGTAGCAGCGCGCATCCTTCGCGCAGATCTCGAGCAGCATTTCCGACGTCGAGCGTATCAGCGTGTCGCCGACATGATGGCCGTATAGATCGTTGACGAGCTTGAAACCGTCCAGATCGATCAGGGCGACGGCAATGTCGCGGTCGGCTTCCAGATCCTGGCGTACGTCCGCATGCAGGGCGCGGCGGTTGGGAAGGTCGCTCAGGCTGTCCGTCAGGCCGAGCGTCTCCAGAGCGCCGATCCGCTCCAGTCCCATGCGGCACAGCAATGCGGCCGTGGCACCGTAGAGCGCCAGCCCACCGACCAATGCGGAAACCTTGCCGCGCATCGTCATGCTCTCGGCCATGAAGACAAGCGAAAGGAGAAGAATGAAAAGAAGCGACAATACGACCAGGGGAACGAACACCAGCATGCGCGGCGTCAGTTCGCGACTCTGAATCCAGCCAAGCATTGCGAGCGCGATCCCCTGTGACGAGACCTGCGGCCTCCTCCCACGCGCTAGGACAGGGCCACCTAAGATATGGTTAAATAGCGATTTAGCGGGATGCGGCCCGGGCCTGGCGGACAGGCTCGCTGTCGTCTCCTGGACGGAACAGCCCGCCCGACCCCGGGATGCCAACGAGAGCAGCGTCCGATCCCGCAGGCTTCTCCCCTGCGCCCAGCATCACCCAGCCGTCACGCGCCACGCGCTCCGCGATCCTGTCGAGGGCTACCTGTCGCCGCGCGGCGTCGAAATAGAGCAGGACATTGCGGCACAGGACGAGGTCGTAGCGATGAGGGCGGAGCACGGGATCGAGAAGGTTGGCCTTGGTGAACCTGACCGAACTGCGGAGGTCCGGAACGGCTGTCCACCCTTTGCCGGTTTCTTCGAAAAACCCGATCGTTTCGGCGGCGCTCAGTCCGCGTTGCACTTCGAACTGGGTATATGTGCCGCGGCGCGCGTATTCGATCGCCGACTGCGAGATATCCGTTCCCGTGATATCGATGGTCCAGCCCCGCCACTCATGCGGCCGGGAAAGGAAGAGCATCGCCAGGGAATACGCTTCCTGGCCGGTCGAACAGCCCGCAGACAGGATATTGAGCCGTTTCGTCCCCGCGCGCCGGCTAGCAAGATCGGGAAGTACCTGCGCGGCGATCCTGTCGAACATGGGCCGGTCGCGAAAGAAATAGGTCTCGTTGTTGAGAAGCGCTTCCACGACTTCGGTCGCCAGATCGTCCGATGCGGATTCGGCCAGAAGGCAGACCAGTTCGTCGGGACAGCTGATCCCGTGCCGACGGAAGACGCCCGAAAGGGCCGTCGCGACCCGCCAGCGCCGGTCCTCGGTTATCTGCTGTCCCGTCCTCGCCTCGAGAAGATCGACAATGATCCGATGCGCTATCTCGCTCATGCCGCCGCCTCGCGCAGGCGATGCCGACAGATGTGCCGCGCCAGCGCTTCGGGCGGAAGGGTGGCGTCAGCCAAGCCCGCACGGGAAACGGCCCCGGGCATGCCCCAGACGGCGGAGCTATCGGGGTCCTGCGCAAGGATCATCCCGCCGGCTCTTACGAGCGACGCGGCACCGATGGCACCATCGCGCCCCATCCCGGAAAGTATCACACCGATCGCGTTTCCGTCGCATGCGTGTGCTGCGCTCTCAAGCATGGGATCGACCGACGGACAACAGCCGCTCGGGGCAGGGGCCTTGCTCAGGTCCAGCGAAAGTCCGGTATCGGAACGGGAAAACAGAAGATGGCTATCGCCGGGGGCGACGTAGATCGTGCCGCGCCGGACTTCCATGGCCGGCCGGGCCAGGCTCGTCGGGCGTCCGCTGCAGGTTTCCAGCTGCCTGACGAAGATCGGCATGAATTCATGGGGCAGGTGCTGCGTGATCGCGATCGGGCGATCCATGTCGGGCGGCAGCGCCTGCAGGAACTTGCTGATCGCATGGATGCCACCTGTCGAGGCACCTATCGCGATGATGTCCGGATCGCGCAAACGCGCCGGTGATGCCGGACGATCGGCTGCGGGATTGTGCGGAAGGGACGCGCGTTGCCGTGAAGGATCGAGCGCGCGGATCCGGGCCAGCAGATCGTCGGTGTATCGCTGGTCGAATTCACCGGACCGCGGCTTCGCCATCGTATCGGCCGCACCCATGGAAAGCGCGCGCACGGCATGCTCGCCGCCGTCCTGCGTCAGGGAGGAAACCACGAGTATCTGAGAAGCGGGGGAGACCCTGAGTATTTCCGGCAGGGCCTGCGCACCGCCCATGCCCGGCATCTCCAGGTCGAGAAGGATGACAGGCGGTTGCGTTCCCTTGAGGAGTGAAAGCGCGTCTTCAGCAGAACGGACAGCGGCGACCACCTGAAGGTCCGGTTGTGCTCCGATGATCCGCTTGAAAACCGTGCGCACGAGCAGCGAATCATCCACGATCAGGACGCCGGTCATCGCACTGGCGCTTGCCGAGGGGGAGTGAAGCCGGGCAGTCTCGTGGATCACGGCAAGCGCCTCAGGCCATCCCGACCAGTTGCAACTTGATCTGCAGCGTTTCGTGATCGAACGGTTTCATCACGTATTCGTCCGCGCCGGCCCCGATCGCCTCGCGGATGTGGGCGACATCGTTCTCCGTCGTGCAGAACACCACCTTGGGGCGTTCTCCTCCGGGCGACCGGCGAAGCTGGTGCAGGAATTCGATGCCGCTCAGGACCGGCATGTTCCAGTCGAGCAGGACGACATCGGGCATAGCCTCCTCGCATCGTTCGAGGCCGTCGGCACCGTTCTCGGCCTCGGAGACCTCGAAACCGAGCGACTCCAGAATGTGTCGTGAGACCTTCCTGATAACGCGGGAATCATCGACAATCAGGCACGTTTTCATCGTGTTGTTTCCTCTGTTCGGAGGAGGGCGTATCGGGTGAACGTCACCATGCCCTTAAGCTGCACGGCTTTCTGCGGGATCTATCATCCGGATCGGGTCGAGCAGGACGGCGGGGCCCTCCGGCGTCTCCAGTAGGCCGGCGGACGCATCGCGCCACGCCGCCCCGTATCCGCCCGCGATGTGTTCGGGCGAGCCCGACACCTCGACCACATCCTCTACGAAATCGACGTGCAGGGCATAGGAATGACCTGAAGATCGGAAGACGACCGCGCGCTCGCCCCGGGCGTTGCGGTCGACACCAAGGACCCGGCACGCATCGATCACCGTGAGGGACTGGCTTCGGACCGCGGTTATACCGGTCACATGATCCGGTGCGCCAGGAACGGGAAAGATCTCGTCGATCTCGATTACGGAGTCGACGATGCCGCTGTCGAAAGCCGCCAGCTTCCGATCGATCCGGACGAGAAGATAGAGCGAACTCATGCCAATTTCCTGCCCGCGACTTCGGCCAAGGCGGCCAGGATCGCACCGCGGTCATACCTTGGTATTGCGCCATCAGTTCCGGCGTGGCCCTCTTCGCTCAGCCGGATAACCGGCGTCCGGCGATCCGTTTCGAGATCCTCGTCCGACATATCCGTCATGACGAAACACACATCCGCTTCGGCGTCCCGGTCGGATACCAGACGGTAACCTGCCGAACGCAGCAGGGGTGCGAGCACGGTCTGTGCCCATTCATGGCCTTCGGGCAACCTGCAAACCATGTGCGATCCCCTGGACCGATCGACAGCCAGTTCGGACAAGAGGGCATGACCATCGAGGATTGTGACCGGGCGGTCATCGATGAGGGCCAGTCCTTCGAAGAAGGACTCGTCGGGCAGCGGCCGCACATCGAAGCCGATTGTCCTTGTGTCGCCGAGCTTGCCGACGGCGATGGCGATCTCCGCATGACCGTCGCTTGCGAGGATGAAGATCATCCGCGGCGAAATTTCGTCCCCGTCCACGATGCCGAACACCGGCAGAAGGCGGCTGCCGATCACGACATTTGCAGAATTCGGTTTGAGGTCGACGGCCGCAGCTTCGACCACCTCGATCCGCGAGACCAGCGCCATCGGAATGGCCATCACCGTGGTATCGAGAGCGGCGAAAACCATGACCTCCCGTCCCGGAACGTGATTGTGAACCGCGTTCTTTGCCGGAGATGCCGAGCGTTCCTTCGTTACCGCGCCCAGGCCATACCGGGCAGCGATCCGGGCCGTGTCGAGCATGAGCACGATGCTGCCGTCGTCGAGCAAGGTGGTGCCGGCGTAGTGCCCGATCTGCATGATGACCGGCGGCAGCGGCTTCACCACCAGGTCTTCCTGATCCAGGACCTGGTCCACCAGCAGGGCGAAATCGGTCCCGCCCGAACTCCGGACGAGAATGACCTTTCTGGCAGCTCCGGTATCGCTGCCGCGATCGGTTCCGAGGATCTCGGCAAGATCCATCGCGGGAATTCGCTTCCCCTCGTGCAGGAAGACCTGCCGGTCTCCGGCCTCTGCGAGGTTATCTCTGGCAACCTTGGGCGGAACGATCTGTTCGACGTGGGACAGGGGAATCGCAAATCGCTGCGATCCGTCCCGGACGATCAGGGCCGAGAGGATACTCAGCGTCAGGGGTACCTGTACGGACACGGTGGTGCCTTCGCCCCGGTCCGACGAAATCTGCACGCTGCCGCCTATGGCGGAGAGGTTGGAGCGGACGACGTCCATGCCGACGCCGCGGCCGGATACGGTGCTGATTTCGGCAGCAGTGGAAAAACCGGGTTCGAAGACAAGATCGAGAATCGCCGCATCGTCCATTCGCGACAATTCCGCGCTGGTCACGAGGCCGCTTGAAAGCGCTTTCGATGCAATCCGATCGCGATCGAGGCCGCGGCCGTCGTCGGTCACGTCGATCGTGATTCGGTTGCCCGACTGCCGCGCGCGCACGGTCAGCAGACCGATCTCGCGCTTGCCGGCGGCACGCCTCTCCGACGGAGGCTCTATGCCATGATCGATCGCGTTGCGAAGAAGATGCACGAAAGGATCGCGCACCATTTCGATCATCTCGCGATCGAGTTCGACATCGCCCCCGTCGAGGTCGATCATGACCTGCTTTCCCAGCTCTGCCGCGAGGTCGCGCACGAGCCGCGGAAACGCGGAATACAGATGATCGACCCGCTGCATCCGCATGCGCGTCACCGCGTCGCGCACGTCGTCCAGTTGCGCGCTGAGCCGATCGAAAGAACCGTGCAGCGCGCCGGTGTCATCGTGTTCGAGAACCTTGCGCGACAGATCGTTGCGGGCAAGGACGAGATCCGACACGCCCGCCATGATGCGGTCGAGGAGATCAATCGGCAGTCGGATCGTGCGTTGCACCGATGCCGCGCCCTGGACCGCGCTTTTGCGGTCGTCGCTGGCGGGGTGGGCACTTCCGGTGGCGATCGTTTCTTCCGGCGTCGGATCGAGCGCTGCGATGAGCGCGGCATCGTCGAGCGACGGCGGGGGCGTCCCTGCTTCGATCGCATCCATCATTGCCTTGATCGCATCGACCACGGCGAGAACCGCCGACACGAGCGAGGACCCCGCGTCGCGCCGGCCCGCACGGACTTCCGAGAGGGCAGTCTCGGCAGCGTGGCTCAAACCTTCTAGACGCGGAAAATCGAAGAAGCCGCAATTGCCTTTCACCGTGTGGACGAAGCGGAAAATGGCATCGAGGCGCGCGCGGTCGGACGGATCGGCTTCCCAGGCGACGAGTTCGCCCGCGACAGCCTCCATCATTTCCCTAGTTTCGGCGACGAACTCGCTCAGCAATTCGTCCATGCGACCCCCTCGATTACGCTCCGGCTATGGAGGGGGATGGTTAACGAAACGTCAGCGCCGGGTGAGAATGTACCACACCAGCCCGACCGCGACTGCGCCACCGGCAATGTTCGCGGCAAGCTCCGCAGCGTAGACCGCATCCGATCCCCATGCCCCGTGAAGCAGCCAGGCGAAGGGCATCATGACGAGGAACACCCGCGCGAGGCTCTGCAAAAGAGCAAGGTTGGCGCGATCGACCGCGTTGAGAATGCCGTTGCCCACGATCAGCAGGCCGAACCCGGCATATCCCCAGGCAGCGATCTGGAAATAACGGGCGAACTGCGCCTCGACCGCCGGGTCGTCGGTGAAAAACTGCGCGAACCAGTCGCCCGTCCACACAAGAAGTACCGCAAGCAGCAACCCGTATACCAGACAGAACATTCCGGCGCCCTTCGCGGCCTCGCGTGCGCGGTGATATTGTCCCGCTCCCCAGTTCTGGCCGACGATGGCCCCGATCGATCCGGACAGGCCGAGAAGCGGGACGACCCCGAAACTCTGCAGCCGACCGGCGGCCCCGAAGCCCGCCACGGCAGCCTGGCCTTCGATAGCGACGAGCGCGGTCAGCACCGAAAGACCGATGGGATTGATGGAATTGGAAAACGCGGCGGGCACCGCGACCCGCATGATCGCGCCCAGCGGCTCCTTCAGCCTGCAGCGCCTGAGCAGGGAAGGATCGAAGGGTAGCGGCGTCCCGCGCATAAGGACGATGGCCAGCCCGAGGCCGACCAGCCATCCGATGATCGTCGCATAGGCTGCGCCCGCGATGCCGAAGCCTTCGAAGCCGAAAGCGCCGGTAATGAAGATGGGATCGAGTATCCAATTTGCCGCAGCGTAGCTGATGGAAACATAGCTCGTCTTTCGCGCCTCGCCCTGTCCGCGCAGCACGCCGTTGAAGCCCATGATCCCGAGAAGCAGCGGAAAGCCCAGCGCGTAAGGCTGCATATATTGCCGGATGAGCGGCAGCAGGTTCTCCTGCGCGTTCATCAGCCTGAACAGGGGGTCGAGGCAGAGCCACAGGAGAAGGCCGAACGTCACCCCGCAAATAGCGGCGAACGCGATACCGAAATTGGCGCGGCGTGCGGCCATGTCGTCGTCTCCCGCGCCGAGCGCGCGCGCGACGACGGAATTGATCCCGACCATCACGCCCACGCCGAGGCTCGTCAGGGCCACGCTGATCGGGAAGATGAAGGAAATCGCGGCGAGTTCGTCCGACCCGAGCTGCCCGATGAAATAGGCATCGACGAGTCCGATGCTCATGATCGCGGCGACGCCGATGATCATGGGCAGGGTCTGACCGACGAGATGGCCGGCGATGCTCCCGCGGGTCAGCTTGGCCTTCTCGCTCATCGCTGCCGCGCGTAGCGGCGAAGTGTCCCGGGGGGAAGGGAAACGGAGGCAGAAAACCTTGTCCTGCGCGCGGCTGTCATGCGATAACGCCGGCAACGCGAGACAGGAGAGATTGCATGGCCACGCAGCTGAAACCCAAGGAAGACTACAGCGAGCAGGAATGGAAGGCCCGCCAGGACTTGGCCGCCTGCTATCGCATCTTTGACCATCTCGGCTGGTCGGAATCGATCTACAATCACATCAGCGTCGCCGTTCCGGGAGAGGAAGGGGCCTTCCTCATCAATCCGTTCGGCCTGCTGTACGAGGAAGTGACCGCGTCCAATCTCGTCAAGATCGATGTCGAGGGCAACAATATCGGCGGATCGCCTTACCCTGTGAACAAGGCCGGCTTCACGCAGCACGCCCATTTCCACAAGCATCTCGGGTCCCGTGCGAACGCGATCTGCCATGTTCACACGACCGCGACCATGGCGGTCTGCAGTCACAAGGACGGGCTGCTCCCGATCAATTTCTACGCCTGCAACTTCCAGAACCAGATCGGGTATCACGACTTCGAAGGCGTCACGGTCCGTGCCGAAGAGGGCGCCCGGCTGGTCGACAATCTGGGCCGCCATTCGATCCTGATGCTGCGCAATCACGGCCCCGTGGTGATGGACGCCACCATCCACGGCATGTTCCTCAAGATGTGGGCACTCCAGCGGGCGTGCGAGATCCAGGTCGCCACACTCAGCCAGGGTGAGGCGAATATCGTCGAACAGGAGGTGGTGGACGTTCACCAGCGCGACCTGTCGGTCATGCAGGGGCAGGGCGGCGCCGGCCTGTTCGATTTTGAAGCGTGGAAGCGCAAGATCGATCGCATCGACAGCAGCTGGCGCGACTGATGCGCACGGTATCGGCGGGCTGACACCGTGACCAGCCTTACCGTCAACGATCAGCCGCTCCGGTTCGACCTCGATCCGGAGACGCCGCTGCTCTGGGCGCTGCGCGATGCCGCCAACCTTACCGGGACAAAGTACGGTTGCGGGGTCGGCGATTGCCATGCCTGCACGGTCATCGTCGATGGCGTGGCGCTGCGCAGTTGCCTGATCACGCTCGCGGAAGCCGAGGGACGCTTCGTCACCACGATCGAAGGGCTGTCCCGCGACCGGTCCCATCCCGTGCAGCAGGCGCTGGTTGCGGAGCAGGCGATCCAGTGCGGATTCTGCACGCCGGGAATGGTCATGGCCGCCGCCGCCCTGCTCGCACGCAATGCCGATCCGAGCGAGGAAGAGATCAAGTCGTCCGTGCCGAACCTGTGCCGGTGCGGGGTCTATCCGAGGCTCGTACGGGCGATCGAAAGGGCGGGTCGCGTCGAACGGCGACAGGAGACGATCAGCGCGGCGCCTGCCCCGGGCATCAGCGCGGAGGACGCGGCCCGCGTGGTGCCGGCCCTGTCCGAAACGGCCGACGACTGACGCGCGACGATCCAAAGTCCGAAAAATTCAGAGAAGGAACACCGTGAAAGCGACGATCTGGCACAATCCCAAATGCGGGACCTCGCGAAAGACGCTGGAGATACTGAAGGAGCGGCAGGGTATTGACCTGACGGTCGTCGAATACCTCAAGGAACCGCCGTCGCGTGCCAAGCTTTCGCAATTGTTTGCAGATGCGGGCATGTCTCCGCAGGAGGGGTTGCGGCTTCGTGGAACCGATGCGGAGGAGCGCGGACTGCCGGACGCGAGCGACGAGGACGTGCTCGCCGCGATGGAAGCCGATCCGATCCTCATCAATCGCCCGCTGGTCGAGACGGAAAAGGGCGTCCGGCTCTGCCGGCCCCAGGACCTCGTTTTCGAGATACTCTAGTCCACCGGACCTTCGCCGGTCAGTTCCGCATCGGTCTGCAGCGTTCGCCAGCCGAGCGCGAAAACCGCGACGCACAGGAGCCCTATCAGGGTAAAGGCCAGCGTGCTGGACTGGCCGTAGATATAGACGCCGAGCGCCGGCGCGACAATGTACGCGGCCCCGTTCACCGACGCGACCTTCCCGGAAACCTGGCCCTGCTCGCTGCGGCGCACCGCCAGCGACATGCCGGCCGTGAACCCCGGTCGGTACAATCCGAAGCCCAGCGACGCGATGGCGAAGCCCAGCGCTATCGGATGCAGATCCTGCGCAATCGCGATCACCACGGTTCCCGCCAGGGCGAAGGACATGCCCCACAGCGTGGAGGATCTGGGGCCGAGCTTGAACATGGGAATGAGGCCCCACTGGGCCAGCAGGGTCGCGATGGCGCCGGCCATCAGGACCAGTCCGATGGGGCCGGCCCCCGCGTCGGGATCGGCACGCAGGCCGAGACGGTCCAGCACGAGGAAGCCTGCGATCCCCAGGATCATCGCCTGCGCGTGACCGCCGATTAGCCCCGTCAGCAACCAGGGCCGCAAGCGCGTGTCGAACCATCCCAGCTTGGGCGGATCGTCCAGCATCCTGGCCATTTCTGTGGGGTCCGGCTTTGCGGCCTGTTCGTCCTGCTCTCCGTCTTCGCGGTATGACGGGTTGGAGCTGGCACTGAACGGTGCCGCGACGACCCTGCCGCGGGCCGCGTAGCTGGGATCGTCGTTGGGAAGGCGCAGGCGCAAGGCAACAAGTGCCAGCGTCGCGACTGCGGCGAAGATGATGAAGGGGCCGGTCAGGCCCGCGCCGGGGAAAATCAGCAAGGGGGCGAGGGCAGGACCGATGACGGTGCCGAGCCCGAAGCTGGACGCGATCAGCGACAGCGCCTGCGTCCGCTGGGCCCGGGGCGTGCGGCTGGCGACATAGGCCTGCACGGCGGGCGGCGCGGCCGAACCGAATGCCCCGTAAAGCATTCTCGCAGTGGCGAAGAGCAGCAGTGTCGCCACTGCGCCCAGCACGCCGTTCAGGCCCAGCCAGAGGATCGCTCCGCACAGGCCGAAGCTGGAAATGAATCCGATCATGCCGAGCGCCATCATGTTCTTGCGGCCGCGGCGATCGCTGCGGCTGGCCCAGTATGGCGCGGTCGTCACCCAGAGCAGCGCCGACCAGCTGTAAGCTAGGCTGATCCACCAGTCCTCGACATCCAGCGCGGTGCCGATCGACGGCATGACGCTCTGCATGGCGGTATTGCCGGCAGCCGTCGTCAGCATGACCACGAAGAGCAGCGCCATTCTTTCGCGCGAGATCGTCCCGCCTGTTTCGGGTGCCCCGGGGGCTTCGCGGATGGCGTCTGACATGGTTTCAGGCCGCTAGAGGGCGGAGGGACCGCTTGCAATGGTCGATGCTATCTGCAAGGCGCGTGCGCGTTACCATTCCGTGACGGCCGCAATCTGGCAGGATTTTCGTGACCAATTCCAGCAACATGGTGCTTTCCGGCTCACGCGGTTTTCGGCGCAAGACAGCCGATTACCTCGATCAGTGGGGCGTATTCCTGAAGGGCTTCATCGAACACCCGCGAATGGTGGGATCGATCATTCCGTCCTCGCGCTTCACGATCCGCAAAATGCTGGAGCCGGTCGACTGGGATTCGTGCGACCTGTTCGTCGAGTACGGCCCCGGGGTGGGGACGTTCTGCCATCCCGTGCTGGAGCGGATGCGCAGCGACGCGGCCCTGCTCGTGATCGATACCAATCCGCTCTATGTGGACTATCTGAACCGCACGATCCGCGACAGCCGCTTCACCGCAGTTCTCGGATCCGCCGAAGACGTGGAGGCCATCGTGGCCGATCATGGTCACAAGCATGCCGACTACGTGCTGTCGGGCCTGCCGTTCTCCACCCTGCCGGATGGCGTCGGCGCGAATATCGCGGCCGCAACGCATCGCGTCCTTCGCGAAGGTGGCGGATTTCTGGTGTACCAGTTCTCCACCGCGGCGCGCGACTTCATGGCGAAGCACTTCGCCCGGATCGACAGTGGGTTCGAGCTTTGGAACGTGCTGCCCTGCAAGCTCTTCTGGGGCTGGAAGGACGGCCGCTAGGGCCGTCCGCCCCCTTCCGATTTATTCGAAGGTATCTTCCAGTTCGCCGGTCTCGCTCGCTCCGCCGACTTGCCGGTAGACCGCCACCAGCACCACCGAGAACACGGCGAGGAAGACCGCCGTGGTCAGCGCGCTGACGAAGCTGGCCGCGACGATGGCAATCTGTTCGCCCATAAGGCCGAACAGGAGCGCGAACATGCTGAGCACGATAGACGCGATCATGTAGACCAGGCCAAGCAGGAACAGGAACAGCAGGATGCGCGCGCTGTTGCCCTTGGTCAGGCGCCAAGACCGCTTGAGAGCGGCGATGGGATTGGCGGTTCCCTCAATCGCCATTACTGGACCGGTCAGCACGAACTTGATCGAGATGTAGATCATCGCTGCCAGCGCGATCGCACCCAGCAGGACGGCAAGCGCGACGACGCCCGTCACCCCGCCGATCCCGACCGCGACCGTAAACAGGAGCACCAGTCCCACGTTCATGATCAGGCCCGCGATCAGGAACGGGATCATCATCCTGAGGCCGGTCGAGAGAGCTTCGCCCAGGGTCGGGCGGCGGCTCCCGTCGAACAGGGCCATCAGCCCCAGCTGGCCGACATACTGGAACAGGATCAACAGCAGCAGGGCCCACCAGACCTGGCCCATATAGGCGCCCAGTACTTCCATCAGCGCTTCGGGGTCTTGGGCGATGTCCGGATTTTCCATGCCGGGGACGCCCTGCGGGGCCAGTACGCCGAACGCGAAATTGGGCAGGAAGAAGAAAAGCGCGGCAACGATGGCGACCAGCGGCAGGCTCTTGCCGATCATCGCAGTTGTCTGGTCCCAGGCGCGACCCATATCCAGTTTCATTTTTGCAATTCCCCTCTCGGCATTGGGCTCTTGATAACAATGCGGCCACCTTGCAAGCAAGCGCCATGAACCCCCGCCACCTGCCTGACAACCTCGAGATCCGTCGTTCCGGGGCGCCCGTGCCCTATCGGCTGGCGCTGGCCGAGATGGAAGCGCGGGCCGCGGCGATCCGTGCAGGGGAACGGGAAGAACTGTTCTGGGCGCTGGAGCATCCTCCCGTTTACACGGCCGGGACAAGCGCCGATCCGGCGGAGATGCTGGATCCGCGGTTCGAAGTGGTCGAGGCTGGCCGGGGCGGCAGATACACCTATCATGGGCCGGGGCAGCGGATCGGCTACCTGCAGCTGGACCTCGCGGAACGGGGGCGTGACGTCCGCCGGTTCGTCCACGGGCTGGAAGACTGGGTGATCGCGACGCTTGCTGGCTTCGGAGTGGAAGGCCGCTCGATCGAAGATCGGGTCGGTATCTGGACGCAGGGTCCGGACGGGGCCGAGGCGAAGATCGGTGCGATCGGGGTGCGCGTCAGGCGCTGGGTGACGCTGCATGGGTTCTCCGTGAACATCGACCCCGATCTCTCGCATTTCGAGGGCATCGTTCCCTGCGGCATTGCGGAGTACGGCGTCACCAGTCTCGCCCAGCTCGGACTTGCGATTTCCCCCGAGGAGTGGGACGAGGCATTGCTTGCGCGAATGCCTGCGTTCCTGGCCGGATTGTCCGGCCGATCCGGAGAAGATTCCCCATGATCCGTCACATCACGCTGCTGGCCATGTTTCTGGCGATCGCCGGCTGCAACAGCGAGACTTCGGGGCCTGCAGAGAGCGGGGCCGAGAGCGGGAAGGGCGCGGAAGGCGAGGTTCTGGGCGGGACCATCGACGATTCCATGATCCCGCTCGACCAGCTGCGCTCGCAGCCGCCGCTGGAAAAGGCAGCCGCGGCGGACGGCGGGGAGGGAGATACTTCCGGCGATGCGGCCGGGCAGGAGGGTGTGCAGGAAAGTGCGGATGAAGCGTCCGATGACGCTTCGAACGAGCAGCAAGCCGAAACTCCCGCCGAGCCCGAAGGCCCGGCGGAAGAATAGCGCCGCAAAAGGTCAGCCGGCCATGGTCGGGTAGTCGATATATCCGGCGGGACCGGGCAGGTACCAGCTCTGGGGGACGTTGACGTTGTCCGCCCATTCGGCGTCCGCGCGGATGCGGGCGGGCAGGTCGGGGTTGGAGATAAAGGGCCGTCCGAAGGTCACCGCGTCGCAGCGGCCCGCCTCGATGTCGGCACGGGCCTGCGCGGCATCGTAGTCGCTGTTGAGGATCAGCGGCCCGGAATAGATCTGCCGGATCAGCGGGCTCTGCTTCGGGACGTCGGTGCTGCCGAAGGTGCCGTCCGGGCCGGGTTCGCGCAGTTCGAGGAAGGCGAGGCCCAGTTCCTCGACAACCTTTGCGGCGGCGCCGAATGTGGCGGCCGGGTCGCTGTCGTCGCAGCCTTGCGTTTCGCCATTGGGCGAGAGGCGCACGCCGACCCTGTCCGCGCCCCATACGCCGATCAGCCCTTCGAGGACTTCGCGCAGGAAGCGTGTGCGGTTTTCCGGGCTGCCGCCATATTCGTCTTCGCGCAGGTTCGTGCTGTCGCGCAGGAACTGGTCGACCAGATAGCCATTCGCGGCATGCAGCTGCACCCCGTCGAAGCCGGCCCGCTTCGCATTCTCGGCGGCCTTGCGATAATCGTCCACGACCCGCGCGATGTCCGCGACACTCAGCGCGCGCGCTTCCTCGTAATCCTTGCGACCTTCGGGAGTGTGCGCCTGTCCGGGTGCCCTGGTGGCCGAGGCGGAGACGCATTTTTCGCCGCCGAGGAACACCGGGTGCACCAGGCGTCCCATGTGCCACATCTGCAACACGATGGTGCCGCCTTCCTGGTGGACGGCCTCGACGACCGGCTTCCAGCCTTCGACCTGCTCCTCGCTCCAGATGCCGGGTGCGGCCGGCCAGCCCAGTCCTTCGCGGCTGATCCCGGTCGCTTCGGTCAGGATCATGCCGGCAGAGGCGCGCTGACGGTAGTAGGTGACGTTCATCTCGTTTGGCACGAATCCCGGCATGCTGGCGCGGCCGCGGGTGAGCGGCGCCATCATGATGCGGTTCTTCGCCTCAATCGCGCCCATCGTCAGCGGTTCGAAAAGGATATCGGTCATCGGGCAGGTGTCCTTCATCTGTTTATCTATGCAAATGTTGGTCGCGAGCTATGGGCGATGGATGGACAATACAACTGCCCGGCCGGCGCGGCGTGGCCTGCTTATCCTTGCCCTGCTGGCAGGAAATGTTGCGCTCGCGCTCGGGCCCTGGTCCGTCCGTCTCGCGGAGAGCGGGCCGGTCGCGGCCGGTTTCTGGCGGCTGGCACTCGCACTGCCCTTCCTCGCCGGCATCGCCTGGTGGTCGGGCCAGTCGCTCCGAATGCCGCGCCGCACGCTGGGCTGGGTCGCGCTGGGCGCGGTCGCGTTCGGCCTGGACCTCGCCGCGTGGCATATCGGGATCGAGCGGACCCGGCTCGGCAACGCGACCCTGTTCGGCAATGGCGGCAGTGTGGTCCTGCTGTTCTGGGGCTTCATGGTCGGGCGCGTCTTCCCGCGCGGGATAGAAAGCGCCGCGATCGTCATGGCGCTGTCCGGCGCCGCGATCCTGATGGGCCGAAGCCTGGAGATCAGCACCGGCACGCTGGTCGGCGACCTGTTCTGCCTGTTCGCGGGCTTTTGCTACGCGGTCTACCTGCTCACCCTTCAGGACGCCCGCGCCACCGTCGGCAGCTGGAGCCTGCTGACGCTGGTCTGCCTGTTCGCCGCGCCGATCCTGCTGGCGATCGCCTTCCTTCGCGGGGAGCCGGTCTGGCCGGGCGATACGATCGGGGCATGGATGCCGCTGATCGCGCTGTTCGTGCTGAGCCAGCTGATCGGGCAGGGCTTGTTGGTCTACAGCCTGCGGCACTTCCCGCCGCTGGTGATCGGCCTCGCCCTGCTGACGCAACCCGCCATCGCGGCGCTTTACGGCTGGTACGTCTTCGGCGAGGTGCTGGGCCTCGTCGATATCCTGGGCATGGTGCTGCTGGGCGGCGCGCTGGTCGTCGCGCGCGGGCGTGCGCCCTAGCCGGCCATGAGCTTTTCGAACCGGGTATAGCGGTCCTCGACCCATTCGAGGCTGGGCCCCGACAGGTCCTCGCGTGCCTGCCGGACGAGGCTCTGTCCTTCCTTGCGCAGCAGCTCGTTGCGATGCGGATCCTTGATCGAGGTCGAGGCATCGAGGAGCGTGTCGAACATCACCACCGCCGCGTTCGGGCTGGTCGCCACGCCCGACCGGATCGATCCGAACCCGCGTTCCACGTAATGCTCGAAATCGTCGGCCAGCAGGTTGAGGCGTTGTTCCTCGTCCTCGTCGCCGAACCGGCGGCGCAGGTCCCGACGGCCCAGTTCGGCCGTCGCTGCGCCCAGCCAGTGAAGGGTCGAAATGGCCGTGAACGGATCGTTGATGCCCGGGCTGAGGGCGCGCAGGCCGATTTCGACCAGCTCGTCGATCAGAAAATGCAGGTCCTGGCTGGGCGTGCGCATCGATCCCAGCGCGAAGCACTCCCGGATCTCCTCGTCGCGCAGGTCGTCCAGCCCGTCATCGTCTTCCCACAGGGCCAGCGCGACTTTGGGATGGACGAAATCGCCGGTGCGCACGCCCAGCTGCAAATGCCCGCCGGCGGCCCTCGCGATGCGCTGGAGCCGTTCGAAATCGACGACCTGCACATACCCCGTCCCGGCGGCGTTCACTTCCCGTCCGCTGGGGTTTTCCATTTCGACATGCTCTTCGAGCGGGCGGTCGAAATCGGACTTTATGTCGCGCAGCAGCCGCGAGCCGATCCCTTCGAGAACCGAGTTGATCCGGATGGAAGCGGGGACATGGTTGAGGAAGTAGACCAGCACCATCACCGATACGACCATCAGCACGAATGCGACCAGCAGAGAGAGTTGCGGCACGAAGCCGGGCAGCGCGGTGGAGACGGTGTCCTGCAGCGAGGTCTCGCCTTCCACCCGGACCACGCGCAGCACCATGATCGCGTAGACGAAGGTTCCTATGAAGGTCGCGAGGCTGAGCTGGTTGCCCTTGTTCTCCATGAAATTGGTCAGCAGCCGCGGGCCATAATTGCCGCTGGCATAGGCGACCGCCGCGATGGTGATCGAGAAGACGGTGGATGCGACCCCGATCATCGACCCGGCGATGACGGTCAGCATGTTGGACGCCCCTTCCGGACGCGCCGGATAAAGCCAGTCCACATTGCCGAGGGCTTCGGCATAGCCGTTGCGGTCGAGCCAGATGGTGACGACGGACAGCGCGATCGCGCCGAACGAGAACAGGGCCGGGTAGAACCAGTAGCTGGCGTTTATGTCATTCCAGATCTTGCTGAGCTTCGCCATCGAGGGCCAGTTCCGGTTCGTGTTGTCGGAGAGTACGCTCGAATGCGGCGAGGGCCGCTCCGATGTCGTGCCTGTCGCCCTCGAACCCGGATACCGATTGTGCGTGATGGCACAAGTCGCTTGCCAGAATGTGCAGGTATTCCAGCAGTCCCGGGGACGTGCCTTCCTCGATCAGGCGTTCCGCCAGCCTTTCGTAATTGTCGATCATGCGGATGGAGACAGACGGATACTGGGCGGCGGCCTGCCGGAAGGCGTTCATCGGATCCTCGAACAGGCCGGCAAAGTCGCGCCCGGGCAATTCGATGCCGGGATATCGCGCGGACATGACGGCCTTTCCCGGATCGATCCAGGTACCCGCCTGCTGCGCCATGATCGCGGTCAGCCGGTCGGCGCAGGCGAGCGCGGTGTAGAAGTCGTTCACGGCCGGGGAGAGCGCCCTCGCGGCGATTTCGACCAGCAGGCGCACGCGGAACACGACCCCTTGGCTGTCCGACCGATAGCGGCCGAGCGGGATCAGGCGATGGAGGCCTTCCATGCTCTCGATCCGCGCCTCGGCCTTGATCAGGGGTTGCCCGCGCATGATGTGCTGGCCCGGCGCGGCGAGGATGCAGATGCGGCAATCGGTTTCGCCGATCCGGCGCGCGATCTTGTCCACGTCGACGCCCTCGACATAGCCGTCGCGCTCCGCGCGCAGGACATGGCTCCATTCGCCTTCGATGGGCTCGCCCGGCTGCAGGTCGATCTCCCTCTGCGCGGCGGCGGTGAACAGCGCTTCGATCGAACTGTCGATGAACATGGTGCGGCCGAGATCGTGCAGCGACACGCTGAGCATCGCGACATTGACGACCTGCAACGCCATGACGATCGCCAGCAGTCCCAGCGGCACGTCGGATAGCGGCGCTTCCGCGTCGATGGTCAGCATCGCGACGAGGCTGACGATCAGGCTGAAGGCAAGGCCGGCGAGGGACACGCGCACGAGCCGCTTGGTGAGCCACCGGTCGATCAGGCGAACGCCCAGATTGCCGGCCGCGAGGCTGAGCACGATCAGCGTGATCGAGAAATAGAGCGAGATGAACGCGGCATCGACCCCGCTGGCGACGCCGGCAAAGTCCTTGGCGGTGTCCGCCGTGCTGACGGGACTGAGATCGTTCGCCAGGATCCACGCCGTCAGCGCCCACCTGTCGAGCGCGAGCACCAGCAGGGCGAAGGGCACCGCGACCGCGGCGGCGAGTACCGGTAGCGACCAGTAGTTCACCCACAATTTATAGGTAATCCAGCCCGCCAGCCCCTTCAGCGGTGATGCAATCGGCATTAGCAAACCTTTGTTTGGTTTTAAAAATGACAGGTTCGTCGCGGAACCCAACGATGAACCCGACATTAAGTTGCAACCCGGTGTCTCCGGAAGAAGCTCTCATGTCGTAGTGAGGGCGGTTTGCGAAAGACCAGTTCATGATTGCAGGGAACGTCGCCGAGCACCTCGGCAATATCGAAAACATAGTTTCACTCACGCCGGGCCAGTATACGACCGGTTCTCTCATCCTCATGGTCAGTTACGGGGCGCATTTCGCGTTCATCCTGTACTTCCTGACGATGAGCTTCAGCCTTGCCCCGCGGTACCGGATCGTGGCGATCCTTTCGGCGGTGGTGATGGCCTCCGCCGGCCTCAGCCTCCTGCGGGAAGCGACCCTCTGGCAGGACAGCTACGCTTTCCTCGACGGGATGTATCGCCCGCTGGCTGAAGGCGAGACCTTCACCAACGCGTTCCGTTACGGGAACTGGACGATCACCGTCCCGCTCCTGCTGACGCAGCTTCCGATCGCCTTCGCGCTGTCGCGCCCGGACCTCCATCGCCGCGCGATCCGCATGGCGATACCGGCCCTGCTGATGATCTGGACGGGCCTCTACGGCCAGTTCGGCGAAATCGGCAACTGGACGCAGCTGAACGTGTGGGGCGTCATCTCGACGGTGTTCTTCGTCTGGCTCATCGTGGAAGTGCGCGGCACGATCACGGCTGGCATCGCGAACAGCCCGCCGCAGCTGGTGGCCTGGCCCAAGAACATCTGGTGGTACTTCCTGGCGACCTGGGGCCTGTACCCGATCGCCTACGCCCTGCCGCAGCTGGGCTTCACCGGGGATGTCGTGGTCACGCGCCAGCTTCTCTACTCGATCGCCGATATTTCGTCGAAGCTGATCTACGGCGTGATCCTTTCGCGTTACGTCCTGCGCCGTAGTGCGCTGGAAGGCTACGCGCCGGCTGCCGAGGCACTGGAAACCTCGCCTCTCGGGGCAAAGGTCGCTTCGGTCCGCGGGGACTGATTTGGCCTCGCGCTACGGTCCGACACTCGAAGGGTCCCGGTCGCCGACCGGGGCCCTTCTTGTCGGATGCGTCCTGCTGGCCGCGGTCGTGGCGCTGCTGGTCGGAGGGGCTGCGCCCACGGCATTGGGCCTCGCGCTGTTCGTCGCGGGGCTCGCACACGGGGCTGGGGACGAGGGCGGCGGACGCATTCGCCAGTTCACCCTGATCCACGCCGCCGCCTACCTGATCGTCGGGGCCGCGGTGACCTTCCTCTTCCTCGTCGCGCCCTTGGCGGCGCTCGCCATGTTCCTGATCCTCTCCGCCTGGCATTTCGCGCGGGACGGGGCGGGAAGCGAACCGGTCGCCCGCCTGGCGATTGCCCTGCTCGCCGTGGGCGGCAGCGCGGTGTTCCGCCCCGCCGAGACGGCAGCCCTGTTCGACCTCGTTCTGGGGATCGGGACACCGGCGATTTTCATGCGCGCCGTCGCCGCGGCAGGCGTCGCGGGCGTCGGCCTCGGACTGTTCGCGATCGTCCGGGCACGCGACAATCTCGCGCCGATTGCGCTGGCTATCGCAAGCGTCGCCCTGTTCCCGCCGGTGCTGGGCGTGGCGCTGGTCTTCCTCCTGTGCCACGCCCTGCCGGTACAGCGGCGGCAGATCGAAACCTACGGGATGGCCGCCTTCCGCAAGGCCGTCGCCCTGCCGGTCATGCTCGCGAGCGCCGGCGCCATCCTGCTGGCGGCCGCCTGCCTCGCAGGCTTCCTGTCCGTCCCGCTGGCGGCCGCCATCGCCTTCGGATTGGCGACCCCTCACATGCTGACGGAGCGGCTGGATCACTAGAGGAAGCCCGCGCCACCCGACTGTCGGCCTAGGTTCAGGTCGTTCATCCTATAAGCTTGAAGCATGAACGGACAGACTCTCAATCGCCGCACCTTCGTCGGCAGTCTCGCTGCCGCTGGCGGCGCCTTCCTGCTTCCGTCCGTGACGCGCGGCGCCCCGCTGGCAGGTGCGCTGGCCCCTGCGATGCTGATCGCGTCGCGAAGCATTCCCGCCGTGATGGAGAGCTTCCGGACCACCGGCTTCCGGGCCGACGGCGACGGCGGGGGTGCACTTTACCGCCGCGTGGCCGCTCGCCCTGCGCACGCCTTCGCCCTGCAGGATGCGAACGGCGCCTGGTACGAAGGCCAGGCGGAAAACGGCTTCATCGACGCCGCCGCGCTCGGGGCGCTGGGCCGGTCTTCCAATGAAATCCCGGCGTTGCAGCGGGCGCTGGATGCGGCCATCGCCAAGGACAGCTGGCTGCGCCTGAAATCGGGCGCGACCTATGTCTGCGATCCGTCGAAAGCGGCCGGGAACGGCTGGATGGCCCTGCCGCGCAATGGCCAGTCGGTCCGGATCGATTTCAACGGGGCGACGCTGAAATTCGCGGACAATTTGCCGCGCGACAAGGGGCGCTTCTGGCACCTGTTCTCCGTCCCCCTGCAATCCGCGCGGGGAGGGCGCAACCGGCGCGTGCCGCTCGTCCATCTGCGCGGACCCCGGCTGGACGGCAATGCCCGGTCCCAGCCGCGCCCCGTGGGCCGCTCGGATTACGAGCAGCGCTCACTCATCCGCGTTGCCGCGCATGACGGCAACCGCATCGAACGCGTGATCATCGAGGATGCGTGGATCGAGGACCGAATCGCCGACGGTCTCATTATCGGCAATTCGACGTCGGAGAGCGACGGGCCGCGCGCACCCATCGCGCGCTGCGACATCATCCGCCCGCGATGCGGGCCTGCGGACAATGCGGTTCGCGCCTTCATCGGGGTGGGCTCGGGCTGCAGTCACACGCGCATCGTCGACCCCCAGGCCGCGCCGCGCCGCGCGGGCGGGCGTTACAACTCGATCGAGACCGAATTCAGCAGCATAGGTTCTCAGAAGGTGCTGCTCGAAATCGAAGGCGGTACCGTCGATGCGCTGGAACTGGGCGCGCCTTCCGACATGCGCGACCACCGGGACTTCAAGGTCCTCGCCACGAACCTGACCCTGCGCGACTACTACGTCCATGTCGGCGGCAGTATCGAGACGCGCGATTGCGACTTTGCGATCGGGCTGAAGAACGCTTTTGCCGTCCGGGAAGCGCTTCATCGTAATACCCTGTTCCGCCATGCGACGGAAGAAAGCGGCGAAGTCTGTCGGATTGCCATCCGGGCAGACTGGGTACCGATCAACGACTGGCGGGAGGAGAACTGCCGTCACATCCTCTCATCGGCGCCGTCAGCCGGCGCGAAGAACCCCGCGTTCAAGATGCTGCCGACCGAGGCGGGGAAGCAGGACGATATCCGGCTGCACCTGACCGGATGCAGCTTCGACCCGCGCTTCCCCATGGCGATCGACGGCTACGGAGGCGGCTCGGTCGTCACGCGCGACTGCCGGATGGGCGGACGGCTGGCGGGCGTGCGGACGGGATCGTTCGGCAAGTATGCCGGGACTTATGTGAGCCAAGGCGACGACTGGGGATCGGTCGGTGCGCCAGTCGCGGTCGAGATCATCGGAAACGTCGCACGCAACGCCCGCCACCGGATCGAGGGCGGCCGGTTCGGGGGCAAGAGCATCAAGCTGCGCGGCAGGTTCGCCCGCCAGTCGATCGCCGCCATCCCCCCGGGCGTGCGGCTCGACTCCTAGATCTTGCCGAGATCGCCCTTGCCGATCGTGCCGCTGGCCATCTCCAGCATCCTGTCGAGGCTCTGCTTTGCCTTCAGCCGCAACCCTTCCTCGATCTCGATCCGCGGCTCCAGGTCGCGCAGGGCGGTGTAGAGCTTGGGCAGCGTGTTGAGCGCCATGTAGGGGCAGATGTTGCAGGCGCAATTGCCGTCCGCACCGGGCGCGCCGATGAAGGTCTTTTCCGGCACCGCCTTTTCCATCTGGTGGATGATGTGCGGTTCGGTGGCGATGATGATCGTGTCGCCTTCGAATGTCTTCGAATATTGCAGGATGCCGCTCGTGCTGCCGACATAGTCCGCATGGTCGAGAATGGTCGGTGGGCATTCGGGATGCGCGGCGATGGGCGCGTCGGGATGCTGCTGCTTCAGCTTGAGCAGTTCGGTCTCGCTGAAGGCCTCGTGGACGATGCAGACGCCCGGCCACAGCAGCATTTCCCGCCCGAACTTGCGCGAAAGGTATCCGCCCAGGTGGCGATCAGGCCCGAAGATGATCTTCTGGTCCTCCGGGATCTGCTGCAGGATCGTTTCGGCACTGCTGCTGGTGACGATCACGTCCGACAGAGCCTTCACCTCGGTCGAACAGTTGATGTAGGTCAACGCGATGTGGTCCGGATGCGCTTCCCGGAACGCCTTGAACTTTTCCGGGGGACAGGAATCTTCCAGCGAGCAGCCGGCATCCATGTCCGGCAGTACCACGATCTTTTCCGGGCTCAGGATCTTGGCGGTATCGGCCATGAACTTGACCCCGCAAAAGGCTATGACGTCCGCGTCCGTTTCGGCCGCCATCTGGCTAAGCTGCAGGCTGTCGCCGACGAAGTCCGCGAGATCCTGGATCTGGGGTCTCTGGTAGTAATGCGCCAGGATCACCGCGTTGCGCTCCTTGCGCAGGCGATTGATCTCGGCGAGTAGGTCTTCGCCTTGCGGAAGGCTAGTTTCGGCTGTCATCGTGATCCCCGGAAATTCGCTTGCTTCGTGTATAGGGGCAATGTTCCGGATTGCGAGGGCGTTCCGAAGCGCCCGCGCACTCGAAACCCCACCACGGCGCGGCGGCCTGACTGCTATCCGCGTTCGTTCAGGCGCTGGGTTTCGAGGATCGTCTCGCAATGGGTCGGCACGCCCTGACGTTTGCGCCGGATGTCCCACACGGCCGCCTTCAGCACCGATATGGCGATCAGGGCCACCACGAAGGAGAACGGCAGCGCGCCGATGATCATGGTGATCTGAAGCGCCTCGATCCCGCCCAGGATCAGCATGCTCGCCACCACCAGCCCCAGCGCGACGCCCCAGAACAGGATGTGCCTGCGGCGGTCGCTGTCGTCCTCGCCTGCGCCGTTGATCGTGTTGACGATCAGGATCGCGCTGTCGGACGAAGTGATCAGGTGCGTCATGAGCAGCAGCACTACGAGACCGGACAGGAGATAGGCGAACGGGCCGTCCATCAGGACGGACAGGGTCGCGAAAAGCTGGTCGGAAATATTGGCCGACAGGATGGAGCCCGCGGCCTGGCCGCCGAGTTCCAGCTGGATGGCCGTCCCGCCGACGAAGGCCATCCAGATGAATCCCATCAGCGAAGGCACGAGCACGACTCCGAGGACGAATTCCCTGATGGTCCGGCCGCGCGAGACGCGCGCGATGAACATGCCGACGAACGGGGCGAAGGCGATCCACCACGCCCAGTAGAAGACCGACCAGTCGAGCTGCCACTGGGCCAGCGCATCGCCCCCCTCGGTGCCGTCGGGCCGCCAGAGCGTGAGCGCGGTTTGCGGAAGGGTCCGCAGGTAATCGAACAGACCCACGCCGAGCAGTTCCAGTCCGAGAAACCCTGCGCCAAAAATCGCGAAGACGGACAGCAGCAGGAAGGACAGGCCCATGTTGAGGTTGGACAGCCACTTGATGCCGCGCCCGACACCCGACAGCGCCGAGAAGGTGGACGCGCCCACCAGCAGCACCACGGCGATAATGATCGCCGTGGTCGATGCCGTTCCCTCGGCATTGAGCAACCAGTCGCCGAACCCGAGTCGATTGAGGCCGACCACGAATTGTTCGACACCGAAGCCCAGCGTGACCGCCACGCCCAGGATGGTCGCGACGACCGCCACGATATCAATCAGGTGGCCGACGAGCCCCGACAGCCGCGCACCGAACAGCGGCGACAAGGCACTCCGGATCGTGAGTGGCAGGCCGCGACGATAGGACACGTAACCGACGCCGAGGCCCACCAGCGCGTAGATCGCCCATGGTGCAAAGCCCCAGTGGATGAAGGTCCAGATGAAGGCGGGACGCACCGCCTCTGCCGATACGGGATCGACCAAGCCGCGGATGATGTCCGGGTTGTTCTGGAAATGGGCAAGCGGCTCACCGGTCGAATAGGTCAGCATTCCGATCCCGATGCCGGCGCCGAAAAGCATGGCGAACCACGAAAACAGGCCGAATTCCGGCTCCTCCCCTGGTGCGCCCAGCCTGAGCGATCCCGATTGGGGAATGACGGCGAGCAGGAGCGTCACGAGCATCAGGAACGCGACGAGATAGACGTACCAGCCGGCGAACGCTCCGATGATGGCGGTGTTGGCGAGCGTCAGCGTGTCGGAGGCTTGTGTGGGGAAAAACACGACCCAGGCGATGAGGGCGCTGACGATGATCTTGCCCGGGATCGTCACGTGGACATTGAAACCGCGATAGAAGCCGCTTTCCGCTGTCGCGACCGGAAGATCCGTGCAGGGCGGCGAAATTCCCTCGCCGGGTTCGGGCTTCGCTGCGATATCCGTCAAGTCGTGTCCCCTCAGAAGGTAAGGCCGGCATCGATGCTGCCGATGGAGGGGCAACCGCCAGGTTAGGGGAGCGCAACAGGCAGCCCCGTTCTTGTGGTGCCCAAGGATGCCAAGAAGGGCACCCCGGGGCAAGGGTATCAGGCGATCCGCCAGATCCCGCTATCGTCCACAACGCGCCCGCGCCCCTCAAGGTCCAGCAAATGCGCGGTAACGCTCATTTCGGCGGCGCCCGTGAGGCGGGGATCGAGCCCCTTGTACATTTCTGGAATGAATTCGCCGACGGCACGCGGCGCCTCGCCCAGCAGGCGCAGGATCTGGTTTTCGCGCTGGCGGCGGTGTCCGATCATCCCTCGGACCAGTTGCCGGGGCCGCTCGATCGGTGCCCCGTGGGCGGAGTAATAGACCCGGTCATCGCGGGCGTAGAGCTTCTCGAGGCTGGCCATGTAGTCGCCCATGTCGCCATCGGGCGGCACGACGACGCTGGTGGACCAGCCCATGACGTGATCGCCGGAGAACAGGGCGCCCGTCTCCTCCAGTGCGAAGCAAAGGTGGTTGGAGGTGTGGCCGGGCGTGTGGATGGCGCGCAGGGTCCATCCGGTTCCGGTCATCGCCTCGCCATCCTCCAGCACCCGGTCCGGCGCGTAGTCCGCATCGAAGGATTCGTCCGACCGGGGCAGGTCGGTGCGGATGACCAGCGGCGCGCAGCCCACGATCGGTGCGCCCGTGCGCCGTGCCAGAGGGCGCGCGGCGGGCGAATGGTCGCGGTGGGTGTGGGTGCACATGATCGCCACGAGCGCGTCGTCTCCGATCGCCTGCACGATCGCGTCGACATGGTCGTCATCGTCCGGACCAGGGTCGATCACGGCAATCTCGCCCGCATTGCCGACCAGGTAGGTCTGTGTTCCGGTATAGGTGTAGGGCGACGGGTTCGGCGCCAGTATCCTCCGCACGAGCGGCTCGGGCTGTTCGACGTTTCCGGTCGGCCAGGGTTTTGGAGGCATTTTCACCATCGCGCCCATGTGAGGGCGCAGGCCGGCAAAGTCGAGGGCCGCACCTGCCGGCTCGCGCCGCGCCATGGACTTGCAGCGGGCATCGGGGCAGGAAGTCGGCATGTCAGACGACCTGATCCTGGTGCTCGACGAAGGCACCACTTCGACGCGCGCAATGCTCTTCACGGCGGACGGCAGGATCGCCGGCAAGGCGCAGCAGGAGATAACGCAGCATTATCCCAGGCCCGGATGGGTGGAGCAGGACGCGACCGAGATATGGCACCGGACGCTGGCCTGCGCGCGCGAGGTGGTGGAGCAGGCCGGGGGACCGCGCTCGATCGCCGGCATCGGCATCACCAACCAGCGCGAAACCGTGGTCGCCTGGGATCGTGATACGGGCGAGCCGCTGGCCCGCGCCATCGTGTGGCAGGACCGCCGGACGGCCGGGAGGTGCGCGGCGATGAAGGAAGCTGGGCTCGAGGCAGCGATCCAGAAGGAGACCGGCCTGCTGCTCGACCCCTATTTCGCGGGGACGAAGATGCGCTGGCTCATCGAACGGGAGGAACCGGTAGCCGCCGCTGCAAAACGCGGGACGCTCGCCCTGGGGACGATCGAGAGCTGGCTCGTCTTCAAGCTGACCGGCGGCACGTTCGTCAGCGATGCCAGCAACGCGTCGCGCACGTTGCTGCTACCCCTCGCCGGGGCACAGTTCGATGAAGGCCTGTGCGACACGTTCGAGGTTCCGCGCGGGGCGCTCGCCGAAGTGGTCGACACGTCGGGGGCCTTCGGCACGACGCTGCCCGAACTTCTCGGCGCGGCGATCCCGATTTGCGGACTGGTAGGCGACCAGCAGTCCGCGACCATCGGGCAAGGGTGCCTGTCGCCCGGCGATACCAAGGCGACATACGGCACTGGCGCCTTCGTGCTGTCGAACCAGGGCGAGACCATCCCGTCCTCGGACCACCGCTTGCTGGCGACGGTGCTGTACCAGGAAGGCGGACGGCGCACCTACGCGCTCGAAGGGTCCGTGTTCGTGGCGGGCAGCCTGATCCAGTGGCTGCGGGACTCGCTCGGCCTGCTCGGAACTGCGGCGGAGAGCGAGGCGCTCGCGCGATCGGTCCCGGACAGCGGCGGAGTTGTCATCGTGCCCGGCCTGAGCGGTCTGGGCGCTCCGCACTGGCAGCCCGATGCGCGCGGCGTGATTGCCGGCCTCAGCTTCGCGACCGGTCGGGCCCAGATCGCCCGCGCGGCGCTGGAAGCGATGGCGCACCAGACTTACGACCTGGCCGAGGCATTCGCCGCCGATGGCGCGCGATGGACCATGCTGCGCGTCGACGGGGGCATGAGCGCCAACGACTGGATGGCGCAGGACATCGCCAACCTCCTAGACCTCCCGGTCGAGCGCCCCGACATGGTGGAAACCACCGCGCTCGGCGCGGCGATGCTTGCATCGGTGGGCGCGGGATTGCATCCCTCGCTCGAAGACGCGGCGGCGGAAATGGGAGGGGAAGAAGAGCGCTTCGAGCCCGATATGGACGAGCGTGAACGGACCCTTCGGCTGGATGGCTGGAAAAAGGCGCTTGCCGCGAGCTAGGCCCGTCCGGCGAAATTGACTTCCAGCCGCGCCCGCAGGCGATCGAGCGCACTGGGTTCCATTTCGAATTCCGCGCGCCAGGCGGTGTCGAGGCGCGAGAGGCGATGGTGGATGCGCCGCGTGCGTTCGATCAGGGTTTCGATGTCCGGTCCGAGAAGTTCGAGGTTCTCGCGCTCCGGTTCGCGATCGGGCGGCAACTGCCCGTGCCGGCGCAACTGGAATTCGGTCAACTCGCCGTTGAAATAGGCCCGTCGGTTCAGCAGCCATGCGAGGACGTGCATGATCCGGGTCGTGGTGCGCAGGCCTTCGACGGAAAAGGCCAGCTTCATGCTTTCGGCCTGCGAACCGGCCGCCGGCGGATCGGACAGGGCGAAGGTTTCCCGGACCTCGTCAGCGAGCAAGAGCGCTTCTGTATACAGCCCTTCGATGATCGGCTGCGTAAGGTCGGTCGGTTGCCCCATTGCGTCTGGGTAGACCAGGCATTGCCGTTTCGGAAATGCGCGGAGACCCGAAAGTCCCCGGGAATTTTCGCTGTCCCGATTCAATACGCAAAATCAGGCGATGATGTCGGGCAGCAGTTCGTCCTCGATCAGGGCGATCCGGTCGCGCAGGAGGAGCTTGCGCTTCTTCAACCGGGCGATCTGCAGCTGGTCGTGGGACTCGGCCATGCGCAATGCCTCGATCGCGGAATCGAGGTCCCGGTGCTCGGTCTTCAGCAGCGCAAGTCGCTTGCGCAATTCGGTCTCGTCCATCGCCTCGTGTCCATCGCCGTTCGTCGCGAGTCTGCCTGCTTCGGTCGCTTAGGCCATTCCGGAGGGTTCGCAAGCCGTCCCGCCTATGCTTACATCCCTCCTGCGCGGTTCGTCCGCGAGGACGAGTCGCTTGCCGGTCCTCCATGGGGGAGGATTGACGAGAAGGAGAAGCTCATGATTTCGTCCCACGTCAGCGCCCTGCAGTCCAAGCATGCCAGCCTCGAAGCCGCGATCGCGGACGAGCTGAACCGCCCGGCACCCGACGAGACGACGATTTCCACGCTCAAGCGCCAGAAGCTCCGGATAAAGGAAGAAATCGCCTCGCAGTAACGGACTGCTTTGCGTTCATCCCGGGTTGGTCTAGGCGGTGCAGACATGTCTGCTGCCGCCGCCGCCCGGGAAATCCTGACCAGCCTGCACGAGGTGATGGCCTCGCGCATGCATGCGCAGGGCAAGCTCGACCGCGTGGTCGAGATCATCGGTGAAAGCCTCGATAGCGAGGTCTGCTCGATCTACCTCCTGCGCGACGGCATGCTCGAGCTGTTCGCTACGCGCGGTCTCAACCAGGAAGCGGTCCACGTCACGCGGCTAGCCATCGGCGAAGGCCTGACGGGCACCATCGCCCACAATGTCGAAACGCTGAACCTCGCCGAGGCGAAGGCGCATCCCGACTTCCTCTATCGTCCAGAAACGGGTGAAGAGAAGTTCCACAGCTTCGCCGGCGTCCCGATCGTGTCGCGCGAGCGCGCGGTCGGCGTCCTGTGCGTCCAGCATGTCGATCCGCGCCGGTATGCCGATGTCGAGATCGAGGCGCTGCAGACGACCGCGATGGTCCTGTCGGAAATGATCGCCAATGCCGAACTGATCGACGAGGAGGTCACCGGGCCGACCGCGCTCCAGACCGGACCTGCGACGCTGAGCGGTCTGTCGCTGGTCAACGGGCTGGGCGACGGGTGCGCCGTCTTCCACCAGCCCCGCGTCACGATCGACCAGGTCATGGCCGACGACATCGAGGTCGAACGCCAGCGGGTCTACAGCGCATTCGACCGGATGCGCGATCAGATCGACACGATGGCCAGCCAGGCGGAGTTCGGCGCAGGCGGCGAGCACGAGGAGGTCCTGAAGACCTATCGCATGTTCGCCTACGACGAAGGGTGGAGCCGCCGGATCAACGAAGCCATCGACGCCGGACTGACCGCGGAAGCCGCCATCGAGCGCGTGCAGCAGCGCACCCGGATGCGGATGCGCGAGATCGACGATCCGCTGCTGGCGGAACGGATGCACGATCTGGAGGACCTGTCGAACAGGTTGCTGCGGATCGTTTCGGGCCAGATCGGCACTGCCGCGACGCAGGGGCTGCGACGAGACACCATCCTCATCGCCCGCAACCTCGGTCCCGCGGAACTGCTCGAATACGACAAGCGGCGCCTGAAGGGCGTGATCCTGGAGGAAGGATCGCTTACTGCGCACGTGGTCATCGTCGCGCGGGCGATGGGAGTCCCGGTGGTCGGCCGCATCCGTGGCTTGCGCGGCATCGTGCGCGAGGAAGACCGCGTGCTGGTCGATGGCGACAAGGGTATCGTCACGATCCGTCCCGCCCAGACCGTGCTGACCGCGTTCAAGGAACGTGTCGCGGAGAAGCGCGCGCGGCAGGCGAGCTATGCGGACCTGCGCGATGTCGAGCCGTTCACCCGCTGCGGGACGCGCATCGAGGTCATGATGAATGCGGGCCTTCGCGAGGATATCAGCACGCTGAACCTCGTCGGGGCGGATGGCATCGGCCTGTTCCGCACGGAGTTCCAGTTCCTTGTCTCGGCCACGCTGCCGCAGCGCGAGCGCCAGCTTCGCCTGTACCGCGACGTGCTCGACGCGGCGAAGGGCAAACCGGTCATCTTCCGCACGGTCGATATCGGCGGCGACAAGGCCGTGCCCTACCTCAACAGTGAGGAGGCAGAGCACGACGAGAACCCCGCAATGGGCTGGCGCGCCCTACGCCTGGCGCTCGAACGCGAAGGACTGTTGAAGGCACAGGCGCGCGCCCTGCTGGAAGCGGCAGGGGGCAGGACGCTTAACGTCATGTTCCCCATGGTCTCCGAACCGTGGGAATTCCTCGCCGCCCGCAAGGTTTTCGAGGACCAGGCCGCCTTCCTCAAGCAGCAGCGGAAGAAGGCGCCCGAAGCGATCCGTTATGGCGCGATGCTGGAAGTGCCGGCGCTGGCCGATGCGCTGGACCTGCTCGTGCCGCACGTCTCGTTCCTTTCGATCGGGACGAACGACCTGACCCAGTTCCTCTTTGCCGCCGATCGCGCCAACCCCAAGCTGGCGCAACGCTACGACTGGCTCAGCCCGGCGATCCTGCGCTTCCTGCGGCGGGTGGTCCAGAACACGGTCGGCAGCGGGATCGCCCTCGGTGTGTGCGGCGAAATGGGTGGGCGCCGGCTCGAGGCGCTTGCGCTGCTGGGTCTCGGCATTCGCAGGTTGTCGATCACGCCCGCCGCGATCGGGCCGGTCAAGGGTCTGGTGAGGCAGGTCGATCTGAACGAGATCAAGAAGGCGATGGATCGCTGGCTCCTCTCGCCGCCTGCTGATCTGCGCGCGGAGTTGACCGAATGGGCGCTTTCGCGCGACATCGCGATCGACTAGTACGGGGCATCGCCCGTCGTGAAGTTCGCGCGCTTCGACGCTTGGCGCGGCATTTTGGAAAGCACTGGACTTGACAGTCCGGACCGCCTGCGTGCGACAGCGGTCCACGACTACGGGTCGAAGGATGGGTAATGGCCGAAGACAGCGGCAGAAACGAACTCCACAGGAGAAATGCGGACGACATGGGTCCGGACGATACGATGCATTCCGATAGCGTGCGTGAAGACAATCCCGGTTACGAGATTCCGGCGGGCGCCGGACCGCAGTTGCGTGCGGCGCGCGAGGCGCGCGGGCTATCCATGGACGATGTCGCGGAACAGACGCGCATTCCGCTTAGGCACATCGAAACGATCGAGCGCGGCGCATTCGACGAACTGCCGGCCAGGACCTACGCGATCGGATTTTCGCGAAACTACGCAAAGGTCGTGGGCCTCGATCAGCAGGACATCGCGGCCATGGTGCGCGCCGAACTGGACGAAAGCGGAGCGCCGCCGAGCCAGTCCGACAGGCGCAATTTCGAGCCGGGCGATCCGAACCGGGTGCCGTCCCGGGGGCTGGCGATTTTTAGCGCCTTCGCGGCGATACTGCTCGTCGTGGGCGTGATCGCCTATTTCGGGGACATGTTCTTCCCGGGATCGGGTCCCGGTCCGGTCACCGAGGAGACGACGTCAGCGCAGGCGGCGAACGAGCCGACCGCCGGCGATGCGCCTGCACCGACGCCCACAGGCGGACCGGTCATCTTCACCGCGTTGGAGGACGAGATCTGGGTGCGTTTCTACGACGGCACGGAAGACAACATCCTGCTCGAGAAGATCATGTCGGAAGGCGAGAGCTATACCGTTCCCGCCGATGCGCAGGATCCGCAGATCAACACGGGACGGCCGGATGCGCTCGGGATCAGTATCGGCGGGGAAGTGGTGCCGAAGCTGTCGGAAGAGCTCCAGACGATCAACGAGGTCAAGGTCAGCGCTGACGCTTTGCTCGCCCGCGGCGATACGCCCGAACCGGCGGAGACGCCCGAGGGCTAGAGTTTCCACCGTTTCGCGCGGCGGAATTCTCGACATGCGCGGCATGGCGGGCGATTAAGCGGCGCGTTCATCCGCGGTTTGGGCATGATGCGCGATGCCCGGGGACAAGAGGACAGGAGCCGAAAGCCAGATGATCATCCGCCCAATCCGACCCATCGCTGCCGGGCTTGCCGCAATGGCGGTGCTGTGCGTGGCGCCGCCTGCCGTGGCGCAGGACAACGCCGAAGCGCGCATCCGCAAGCTCGAATCCGAAGTGCGGGCGCTGCAGCGGCGCGTTTTCCCGGGCGCCGACGGCGTTTACTTCGAACCCGAAATCACGACGCCCCAGGGTACGCCGTCCACATCGACGACACCGTCGACGACGGCCGTGACCGATATCCTCGCGCGGCTCGACGCGCTCGAATCCCAGCTCGCCTCGCTCACCGCGCAGGGCGAGCAGAACGCCAACGAACTGCGCCTCCTGTCCGAGCGTGTCGAAACGCTGGAAGAGGCGCGGGTCGAAATGCCGGTGCCGGGCACGACGACGGTGGACAGCAACCTTGGCGCCATGACCGGATCGAGCGGCGGGACCGCTGCACCATCGCAGTCCACGACGCCGGCGCGTGCGGCGCCTTCGCCGGAACGTCTGGCGGCTGTGCAGGCCATCGCCAAGCCTTCGACCGACGATGCCGGCGACGACGAATATTCCTACGGTTTCCGCCTGTGGGATGCGGGCTTCTATCCCGAGGCGCAGCAGCAGCTGACGATGTTCGTCGAGGAATATCCGAACCACTGGCGCACGACCTACGGGCGAAACCTCCTCGGGCGCGCCTATCTCGACGATGGCCAGCCGGCGAGTGCGGCACCGTGGTTCCTGCAGAACTACCAGGCCAACAAGACCGATGCCCGCGCCCCCGACAGCCTGCTGTATCTTGCCGAAGCCATGATCGCGCAGAACGACACGCGGCGGGCCTGCATCGCGCTGGCCGAGTTCGGCGAGACGTATCCAGCGGTCGCGTCCGGCCGCCTGTCCGCCGATTACCAGCGCAGCCTCGGCCGGGTCGACTGCGATTGATAGCGCGCCGGACCTCTCGCTAGTCGAGCGGTTCCGGTCCGACTGGACCGCGCTGTGCCCGCATGGCGACAGGTTCGGGCTCGCCGTTTCGGGTGGGCCCGACAGTCTCGCCCTTCTACTGCTGGCCCATGCCGCCTTTCCGGACAAGGTCGAGGCGCTGACCGTCGATCATGGCCTGCGCCAAGAGGCCGCCGCCGAGGCCGCGATGGTCGCAAAGATTTGCGGCAGTCTCGGCGTGCCGCACCGCATTCGGCGCGTATCCCTCGGACCGGGGAATACCCAGCATCGGGCACGCGAGGCCCGTTACACCGCTCTGGCGCAATGGTCCGCGGAGCGGGGCCTTTCCTCGGTCGCCACCGCCCACCATGCCGACGATCAGGCCGAAACGCTCCTGATGCGGCTCAACCGGGGCAGCGGAATTCGCGGCCTTTCGGGTATCCGCGCGGTGTCCACCCGGTCGGATGGCGGGCTGGTTGTCGTCCGGCCGCTCCTTGGCTGGCGAAAGCGGGAGCTGGAGCGCATCGTCGCGGAGAGCGGTCTCGAGGCCGCCAGCGATCCGTCGAACACGGACGACCGGTTCGACCGCGCCCGTATTCGCAAGGGTCTGGCCGACGCGGACTGGCTGGATGTGGACGCCATCGCCCGCAGTGCAGGCCATTTCGCGGAAATCGAGGGATTGCTGGACTGGGTGATCGACCGGGAGTGGGCCGAAGCCGTCGAGATTGAGCCTGACCGCATTAGTTACGCCCCGGGGCGCTCCGGGGCGCCGCATTCCTCGGCGGTCAGGATCGGGATCGTCGAACGGTCGGCCAGCGAACTTGGGTGCACATCCATGACCGGCAGCGCTGCCGCGACGATCGTTCTTGGACTGACGGAGGGCCGTGCCGTCAACGCCGCAGGACTGGATGCACGCGCAAAGCGGACATCGGGTGGGGAAGAGTGGATTTTCAGTCGCGAGACGCCGCGACGGGAGCGCTGATCAGAGAAGCGTATCGCCCATCTGCAATGTCTCTCCGCGCGTGATGATGACCGTGTCGCCCTTCTTCGCGATGGCGAACAGGCGGCTCGCCAGATCGTCCGGGATCGCGATGCAGCCATGGCTGGCATAGCCGTTCTCGACTTCGCTCCCGCCGTGGATAGCAATGCCGTCCCACGTCAGGCGCAGCGTCCAGGGCATGGGCGCATTGCCGTATTTCTCCGACACGTTGTGCCGTTCCTTGGTCAGGATCTTGAAGGTTCCGGTCGGCGTCGGATGCTTGTCGGTTCCGAGCATCGCCGCCGCAGCGCCGATCTCGTAACCGCCCTGGAAGATCGAGATGACGCGCGCGTCGAGATCCACCGTGATGACGAGCTTGCCCGGCGGCACGCCTTCGGTGTCCCAGAACCATTCGCCGTACTTGATCGGGCCGTCGATATCGAGGACGCGCTTGACGACGAACTCCTCGTCGTCGGCGGCCACGGTCTGGAAAGAGGCCTGCTGCAACTGAGCGCCATTTTCGTCCGCCGTCGTGGCCTCGGATGCGAGCAGGGTCGCGGAGAGACCGTCGTCCTCGATTTCCACCACGTCGGGCTGGACGGAACCCAGCGCCGCGGGGTCGACCGGCACGGCGTTCTCGATCCTCGCTGCGGAAGCCTCCGCCTCTTTCGGCTGCCACAGGTCGGATGCGAGCGTGGCGCCACCGAAGGCGAGAAGAAGCGCGGCCGAGGCGCCGCCGATCCATTTCATCATCGGGTTCATGCAGGGACAATGCCCCAAGGGTGGGAGTCTTTCCAGACCAATCGATTGTCCGTCCCGGCGGGGGACATTCTCCGGACCGAGGTAAACTGCCTGCTTCAGACCCGGGTGACGGTGACCGTTTTCTCCAGGAATTCGGTCATTCCGAAGCTGGTCATGAAGCTGACATCGGCGGCGTCGCGGCCGACGCCGATCTTCACGATCTCGCCCGCCTCCGCCATTCCGGTCGCGTCGAGCAGGTACCAGGCGCCGCCGCCCGGCGTCGTGCTGTCCTGCAGGAAAACCTCCGCGACCGCGTGGAAATCCGGGGGGGTCACGTCGGGCGCGTAGCAGCTGACGAAGCGGGCGGGGACGCCGGCGGCGCGGGCGAGGGTGACCATGACGTGGGCGTAGTCCCGGCAGATGCCGCGGCGTTCGACGAAGCTGTCGAGCGCGGTCGTGGTCGCGCTGCTGGAGCCGGGCGCGTAGGTGAAGTTGTCCGCGATCCAGTCCCGCATGGCGAGCATCTGGCGCCCGCCGGAGACGTCCCCGAACTCCGCATCGACGAAGGACTGGAACTTGTCCCCGCGGCAATAGCGACTGTCGAACAGGTACTGGACCGTTTCCCCGGGCAGCTTGAGCGGGTCCATTTTCTCCAGCGTTTCCAGCTTGGTAAGCAGACGATCCACTTCCACCACGGCGCGATAGGAGGCTTCGAAACGCCCTTCCGCGCGGACCCAGAGGCGGTCCCCGATATCGTCCTGCGCGTCGATGCGGGCGAAGCTGTCCCAGCTGGAAAGCTCGGTGCGGAATTCGCTCAGGCGCTGCTCCGGGATCATCGCCGCTTCGAACTGGAGCAGGACATCGGTGGGTTCTTCGGCCCTGAAGGCGAAGTCTGTGGCGATCTGGAGGGGCATGGTTTTCCTACGTGCGAGCGGGTCCGCGGTTTCACGGACAACAATTGAGGTGGTAATCGCAGTGCAACTGAAGCGCTCGATCGTGGCGCGAACGGACGGGTTCGCGGCCTCAGCCGTTCGCGGGCACCCCGAAGAGATCGTGCGCGTCGGCATCTTCCACCTGCACGTCAACGATATCGCCCTGCTGGAGCGACGCCGGCACGTTCCTCAGGAAGACCTGCCCGTCGATTTCGGGCGCGTCGGCCTGGCTGCGCCCGGTTGCGCCGATGTCGCCATCCTCGTCCGGCTCGCCGACCTCGTCGATGATGACGGGCAGGGTGGTGCCGACCTTGGCGGCGAGCTTTTCGGCGGAGATCCGCTCGGTCACTTCCATCAGGCGGGCATAGCGCTCTTCCTTCAGCGCTTCGGGCACCGGATCGGGCAGGGCGTTGGCGGCAGCGCCTTCGACGGGTTCGAAGCGGAACGCGCCGACCCGGTCGAGCCGGGCTTCTTCCAGCCATTCGAGCAGGTAGGAAAAATCCTCTTCCGTCTCGCCCGGGAAGCCGACCACGAAGCTGGAGCGGACCGCGATCTCGGGGCAGATCTCGCGCCAGCCCTTCAGCCGTTCCAGCACCTTTGCCTCGTTGGCGGGTCGCTTCATCCGCTTCAGCACCGCCGGTGCGGCGTGCTGGAAGGGGATGTCGAGATAGGGCGTCAGCAGCCCTTCGGCCATCAGCGGGATGACCTGGTCCACATGGGGGTAGGGATAGACGTAGTGCAGCCGCACCCAGGGCGGGGTGCCTTCCGCCGTGCGCAGGCCGCCCAGTTCGCGCGCGAGATCTGTCATGTGGGCGCGCACGGGGCTGCCCTTCCAGTCGCGTTCCTCGTGCCGGGTGTCGACGCCGTAGGCGCTGGTGTCCTGGCTGATCACCAGCAGTTCCTTCGTGCCCGCCGCGACCAGCTTTTCCGCCTCGCGCAGCACCGCGTCGATCCGGCGGCTCGCCAGCTTTCCGCGAAGCTGCGGGATGATGCAGAAGGCGCAGGAGTGATTGCAGCCCTCCGAAATCTTCAGATAGCTGTAGTGGCGCGGGGTCAGCTTCACGTCCGGCTGCGGGATCAGGTCGACAAACGGACCCTGGCTGGGCGGGGCGTGGGTATGCACCGCTTCCACCACCTGCTCGTACTGGTGGGCGCCGGTCACGGCGAGCACGCTGGGATGCGCGGCGCGGATCGTGTCCGCCTCGTCGCCCATGCAGCCGGTCACGATCACGCGCCCGTTCTCCGCGATCGCTTCACCGATGGCGGCAAGGCTTTCCTCCTTCGCGCTGTCGAGGAAGCCGCAGGTGTTGACGAGCACGACGTCGGCCCCTGCATAATCCGGGCTCATCGCGTAACCGTCCGCGCGCAGCCGGGTCAGGATGCGTTCGGAATCGACCAGCGCCTTGGGACAGCCGAGGCTGACCATGCCGACCTTCTTGGCATCGGGAAGAGTGGTGGGTGTTGCAGTCATGATTGCGCGCGCCCCTACACCCGGAACGCGCTTCGCGCTAGGCAAACGCAATCCGCGCAAAAAGGAATACGAATTTGGGACCGATCGATCTTCACGAAGTGGTGCTGGGCGCCTGTGCCTTCTTCCTGGTCGGGATGGCCTGGTACGGCATCGCGTTCCGCGACGTCTGGACGCGGGCCGTCGGGCGGGAGAAGGGCGACTTCACCGGCCGGTTGCCGCTGTGGCTGGTCTTCGGCCTCACTTTCGCCTTCGCGCTGCTGGTCTCGCTCACGCTGACGCACCAGTTCGCCATGTCGGCCCCGTCAGACCGGGCGAAGATGATGATCGCGGTCGGGTACGGGCTCACTATCATGGTCCCGGCGGTGGGCATCCGGTATCTCTACCTCAACGTGCCGGGCCGGGTGTTCGCGATCGATGCGGGCTTCTTCGTCACCGCCATGGCCGCGATGGGCGCGGCGCATGTCCTGTTCGACTAGGGATTGCCGATCCGCCCGGGCGGACGGTCAGGCCTTGTCGCCGTGGCCGTCACCCTTGGTGGTGCCGTTTTCGGTCGGCACGATTTCCACGATGATGTCGCCCGGCTGCAGGTTCTGGCACTCCTCTTCCCAGAAGCCGAGCGCATTGCCGTTGCGGTAGATCCTGAGGCCCCGGCCACCGGACGTGAGGTTCTGGATCGAGCAGCCGCATTCGTCCGGGCCGACTTCGCGCTCAACCAGTTGCACCCGGCCGCTGACGCTGGCGAGGTCCGCCAGGTAATCCGCGATATGCGCGCCGCGCGCACTCCCGGCCAGCAGCAGGCCGGTGAACTGGACCGGGTTGATGACCGTGTTCGCGCCGGCCTGCCGGGCCAGGAATTCGTTGTCCGCAGCGCGCACCACCACGCTGATCGGCACGTTGGGCGCCAGGTGGCGCACGGTCAGCACGATCAGGATGGAGGTATCGTCGCGCCCGGCGGAGACCAGCACGTTCTGCGCTTCGCTGATGCGGACCGCCTCCAGCGTCTCGTCCCGCGTGGCGTCGGCCGCCATGATGTTGCAGCCGAGCTTTTCCGCCTCGATCAATCGGTCCTCGCTGGGGTCGATGACCACGATGCATTCCGGGTCCGTGCCGCGCTCGATCAGTTCGTTGACGCTTTCCGAGCCCGACACGCCATAGCCGAGCACCACGATGTGATTGGAAAGCTGATCCTGGATACGTGCCATGCGCCACTTCTCCCAGCTACGCTTGATTATGAAATTGTAGGCCGTGCCCACGAAGATGAAGAACACCGCGAACCGGATCGGCGTCACGATGATCGCTTCGACCATGCGCGCCCGGTCGGTCACCGGCGCGATATCGCCGAAGCCGGTCGTGGTGACGGAAATCATGGTGAAATAGACGACGTCCGAAAAGCTGACTTCGCCGTCCACATTGTCGACCAGCCCGCCGCGATCCCACCAGTGGATCATCACGACGAGCATGATGAGGGCGAGCGCCACGCCCAGCCGGATGCCCAGATCGCCCCAGACGGGTATCTTCACCGCGCGACGAAGCGGCTTGAAGCGGGGTCCGCGAACCCGCCTGCGATTGCCCCCGCTCTCGATCCGGTCGATCTGGTCGCTCATCGCGGCCCGTGCTGCCGTGGCAGGGCGCAAAGCGCAAGTGGCAAAGACTTACGCAGGATCGTCGAATGCCTGCCGGAGCGAGGCGAGCGAGGCCTCGTGAGTCAGTTCGAGCTGGAGCGGGGTGACGGCGATGTAGCCATCGTCGATCGCTTCAAGGTCGGTGCCGTGGTCCAGCGTATGCTCGATCGAGTGGAGGCCGAACCAGTAATAGGTGATCCCGCGCGGGTCCTTGCCTTCGACCACGCTGCCGCGCGAATAGTCGTGGAAGCCCTGCCGCACGACGCGGATGCCCTTCACCCGGCTGCCGGGCAGCGGCGGGAAGTTCACGTTGATCAGCGTGCGTTCGGTGAACGGCTGGTCCAGCAGCGGGGCCAGCACGCGATGCCCCCACTGGCGTGCCGCCTCGAACATGTCATGCTCCGGGTCCCGGTCCTCGATCGGCGCCAGCACCTGGCTGAGCGCGATCGAGCGGATGCCGGCCAGCGCGCCTTCCATCGCGGCGGAGACGGTGCCCGAATAGGTGATGTCGTCGCCAAGGTTCGCCCCGCGATTGACGCCGGACAGGATCAGGTCGGGCGCGGTGCCGTCCAGCACCTTGCGCAGGCCCAGCGTCACGCTGTCGGTCGGCGTGCCGGTGACGCAGAAGCGCCGCTCCGCCAGCTTGCGCAGGCGCACGGGCATGTTGAGGGTCAGCGAATGGCCGGCGCCCGACATTTCCTCCGCCGGGGCGCAGACCCAGATATCGTCCGACAGGGTGCGGGCGATTTCTTCCAGGATGGCGAAGCCGGGCGCGTTCACGCCGTCGTCATTGGTGAGCAGGATGCGCATCAGGCCGCAGGCTCCAGCATGGTGAGGCCGCCCATATACGGGGCAAGCGCGTCGGGAACGGCGATGCTGCCGTCCTCCTGCTGGTAGTTTTCCATGACCGCCACCAGCGTGCGCCCGACCGCGAGGCCGGAGCCGTTGAGCGTGTGGACGAAGGCGGTCTTCTTCTCGCCTTCGGGGCGATAGCGCGCGTTCATCCGGCGGGCCTGGAAATCGCCCGTGTTGGAGCAGGAACTGATCTCGCGATAGGCGCCCTGTCCGGGCAGCCAGACTTCCAGGTCATAGGTCTTGCGCGCGCCGAAGCCCATGTCGCCCGTGCACAGCAGCATTGTGCGGTAAGGCAGGCCGAGCGCTTCCAGCACGCTTTGCGCCGCGGCGGTCATCCGCTCGTGCTCCGCCTCGCTGTCCTCGGGGCGCACGATGCTGACGAGCTCGCATTTCTCGAACTGGTGCTGGCGGATGAAGCCGCGCGTGTCCTTGCCCGCCGCACCCGCTTCGGACCGGAAGCACTGGGTCAGCGCGGTCAGGCGCAGGGGCAGGGCGGCATCGTCGATGATGTCGCCCATGACGGAACTGGTCAGGCTGACTTCGGAGGTCGGGATCAGCCAGCGGTCATCGGTGGTGCGGAAGCTGTCCTCGGCGAACTTGGGCAGCTTGTCGGTGCCGTACATCGCCTCGTCCCGGACCAGCACGGGCGGATTGCACTCGGTGTAGCCGTGCTGCTGCACCTGGTGGTCCAGCATGAACTGGCCGAGCGCGCGGTGGAGGCGGGCCATGGGGCCACGCAGGAAGGTGAAGCGCGCGCCGGAAATCTTGGCGCCGGTCTCGAACTCCATGCCGAGCGCGGGGCCGAGATCGGCGTGTTCCTTCGGCTGGAAGGCGAAATCGCGCTTCTCGCCCCAGCTGGCGACTTCGACATTGTCGCTCTCGTCGCTGCCTTCGGGCACGTCGTCGGCGGGCAGGTTGGGAATGCGGGCCAGCGTGTCCTCGAGCTGCTCGCCCAGCCGGCGGTCTTCCTCTTCCAGCGCGGGCAGGGTCTGCTTCAGCTCCGCGACTTCGGCCTTGAGCGTCTCCGCCCTGGCGGTATCGCCCTGACCCATCGCCTGCCCGATGGCCTTGCTCGCCTCGTTGCGGCGGCCCTGCGCTTCCTGCATGCGGGTGGCGACATCGCGCCGCTGGCGGTCGAGTTCCAGGATGGCGGCGGAAACAGGCTCCAGCCCGCGGCGGGCGAGGCCGGCATCGAACGCGTCGGGGTTGTCGCGGATCAGGCGAATATCGTGCATGGGTGCGCGCTATAAGCGTGGGGAATGCAAGTCCAGTGACGATCCGAGCCCGCCTGGTCCATTTCGTCGGCTTTCGCGACGACCGGTACTGGAACGCGGTGCGCGTCTTCGGGCCGCCGGACGTGATCCATGCCGCATGGGACCGCTACGCCGCGGACGATGTGGCGCCGGGCGACGTCGTGGTGCACGCGACGGGGGAGGCGGACCGCCCGCCGCGCAGCTTCTCGACCGAGGCGGCCCGCAACCGCGCGCAGCGCCGCCGCAAGACCAGCAGAAGTTAGCCGGCGGAACCGAGTGGCGCGGGCGCGGTTGCTGTCATGAAAAGGAGATACACATGCTCGGCAAGATGATCGGCGCCCTGGTGGGCGGCAAACTGGCGCAAAATACCCGCGGAATCAGCGGCCCGACCGGGGTCGCGGCAGGCTTCATCGTACCGGCGGTCCTGCGCCGCCTGAGCCTGCCCGGAATGCTGGCGATCGGTGCCGGTGCCTATGTCGCCAAGAAACTCGGCGAAAAAGGCCCCCCTCCCGGCACCGTCCGCACGAACGACTAGAAGCGCACCTCGCCGGTCACGAAGAACCGGCGGGGATCGCCGTAGAACGCCGTCAACGTCCCCTCGCGCCCCAGCGTGGGGACGAACGGTGCGTTGATCCCGTCACCCGCCACGAAGTTGTAGCCGGCAACGATGTACCGCTTGTCGGTCAGGTTCTTGCCATGCACCCCGATCGACCAGCGATCGTCGTCCGATGAGTAGACGATGCTGGCGTCGAGCAGGACGAAGCCGTCCTGGTCCAGCAGGCGGTTGGGAACCTCGAACTGGCTGGCATCCGAGCGCATCGAGATCGAGCCGATGAAATCCAGCATTCCCGTCGCGACCGGCAGGCCGAGATTGGCAGTGGTGCTGACTGTCCATTCGGGCGTGTTCTGGAACACCCGCTGGTCCGCCACGTCGTTGCCGAAATTGTCGATGAACTCGTTGTATTTCGCATCGAGGTAACCGACCGCCCAGTTGACGTTGAAGCGGCTGCCGAGCCCTGCGAAATCGCGCCCGACCAGCGCATTGCCTTCGAACTCGACCCCGTTGATGTCCGCGCTCGCGGCGTTGGTCGTGACCCCGACGAAGGTGTCGTTGATCCCGTCATTGTTGGTGTCGAGCCCGATCGAGCCGGGGATCTGCACGTCGCTGTAATCGCCCAAGAATCCTGCGAGGCTGAGATTCAGGCGGTTGTCGAGCAGCGAGGCTTTCCAGCCCAGTTCGTAGCTGTCGACCGTTTCGGGATCGAAGCTCAGGAACGCGAACTGATCCTCGTAATCGACGTCGCCGTCCCCGTCGATGTCGGGGGCGCCGGTCGTCTGCCCGCGCGGATCGAAGCCGCCGCCCTTGAAGCCTTTCGAATAGGTGAAGTAGAAATTGTGGTTCTCGTTCGGCTTGAAGCTGATCGAGCCGCGCGGAGTGAACTTCTCGAACGAGCGTTCCCCGTTGAAGTCCGACGTCACCGCGAAGGGCACGCCCGTGCCGCCGAACAGGTCGGAGAACCCGCCCACGAAGCTGGTGCGCAGGATCTGGCTGGTGCGCTTGTCCCAGGTGTAGCGTCCGCCCAGCGACAGGCTGAGCTGGTCGCTCAGGTCGTAGGTGAAGTCGCCGAAGACCGACCAGGTCTCCGTATCGACATCGCCCAGCGTCTGAGCGGTGAAGCCGGGCAGGCTCAGCAGGTCGCCGAGCAGGAACAGGCCGGTGTCGAACGCGGTGAAGGCGTTGGCGTTGAGGTAATAGGCGCCCAGCACGCCCGCCAGCCGGTCGCCTTCGACCAGTACCTGCAGCTCCTGGCTGAACTGGTCGTTCTCGTAGATCGCCGGCACGTCGAGGTCGACGGCGGGAAGGCTGTCGAAATCGATCGGGGAGGTGGAGCTGTCCTCGCGGTAGCCGGTGATCGATTTCAGCGAGATCGTGTCCGACAGCTCGAATTCCGCCGTCAGCGAGCCGCCATAGGCTTCCACTTCCTGGTCGACGATATCGAGGCCGGCGCGCGTGTCGTACACGTCGTCCAGCACCGGCGCGCCGGTCAGCAGGCCCGGGATCAGGCGCGAACCCTGGCGGGCCTCGCTCTCGTCCTTGATGTAATCGCCCGACAGGCGGACGAACAGCGGACCGCTGTCGAACTCGATCGTGCCGCGCGCGGCCCACACGTCCTTGTTGTAGTTTTCCGTGCCGAGATTGAGGTTCTCGCCGAAGCCGCCGCGCGACAGGCGCGCCGCGCTGGCACCGACCCGCAGCGTATCGCCCAGCGGCGCGGCCACGCTGACCACCGCATCGGCCTGGTCGTAGGAGCCGTAGGTGCCGCGTACCTTCACTTCGAACTCGTCCGGCAGGCGGCGGCTCACATACTTGATCGCGCCGCCGATCGTGTTGCGGCCGTAGAGCGTGCCCTGCGGCCCGCGCAGCACCTCGATCCGCTCCACGTCGTAGATGTCGAGGACGGCCGCCTGCGGCCGGTTGAGATAGACGTCGTCAACATAGAGGCCGACGCCCGCCTCGAACCCGGCGACCGGGTCCTGCTGGCCCACGCCGCGAATGAAGGCGGTCAGCGTAGTGTTCGTACCGCGGCTGACTTCCAGCGTCAGGTTGGGCACCTTCTGGCCGATCTCGGTCAGTTCCTGCGTGCCGGTCTTGACCAGCTGGTCGCCCGAGAAGGCGGTGATGGAGAGAGGAACGTCGATGATGTCCTCCTCGCGCCGACGGGCGGTCACGACGATGACATTGTCGCTTTCCCCCTCGTCCTGCGACAGGACCGGGGCCCCGTCGGTATCCTGCGCCACGGCCGGAGTGCCGATGGCAAGGGCGGCGGTCCCTGAAAGCAGGCCCGCAACGGCGCGGCGAACGACGAAACGCATGAAACTCTCCCTTGTGTATATTCTGTTTCTGCGACGCTGATATTGAAACCTGAACCGGTTTTCAAGTTCTCTCTTGTGCCACAGCGATCTTGGGCCTAGTTTTCGTAGGCATGAGGGGAAACACGGGGACCGCGGTGGCCGACAGCGCCAAGCAGCCACGCACCGAAAGGGGGCGCCGGACGCTGCGCAAGCTGCTGGATGCGGCCGGTGCCGAATTCGGCGAGAAGGGGTTTCACGAAACCTCGATCAGCGGCATCACGATGCGCGCCGGCGTGGCGCTGGGCACGTTCTACACTTATTTCGACAGCAAGGACGCGATCTTCCGCGCTCTGGTGCGCGACATGAGCGATGCGGTCCAACGCGCCGCGCGCGAGGCCCTGGCCGAACCCATGCCGGCGCTGGACGTGGAGCGCGAAGCGCTGGCCGCGTTCCTGAAATTCGCCGGCGAGCACAAGGAAGTCTATCGCATCATCGACGAAGCCGAGTTCGTCGATCCGGCCAGCTACCGCGAGCATTACGAGACGATCGCACAGCGAATCCTCGCCCGCCTGCAGCGCGGTGCCGAGCGCGGGGAAATCCGCGAGGACGTCGACGAGGCCCATGCCTGGGCGATTATGGGCATGAACGTGTTCCTGGGCCTGCGCTACGCCGTCTGGGAAGACGGGAAGCTGGGGGCCGACGAGGTCGCGAGGTCCGCCAACGCCCTCCTGACCCGCGGCCTGGCGCCCGATTCGTCGCGCCACTAAGCAATCCGGATCAATTCCTGCGGAACCCCCACGGGGCATAACCGTCTAGGGTAGCGTAACCACCGATTCCGATACGAACTGCAGCATGCCGACCAACATCCTCATCGTCGAAGACGAGTTTCTCATCGCGCTCGAAATGGAGGAGGTCGTCCGCGATCTTGGCCATCGTTCGATCGGTGTCGCCGACACGATGGAAGCGGCCCTCGCACTGGCGAATGCCGAAGTGGATGTCGCCCTTGTGGATATCAACCTGGCGGACGGCGCCACCGGTCCGCTGATCGGCGCCCGGCTGGTGACCGATTACGATATCGACGTGGTCTTCGTCACCGCCAATCCTGCCCAGCTAGGCGAAGGGATCGACGGCACGCTGGGCGCGGTGGAAAAGCCGGTCGACCTTTCGATCCTGAAGGATGTGCTGGATTTCGTGCTCGCGATGAAGCGGGGCGAAGACCTGCCCGATCCGCCCAAGGCGCTGAAGCTTTTCGGTACCGCCTAGGCGTTTTCGACGAGGCGCTGCCGCTGCACGTCCATGTCGATTTCCAGCCCGTCATCGGTTCTGAGTCGCTCGTAGGACCCGCCCAGCTGCTGCCTGATGGCAAGGTCGATCAGGCGTGAGCCGAAGCCGGAGGCCGGCTCTTCCGTGGGCGCAGGCGGACCGCCGGTCTCGACCCAGCGGAGGCCGACCGTCTCGTCGCCCTCTGTCAGTTCGAGCCTCACGCGACCGTCCGCAGACGAGAGGGCGCCATACTTCATCGCGTTGGTGGCAAGCTCGTGGAAAATGAGTGCAACGGGCGTCGCCGCCTTGCTGCCGATCAGCAGGTCACCGCCGGTCACTTCGATGCGACCTTCCGACCAGGCCGGGTAGGCGTCGAAGATCGTCTCGAGCAGGGCGGACAGCGTCACGTCGCCAATCTCGGGCCGCGATTTTTCCGTATGCGGCCGGACGATCTCGTGCGCCCGACCAAGCGCGCGGATGCGGCCCAGCAGTTCGCCCGCCCGGTCGCCGAACGCATCGCTGGCACGCGCGGTCAGGCTGACGAGGCTGGAAATGATCGCGAAGATGTTCTTGATCCGGTGGCTGAGTTCCTGGCTCAGGATCTCGTTTTCCAGCGCGACGCGCTTGGTTTCCTCGATATCGGTACAGGTGCCGATCCAGCGCTGGATGACACCATCGTCATCGACCACTGGCAGCGCGCGGCCCAGCATCCAGCGGTACTGACCGCTATGGTGGCGCAGGCGATATTCGACCTCGTAGGGCTCGCCCGTCTCCAGGCTGCGGTTCCAGACCTCCCAGGCGTTGGGCTGGTCCTCCTCGTGGAACATGCCGGCCCAGCCTTCGCCATCGGTCGAGCCGACCGGGGCGCCGGTGAATTCGTACCAGCGGGCGTTGTAATAATCGTGCGATCCGTCCGGGAGCGTCGACCAGACGAGCTGCGGCATGGTGTCCGCCAGCGCATGAAAGGCCTCGCCCGCCGACTGGAGCGCGTGCTGCCGGCCCAGCGGAAGGACTTCCGCGCGATTGGCGGTATCGACGCTCTTGAGCCGGAACTTGCTGATAGCCGGGGAATTCATGGCCTTGCGTCTCTTTCACTGACCGCAGTCGAATGCATATCGCACCTTTGCACGAACGCGTCGATAAAAGGTTTCGAAGCACGGACTTAACGTTTGAAAGGGCGCCCTATCCCCGCGCGCAATACGCCAGATGAACGGCGATCCGATTTTACGAACAGGAGATCCGCGATGGGAGGGCTCCCGACGGGCCATAAACCCGCTGTCGGGCCATGGTGGGCGCGGCAAGGATTGAACTTGCGACCCCACCCGTGTGAAGGAGGGGGTTACGGACAATTGCGGCTTTACCCGAACAGAAAAATACAGTAAAAACAAGCGTCAACGGTCGTGGTTGTTCACCACCGTTTTACAGGTTTTTTACAGGGTTTTCGAGGAAGGGTGGTTCTGGAAGAAGATGACGGATCTGAGCCGCATTGGGGAGCGGGAAAGGTTGGTGCCGAAGGACAAGGGCGATCCGCATTGGCAGCGCCTTCGCCAAGGCTGTTACCTTGGATACAGTCCATCCTTGAAAAAGGTCGGAGGAACGTGGTTTGCTCGCGCCTATAATCCGGATACCAACCGCTATTCGCGCAAGTGTCTCGGAGACTACGGGAGGCTGAGTGGACACGACGTGTTCAAGCAAGCAAAGGCCGATGCCGAAACCTGGGCTGATACCGTGGAGAGCGGAGGGGTTCGCGCTGCCAGTCTCGTGACGGTTTCGGATGCTTGCGAGGCATATTTACGAGAGAAACCCGGTGCAATTGCAGAGGGTGTCTTCCGACGCCACGTCTATTCCGATCCGATCGCAAAGGTGAAGCTCGACAAGCTGCGGAGGCATCATTTGCGCGCATGGCGTAAGCGGCTGGAGGAGACACCTGCCTTACTCACAAGGAGCAATAAGGGGGAGAAACGCTGGAAGGAACGCGAGAAGTCAACTGTCAATCGAGATATGGTGCCGTTGCGCGCAGCCTTAGGTCAGGTGCTGATGGAAGGGCCACCGAACACAGAGGCTGCATGGCAAGAAGCTTTAAAGCCCCACAAAGGTGCCGATAAACGCCGTCCACTGTATCTTGATAAAGCAGAACGGAAGCGATTGATCGATGCGACGAGCGAAGAAGCCAAGCCGTTCGTCAAGGGTCTCTGTCTGCTACCACTTCGCCCAGGCGCGCTCGCAAAGCTCGCGGCTGGCGAATTCGATGTGCGCACTCGTTCCTTGATTGTCGGCTACGATAAAAACGACAATCCTCGCCAAATTTTGCTGCCACCCGTGATCGCCGATTTCTTTGCCAACCAAGTGAAGGGTAAATTGCCGGGCGCCTACATTTTTTCACGACCGGGTGGAGCGCATTGGAACAAGGACGCTTGGAAACACCCAATCAAGAAGGCCGTCGGCGCCGTTGGACTGCCAGGTGCCGTATCCGCCTATACCCTCCGTCACAGCGTCATCACGGATCTCGTGCGCGCGCGCTTACCTATCCTTACGGTCGCACAGCTGTCCGGCACGAGTGTGGCAATGATAGAAAAGCACTATGGGCATCTCGTGCGCGATGATGCCGAAATGGCGTTAGCGAGCATCGCCGTTTAGGAGGCCAAAGCCTTTCAAACATGTTTTGGGATTGTCGAAGCCGCTAGTTCGGGAGGCTGCTCCTACAATCAGTGCGTGCAAAGAAGTGCTTGATAAACCTTATGGAAGGGAATTCTCCGACATGGCGTCCTTACAGGAGATGTCAGTATGTTCAGCGGGAATCAGAATCAGTTTAAAATAGCAATTTCTCACGAGCGTCTCGAGACGCTGCTCGACGGAATGGACGCGGGAAATGGGACACCACTAGCTCCAGCTATTGCCGTAGCAATTGAGGTAGATCGGCGTATCAGCCGTGCGTCGGACGAACATATTTCTGATATCTCGGATGACGTCCTCCGCGATCTCGCGTTCGATGCCCGCTACACATTTACCCATTCTGGCTCACAAACTGTATTGCCGTTTGGGACCATCCTCGAATCCAAAGGCCTCGGAGAAATTCTAATCGGTGGGGAGCGCTGGGTCTTGGATGCTGGCCGACCAGGTTTGTTTCCTATCTGGACGACACGAAGTGATGCGCACGGGCCAAACCTCAAACTGCTGCATCGTCATATAGCAAGGCTGACGCGCAACCTGGCTTGTCGCCGCCTCGGCCTTCCCCAACCAGCACTAGTATGTGACTTTGATGAACGACACCTCCTACATTTCGCCCCGCACCCGGAGGCTGGCGGCGTGGTCCTTCAGTGTTGGGCGAGTGGAACTGGCGCACCAAGGTTTTGTGCCGCTCTCCCCGAACAAGTTGAGGCGTTCGCACGAGCTATCGTAAAAGATATGCGCGCGTTCTGGAGGCGCCGTAAAGACATAGCGCGACAGGGCGCCGAGGTCCGTGCAATCGTCGAGCATTTTATAGCCGATGTGGACGCCGAGGTTGAAGCGATAATCGTCGACATGAGCATACAGTTTAGCGACGAGGACTTTGATTTCTACGTTCATTACCTCGGAGTTGACGATGCCATGCGCCGCGGGCTTGTCCTTGACTACATCCCGGCATCGAGACGAAATTTGATTAAGCAAGGTCATTACTTCGGACCTTGTTCGAAGATCATTTCGGGACGTGAGGAACTTGAGGCGGTTCGCAGTCATGGCGCTGATGGCAGGATAACGGAGCTAGCGGCAGCAGTTCTGGCGTCCGGTGCAGTTGAGCCAGAGCAATTACTTGCTGTCCTCGCGCGGTCCTACGACGTAACCTTCGAGCTCGCGACAAATGGCGCGCCAATCTTTGGAGCGCTTTATTGGGCTGATGGGACCATCCGCGCCGAACTTTCGCGACAGGGAACGCTGAACTGGTCGCGAGACAGGCTCGAGTTGTATGGGATTGAAGTGCCGGAAGCGAAGCGCGTTGCAATGACCGGTCGACCCATCTCAGAACTGGCAGGTCTCCCATTCGGAGGGGACATCCTCATTGGTCAAATTGAGAGGATCAATAACGGCGTGCGCCTCCATGTAGGCAAAAAGCCATTTCTCATTGAACTTGCGTCGGGGAAGGTTCGGGAGTGCCCGGAAGAGTTATGCTGAAGGGTGGCCAATGAATTCGTCAAATGTGGTGAGCGCTCAAGAAGCGAATTCTTCGATTTGGGATCAGGCCTGAGCCGCTTCTATGCGTTAGGACCAAGCAGCACTTGGAGAAAGGTCTGCCCAAGTGTTTTGAATTTGCTACTAATCTAGGATGAGTGCCATGCCTGTATCCGAGAATCCGCTTGATCCCGAAACGCTCAAGCAAAAGCAGCGCGAACTACGCGATGGTTTTCCGCTACCCCTCACGCTGCGGGTTCATCGGGCGCTGAGCTGGCTCAGGCGCGCCGAAAATGAAAAGAACGATCTCGACGTTCGCTTCATCCTTTTATGGATCGGCTTTAACGCAGCCTATGCAGGTGATCTGGACCGCGCGCTAGACGGTGAGGGTAAGGCTGGAAGCGAGCGTGAGCGCTTCGACAAGTTCTTTGCCACCTTGGTCGAGATGGATCGCGATAATCGGATATACAACGCCATCTGGGAGCGTTTCAGTCAGGAAATCCGTCTACTGCTAGACAACAAGTTCGTGTTCGCCCCGTTCTGGCGCCATCAGGCTGGCGAGTTCGGCGGGGCCGGTTGGGAGGTGAGTTTCGAAAGCGCTCGTGCCGCGGCTAACCGCGCGGTGGCGCAGCGCAATACGCCGATCGTTCTCTCAATTCTGTTCGATCGCCTTTACGTGCTGCGCAACCAGCTCGTGCATGGCGGTGCCACTTGGGACAGCAGCGCAAACCGCAACCAGGTGCGAGATGGTGCATCACTGCTCGGCTGTTTGCTACCTGTCTTCATTGACCTGATGATGGACAATCCGGATGCCGAGTGGGCGATGCCAATGTATCCAGTGGTTGAAGAGTAAGAGGTTTGGCGGGCGAAGACTGGACTGCCCCGGAGATCGATGCTGCCGTTGCGGACTATTTCGCGATGCTGGCGGACGACATCGCAGGAATTCGTTATAATAAGGCCTCGCACAATCGAGGATTACAGAAGAGGACCGGGCGCAGTCGAGGTTCGATAGAGTTCAAACATCAGAATACCAGCGCAGTCCTGCTCGGTCTCGGTCAACCATGGATTCCAGGCTACAAGCCGGCGGCGAATTTCCAGTATGCCTTGGTAGATGGAGTGTTGCGCTGGCTAGATCGCAATGAGGACTGGCTTGCCCCACAAGCACATCAGTCGCGCCTAAGAGACCCTGCGGCGGCAAATTGGATAGGTCCGCCGACCGAGAGATTGCTCGAATTCGGTCCCATTCCCTCGCAGAGGAATGAGCCATCCCCGGTGGACGCCGAATTCATGGCCAAGATCGGCTTGAAATATGACGTGGCAGAACGCGACGCCCGTAATCGCGCCTTGGGCAAAGCTGGTGAAGAGCGAGTGCTTGCGCACGAACGAGCAAGGTTGGCGTCCGCAGGGAGGGATGACCTTGCTCGCAAGGTGCGTTGGACATCGGCAGAGGACGGAGACGGTTATGGTTATGACATCTCCAGCTTCGAGGCGGATGGCTCGGAGCGTCTATTGGAAGTGAAGACAACCAATGGCTGGGAGCGAACACCATTTCACATCAGTGCAAACGAACTCGCCGTTGCCGACGAAAGACGTGATCATTGGCATCTCATTCGGCTTTGGGACTTCGCTCGCCAGCCTAGGGCCTTCGCGCTTCGTCCTCCCTTGAGCGCTCATGCAGACCTCTCGCCGACAAGCTTTCTTGCCTCGTTGAAATGACGGATCGCCAAGTCAGACCAGGCGCGACCATATCTGTCGCAGCTATCAAGTAGTAGAGTGTGATGCACCATACGAAACCACATCGCCGCCCCGGCCTTTCCAAGTCACGCATAACCTCTTTCGAGCAGTGCCCGAAGAAACTTTGGTTGTCGGTCCACCGACCCGAATTCGCGCAATATGACGATGGCGCGAAGATGCGCTTTGTTGGGGGCAACGAAGTGGGAGAGATTGCCTGTGCGCTGCATCCCCAAGGAGTGATGGTTGATGCAGAGCCTGATTTGACGACCGCGCTTGCTACCACGGCGCGTCTGCTGGGCGAGGGGCATCCCGGCCCGATCTTCGAAGCCACTTTTCAGCATGAGGGCGTTCTGGTGCGCGTCGATGTGCTTGAGCGAAGCGAGGGCGATGCGTGGCGCGCAGCAGAGGTGAAAAGCTCGACAGGGGTGAAAGACTACCATCGCGGCGATCTTGCGACGCAAGTGTGGGTCCTGCGCGAAGCTGGCCTGGAGCTGGAAAGTGCGGCGATCCGGCACGTCGACAAGACATTCGAACTGACCCGGACGGGCGATTATGCCGGACTATTCGCCGATGTCGATCTTCTGGACGAGCTGGAGGACACGATAGCTGGCCGCGCCGTGCTGGTGCAGCAGGCAAGAGCTGTGCTCGCGGGCGAGGAACCGGAGCTGGAGATGGGCGATCACTGCTCCTCGCCGTTCGAATGCGAATTCGCGGCCTATTGCGGGCGCGACCTGCCGTCAGGCCCCGAATGGCCGGTTACCGTCCTTCCGCGCGGAGGCGGCAAGAAATGGCAGAAGAAAGGCATCGAGAACCTCCTCGACCTCTCGCCGGATAACCTCAGTGGCACCAACGCGCAGATCTTGGCAGCGACACGCGACGGCGTTCCTTTCCACGATGCGGAAGGCGCGCGCCGGGAAATGGCAAAATGGGGCTGGCCGCGGGCTTGGCTCGATTTCGAAACCATTGCGCCTGCCGTTCCGAGATGGATTGGGGCACGGCCCTATCAGCAGATCCCGTTCCAGTTCTCGCTCCACTTGGAACAGGAAGACGGGACGATCACGCATCACGAATTCCTCACCTGCGATGGCAGCGATCCCCGTCGCGCCTGCGCCGAGGCGCTGGTCCAGATGGTGCCAGGCGATGCGACCCTCATCGCCTACTATGCGCCGTTCGAACGCCGTGTGCTGCGTGATCTGGCCGGGTGGGAGCCGGATTTGGCTGAGCCGCTGCTAGCCATGGCAGAAGCGACCGTCGATCTCCTGCCCGTCACACGCAACAACTGGTATCACAGGGATCAGCGTGGAAGCTGGTCAATCAAGGCTGTCCTGCCGACCATCGCGCCCGAACTGGATTATGCTACGCTCGAGGTTAAGGATGGTGGGAACGCGCAGATGGCGTGGCATGAGGCGGCGGATCCTGGGTGCAGCATATTACGACGGGAGGCTTTGGCCGATGCGCTGAAAGCCTATTGCGAACGGGATACGTGGGCAATGGTGGTCATTAGCAAGCGACTGGTTGAATGAATTGATGGCAAACGGATTTTTCTCTTCGATCAGATCAAACTTGAATAACAGGTTTTCGGGTCGACTAATCTCCCTGATGCTCGCAGAACTCGGAAGGCGAGAGCCGAAAATCTTCTTGGAGTTTTTGCAAAGCTCCGGATTAGGTAATTTACCAAGCCACCTTCGCGAGCAAATTCTCGCCGGTAAAGCACAGTTTGAGGTGGAGCGTGCTTATGTTTCAGGCAGGCGCGCCGATCTTGCCATCCTAACCAGAGGTCAGGAACGTATTCTTGTCGAAGTGAAGGAAGACGATCATCGAAGCGAGAAGAACGTCATGCAAACTCAGGACTACATTGCATGGCTAAAATCGGAATCTGACCGCTTTTTCGTCCACTTCAGCCGTTACATACCGGAACAGACACTGCAGGTGTTGGAGTCTGAAAAGCATCCGCGATCTTTCGACCTGCGTTTTCGCGATCTTCATAAAACTACTCGGGATTTGGTCGATCAACCGCTGTCAGCGATGATTGCGGACTATTTGGAGGAGATAGGGGTGACGTCGTATCGCAGGATCCCTTTAGAGGATGATGGACGGGCTCTCACATTGATGGCAGTTCAGATCGCAGGCATTCATTCGCGCGGTATGGGCCGTCTGCAAAACGCATATACCACGCTGCGAGCACCCAGATTGCTGGCGGAGCTTGTCGAGAATGCATTGGAACTTGGCTCATGGTTTCATGAGGCAAATTTAGAAAATTGCTCTCAGAAACCAACGTCCAGGTATTGGGTTACGCGTTATTGTGATCGAGACAAGATGATTCGACAGCTGCAGCGGTCGTCAAATGATGATGATGAACTGCCGTCGTCAGCAATTTCGTCCGCGAACATTTTTATTTATTTTCTCGCATCGCTAAAGAAAATGAAAGGGGATGGCTGGTCTCGCGTTGAGGCTGGATATGTGGTTGAGATTGATCCAGAAGAGACAGAGAATGCCTTCATTAGATTGTATGTCTCGCTGAATTGGCAAGGAGATTTTACCTACCTCGAGAGCGATCCACTCGTTGAATTTCCCTCTGAAGAATTTGCTACCAAAACCCTTCGGAAACTGATGTCGTCGGCACAAAAGGAAGCTTCGAAAAAAGGCAGTCCTATTATTTTAACCGAGTTCGCAATTCCCGAAATTCGACGGTAGATTGATTCCAAAGAACGTTACGATCATGACGCTCATCGTGGCTTTAAATGAAATCGGATCAGTTTAGTCGTCTCGATGACCGCAACAAGTCGGTGGACCAGCGATCACTGTATTTGCTGATGTTGTTCTACGTTTGAGGCCTCAAATCGTTTCTCAAGACCCGCTCGACCATAGCCGCGGGGTCAGCATCCGGATTGCTCCAGTCGACGCGTCCGGGATGGGTCAGCGTGCAGACCACCTTGCCTTCGGGCGAGAGATGGGCGGTGCTCCACCACCCACGCTTGTTCGTTTCCTGAAAGCTGTCGAGCTCTTTGTGCGCGCCAAGGCGCTCGCGAACCCACCATCCGGCAGTCTTCCCGAGGCAGATAATGCTACGGATACCGAGCTCGTCGATGACCGCCTGATGCACCGGCCAGCAGGCATCTAGCAGTTCCTTCTTTTCGGCTTCCAGCTTTGCCTCTGTCGCGCTGCGCACGAATACGACGTTGCTCGAAGGGGTTAGCCGCAGGTCTATGCCAAGATGCTTGGCCAGGTGCCGAATCCTCGGTTGCATCCCATGCGCGCCAGCGACTGATCCCTCCCAGATTTCATCCACATAAGAAGAGTAAGCCTCAGTGCGCTCTGCCCATTCCTCGTAATGTTTGCGAATCGTGTTTTCTTGCTGCGCTGCAGGATCGCCCCCCGAATTGAGTCCGAGTATATAAATCTCGCGCTTACCCTCAAAGGCAGCGGGTGCCGAGTAGAAAATGGAACCCGACCGATCGAGAATTCGGTCCGGCATTGCATAAATGATCCTTTGAAGATTCTTCATGCTGGCATCCTTTCCCCATTCTATCGCGATTTGAAACGCAACATTCTCGTTGGACAACCGCATTCACTAAGTTGGATCGCTTGCCACGACCAATTCTGTCGCACCTCGCACATATCAGAAGCGCATGACAGAATCAGAACTCCACCGCTTGAGGCGTCGCCACCGCCATAGCCACCGCCGATCCGAAACGTCCATTTCTTCCAACGAAGAAGCTAGGCTCTTCGCGCAGACATGGTGTGACGTGGTCAGCCGGATGTCCGATCAGCAGCTTCGCAAGTGCGGTTCGGAGCTGCTGGAAGCATGGACGAACGCCGAGCCTGCGAACAAGGCTTTCGATAACGAGGAGGACTGGGAGCTGCTCACCAGTCAGCAGTATCCCCCTTTGCTGCGTCGGCTGGTTAGGGGCAATTCTAGCGGTGGAACGATAAAGCGCACGTCGTTTGATCGCCGGATCGACTGGCTGGCGAAGATGCTGAAGCTCGACGACATTGAGCGGGCAATTATCTTGACGCTTGCGCGGTGTTCCACGCATGATGAATGGGACAAGCTGATCCGGGCGCTGCCTGGTGGGGGCCACAACCCGTCTTCACGCAAGATCGCGTTTCTGAATGATCTCCCCCTTTTCAAGGTGGAAGACCGTTTGGCGGTTGGAGCGCGGCTGTGGAGCACCGGCCTTGTCGACAATGACCGCGACGGAGAGGTTTCGGCCAACAATTTCCTGCAACGGATCGCAAAATCGGGATCGCCGCCTTCCCGATTGGCAAGGCAGTTGATGCCGGTTGCCAAGCCATCGACGCTTGCCTGGTGTGACTTCAACCACATTGGGTCGCAGCGAGAAATTGCCGAGACACTCGTTGCTGCGGGGAAGGGATGTGCGATCCTGCTTTACGGGCCGCCGGGAACCGGAAAGACAGAATTTGCTAGGCTGCTCGCTTCTCGTTCGGGAATGCGAGCCGTCTTTGCAGGTATGGAGGATGAGAGCGGCCGGGAACCGAACCGCCGCGAGAGGCTGGCGCACCTGACCTTGTTGCGGGCGCTGACTAGCGGCGAACCAGGCCGTGTCGTGGTGATGGACGAGGCTGACGACGTGCTGCAACTGGGGGCTCTCGAAGACCGTGGTGGCCGGTCGAAACTGTTCCTGAATCGCCTGATCGAGGGCGGGGATCGCCCGACAATCTGGATCGTGAACGATCTGTGGCGCTTCGAGGAATCGCTGATCCGGCGCATGTCGCTTGCAATCGAATTCCCGAAACCGGCGCTCGCGGTGCGGCAACGGATTGTTGATCTGCACGCGAAGAAAGCAAAGTTGAAGCTGTCCGAAAATGACAGGCATCGTCTCGCCTCTCTGCCTGCTGCTCCCGCCGTTCTTGCGTCGGCGGTGAAAGGCGCGAAGGAGGCAGGGGGCACTATCGAACAGGCTCTAGCAATCGGAGAAGGCCTGGTGACCGCGATCACGGGGCGAACCCCGAGCCCCGTTGCGTTGCCACCGACCTATGATCCCGCTCTCGCAGTGGCGGACCGTGATCTTGACGCGCTAGCCGACCGGCTCGAAGCGTCCGATGATCGTGACTGGAGTCTACTGCTCTCGGGGCCCAGCGGAACTGGCAAGAGTGCCTACGCCCGCCATCTGGCCGAACGGCTCCAGATCGAACTCGTCGAACGGCGCGGCTCAGACCTACTCGGCATGTATGTAGGTGAAACCGAAGCTAACATCGCCGCGGCCTTCCAAGAGGTATCACGCTGCAAGGGGCTGTTGCTGATCGACGAAGCGGATGATTTCCTCACTGACCGCCGAAACGCCCAGCGAGGGTGGGAACGCAGCATGGTCAACGAGATGATGCGCCAGATGGATGTATTGAAAGCGCCATTCGTGGCGACGACCAACCTAGCGGACGAATTCGATCCGGCGACGCAGCGCAGATTTACTGTTTGTGCGAAATTCAAACTGCTCGATGAGCATCGAGCACGCGCGCAGTTCAAGCGATGGTTTGGCTTTCATGCACCTGAAAGGTTGCCGGTTGCTGGCACCACGCCCGGGGATTATTTGCTGGTCAGCAAGCGGGCAAAATTACTGGCAGAAAAGGATCCCAAGGTTCTCGCGCAATGGCTGATCGAAGAACGAGAAGGCCGTGGGTTTGAAAAATCTTCTATGGGATTCTAATGCCAGCATTCTTTTTCACAACCGACCGTTTCTGTCGCAGCAGACTGCTACCGCGTTCGCAAGGAGTAATCGCGAATGCGTCAGTTCGATAACGCCATCCTCTATTCACCGTCGGACCTTGTCCGCTATCTAGGCTGTGCCCATGCCACCGCACTCGACCTGGCGCGGTTACGAGAGCCTGACGCTGCCCCGCAACAGGCCGAAGACGACGCCATGGGCAAGCTTGTGCAACAGGCGGGGCTTGAGCACGAGGATGCCTATCGTGAGCAGCTTGCGGATGAAGGGGGCTTAGTCGAGATACCCGAGAAAGGCTCGCTGGAAAGTCGCGCATTGCGGACAAGGGAGGCCATGGAACAAGGCGCGAAGGCAATATTCCAAGCTGCCTTTCTGCAGCCTCCATGGAGCGGCTTTGCCGATTTCCTGATCCGGGTAGAGGAGCCGTCCGACCTCGGCCACTGGTCTTACGAACCGGTGGATACCAAGCTGGCGCGCTCGGCCAAGGCAAGTCACGTTGTGCAACTCGGCATCTATGCACGGATGATAGCTGATATCCAGGGCAAGGCGCCGCGCCGTGTGCATGTCCAACTGGGCGACGGGCGACGCGAGAGCTTCCGCCTCGTCGATTTTGATAAGGTGCTCGGCGCCGCTATCGCCCGCTTCCTCGCTGTCGTGGAGAGTGGGGCGGAGGAGAGCGAGCCGGAGCCATGTTCAGCCTGCGGCTTGTGTCCGTGGCGCGATCATTGTGCTGAGGTTTGGGAAGCACAAGATCATCTTTCGCGCGTGTGCGGGATAGGCAAGCCACAGATCGAAAAACTTCGAGCGGCTGGCGTATTCACGGTCGCGCAACTCGCCTTTCTTCCGGAAGATCAGCGCATCCCCCGCCTCGCGCCCGCCACTCTCGACAAATTGCGTGCGCAGGCCCGAATTCAGCAGACCCGCTGGCAGGGCGGGGAGCCAGTGGCGGAACCATTGCCGATTGAAGATGGCAGAGGCTTCGCCAACCTTCCTCAACCTGACCCCGCTGACCTGTTTTTCGACCTTGAGGGTGATCCGTTGGAAGAGGGCGGACTGGATTACCTTTGGGGCGTGCACTACCGCGATGGATCCGGTCCGCAGTTCCGTTTTCGGTGGGGGCACAACCACGCCGATGAACGGATTGCTTTCGAAACCACGATGGATTGGATGGCCGCGCATCTCGAGGCCAATCCCGGTGCGCATGTTTACCACTATGCCCCTTACGAGATTACGGCGCTCCGCCGCCTCTCAACGCTTCATGCGAGCCGTGAAGAACTGCTGGACAATTTGCTGCGCCAACGGCGGTTCGTCGATCTCTACGGTGTCTTAAGGCAGGCCATCAGAACCAGCGAAGACAACCTTTCGCTCAAAACAATGGAGATATTCTTTGCCGACGCGCGGCAGGGAGATGTTACCAAGGCTGACCAGTCTGTTGTTGAATACAAGAGTTGGCAAAAAACCAACGAACAGGCGATCCTCGACGGCATCCTTGAATACAACAAGGTGGATTGCGAAAATACCGAGGCACTGCGCGACTGGCTGGTAGAATTGCGTATGGAGGATTTGCCGTGGCGGTCAGTTGGTCCTGCAACGGCGGTTCCCGATGAAAAAGCAGATGCACGCGCTGAAGCCGAGGTGCGCTCCCAGAGGCTGCTGACTGCAATAAAGGCCGGGACATTGCCGGAAAGCGAAGAGGGCAGGGCGCTCGTCGGCCACCTTACGCAGTTCCATCGCCGAGCCGATAAGCCGGCCTTTTGGGCTATGTTTGACAGATGCGAGCGTGAGCCGGACGAGCTCGCTGAAGATCATGAGTGCATCGGAGGCATAGTGCCAGATCCCGATGAGGAGGGGATTTGGCAACGACCAGATAAGCGCAGCACCATCGCCAGCTATCGATTTGCGCCGCAGGAGACGAAACTTCGGGAAGGATCGATCGTCCTGCACGCGCCGAGCCTCTCTAAAGTTGGCACCATCGTAGCGCTCGATTGTGAAGCGGGGACAGTTGAAATCAAGCGAGGCAATGCCGCCAAGGGGATCTGGCCACTGGACGGCTCACTGATCCCCGAGCCGACCGTGCCGAACCAGATTCTGGTTTCCGCCGTTCGCCGGGTGGCGCTGGCCTGGGCAGGTATGGCGGAAGAAGAGTGGCTCAACGGCGTTCCTACCCCGGTAGAGGAGGCAGACGAGCGCCCCTACAGCGCGCTGCTCGATCTCATCGAACGCAGGGCGCCGCGACTGCTCGGCTGGAATGGTGGGCCACTGGTGCGAGAAGGCGAAAGCCTGATCGAAGCCGCCACAATGCGCTGTCTGGCGATGGACGGCACGACCCTGTTCGTTCAAGGGCCACCGGGCACGGGCAAGACCTTCACAAGTGCACATGTCATCTGTTCGTTGCTCGCCGCGGGCAAGAAAGTCGGCGTTTCCAGCAACAGCCACAAGGCGATCAACAACTTGCTAGCCAAAGTGGAGGATGTCGCGGATGAGACTGACCTCAACTTCGTCGGCGTGAAGAAATGCACGCGTGGAAATGACGAGCAACGGCTCAATGGCCGTATCATCACCGACGTGGAGACTGCCGCTGACGTGCACGAATACATGCCTGATCTGATTGGCGGCACCGCTTGGCTGTTTGCCGATAGCGATTTCGACCAGACGCTCGACTACCTGTTTATCGATGAGGCTGGACAGGTGTCGCTAGGTCATTTGTTGGCGATGGGATCGGCTGCACGCAATATCGTGCTTGTGGGCGACCAGATGCAATTGTCACAGCCCATCCAAGGCGCGCATCCGGGCGAAAGTGGTCTTTCGGCGCTTGATTACCTGTTGCAGGGCGAGGCCACTGTCGCACCGGACCGGGGTATCCTGCTCGATACCAGCTGGCGCATGCATCCCTCGATCTGTGGTTTCATCTCGGACGCTGTCTATGATGGCCGGCTCAAAGCTCATCCCGATTGCGCGCGCCAGCGGCTCCATTTGCAGCCCGGCCATGATCCGGTGCTCGCCGAGAGTGGGATCCGCTTCGTGGCGATGGATCACACAGGCTGCGGACAGCGAAGCGATGCTGAAGTGGCAAGGGTGGAGGAACTGGCCGAGGGTCTGATCGGCACGCAATTTATCAATCGTGAGGGCAAGACGGGCAAAATCGGGTGGAAGAACATCCTGATCGTGGCACCTTACAACATGCAGGTTAACGCGCTCACGGCTGCATTGCCCGCGAAAGCGCGCGTGGGCACTGTTGACAAGTTCCAGGGGCAAGAGGCCGAGGTGGTGATAGTATCGCTCGCGACCTCTACGCCGGACGATCTGCCTCGGCACGTCGAGTTCTTTTATTCGAAGAACCGCATCAACGTGGCAATCAGCCGAGCGCGCACACTTGCGCTTGTGATGACCAATCCGAAGTTACTGGAATTGGACGCAAAAAGCGTTGATCACCTGCGGCTCGTGAACACTCTGGCGTGGGTGATTGAGGAGGGAGGCAAGTGAGAGAAAGCGAATTCAGGGATTGGCTCGAAACGAACGGGGCGAATACAGAAAGCGGACGCAATACACGCGTCCATGCGGTGAGAACCATCGAGAAAAAATTGGCCGATCTAGGCTTTCACTACCCAGACCTCGAAGCAGCTTGGGAGGCGGGCCGCTTCGCAGATATTCGTGAAGCAATTTCGAGACTAAGGACGGATTTCGACAGTGGCGGTGAGCGGTTCCGCGTCCTCATGCCTGAGTCCGAAAAACCGAGAAACAGACTCTCGAATTGGCGCAGCTGGTTGATGCAATATGGCCAATTCCTCGAAGGCCATGCAAGCGCGAACGATGCTGATCGAATTCGGCGGTTCGTTCTCGAGAACCATATCGAGCCCGCCCGTGAGCGGGACGGACAGAGCGCCGAGCTGGTCGTAAAAGATGTGAATGACGCTCTCGGTCTGCATGATGCTTGGCCGAATATTTGTCAGGCCATGCGGGGGCGCAAGTTCCACGAAATGGCAGATGTGCCGCCGCCGCAAAGCTTCGGTGCCGACATGAGCACAGCGACCCGGTTCGTGTTCGACTTGGCCAAGGAAGATTATTGGGCCCTTCGCACCCTACGCGAAAGCCTGGGCGAGCCGATCGGACAAACGAACAAGATTGCGTCGTTCGCGCTCGAAGATGGTCGGCAGCTTGCGCTGGATCTCGAAGCAGCGCGAACTCAAATTTGGCTTGAAGGCTCATATGGTCATTGGTCTGCGCAGCAGGTTACCGTAACCGAATATCCTGCGCAGAAGTCTCGCAGCTCGAACCTGCCAAAACGTCTTCGGCACGACGTTCCTGACCGTCGGGAGGTCAGCAAGATCGAGCTTCCCAATGCCGAAGTGCTCAAGACGCTCTTAGATCGATATTTCAGCAAACCACTGTTCTTGAACTCTCAAACGCTAGAGCGTCTAAAATTGCGCTTCCTTGAGCGGTTTGACAATTTTGCTGAAGACGGCGGTTTTTCTAATCACAAAGAGTTTCTGCGGAAGACGGGCGATAACGCCAAGCGTGAATTCATCAAGCGCATGAGTGAAGCCAATGAGACTCGCGACTCCCAGGGTATCGATGAGCTCGGGCGCGAGATGACCGCAACGCTCTTCTCAGCCAACGATGGACGCGCCTTACTGCGCGGCGATATGCACTTAAACCTTGCGAAACGCGTCCAACAATTTCCCGGTCATTTAGAGCGTGCCGCTGGAGCGATGCTCAAGTCTCGGGACATAGGAGCGAGGGAGGCTGAATTCGCGAGATCGGTCTTCGAACCAGTGTTTCAGAACGACGGCACGAACCCTTTTGCGGATCTGCGAACCATCTCCTCTGTGCTTTCGGCGGGTGCGGCTCCGAATGAAGTCTTGCCGGTTTACTACATGCCCCTCCAGCGGGCTTACCGTTTACTCTGTGGTAAGGCGCTTTTCGGCAACCGAATTCCGACCGAGGATGAATTTCACAGAGCCAACGCACTCGGAAAGGCTGTGCTGGAGGAAATAAGAGATTGGGGATGGAACCCGCGCGACCTCTGGGATGTGCAGGCATTCTTGTCGGAAACCTGCCAGAGCGCATTGGAAAATACCATGGTCGGGAATGAACTTGATCCCGTGCCTGTATGGCTCGTCACCTCATTATGGGGCGAGGAAGACGGATTACCGCGATTCATCGCCCGTGGCGAATGGAGCCTTCTTACTGACACCGGCAGCGCCAATAACCGGCGTGTGCGCGAGATGCATGTCGGCGACCGCATCTTCCTCAAGGATTTCATGCCCCGAGCTACCGACCTGTCTTTCGATGCCGGGGGAGGCATTGTTACCGCGAACCGTTTCCGCGCTGAGGGCACCATCACCGATGTGAGCGACGACGGCCTTCGGGTCGGGGTGGAGTGGCAGGAGTGGGAAGAGCCTCGCACTTGGTATTTCTACACCAGCAACCATGCCGTCTGGCGGTTGAGAGATCCTGGCGAGAAGGAATCTGCTGACCGCCTGCGCCGGTTCCTGCTTAATTATGAGGAACAAGATTACGACTGGTTCCTGAACGCCCCCTTCTGGCGCGACCGACTGTTCGGCGCCCCGACACAAGACGAGGACACGACCGTGCAGCCGACCAATCTCATCCTCTACGGCCCGCCCGGCACGGGCAAGACCTACCGCACCGCGCGAGAGGCGGTGCAGCTATGCGATGGCGGGGCCGACTATCCCGACGATGCAGAGGGCCGCGCCGCGCTGATGAGACGTTACCGCGAACTGGTCGAGTCTCGGCAGGTCGAGTTGGTCACCTTCCACCAGAGCTTCAGCTACGAGGAATTCATTGAAGGCCTTCGGCCCGATACTGACGGATCGAATGAGGGAGGGGGGTTCAGTCTAAAGGCACAGAGCGGCCTCTTCGCGCGTATCGCCGACCGAGCGCAAAAGCGCGTGAGGAGAGGCGATGGAAGGATCTTGGTGGAGGGCCGGAAAATATTCAAGATGTCGCTGGGACAGTCGAACGATCCGCACAGCAATTGGGTGTTCGAGGATTCTCTCGAGCAGGGCTACGCGCTCTTCGGCTTCAAAGACGTCGACTGGAGCGATTCACGGTTTGCCAGCAAGGATGGCATTCTGTCCGAGCTAGAGCGCCTGTTCCCTGATGAACGTATCACTCCGCAGATGGGGATGGTGAAGTCACCGGACCGGTTCCGCAACCAACTCGGTGTTGGCGACATCATTGTGGCTTCGAAGGGGTTGAATGTTTTCAGGGCGATCGGGATTGTAGAAGGTGAATATGAGTATGCGCCGCGCCCCGACGGGCGATACACGCACCGGCGGAAGGTCAGCTGGCTCTGGTCGGATCCCGAAGGAGTGCCCGTCGCCGAGCTCAGCCCCGACACCAGGTTCAGTCTCGATACGATCTATGAATTGCCTCGTGGCAGATTGAACCTCAAGGTTCTGGAAAGGCTCCTTAACAGCGGCTCCGAAGAGATCGAGTGGACGACAAGTGAAGAGGGTGAACTCCTACCGCACGTCCTTATCATCGACGAGATCAACCGCGCCAACATCTCCAAGGTTTTCGGCGAGCTCATTACGCTGATCGAACCGGACAAGCGGCTTGGCATGCCGAACGCGCTCAAGGTCCGGTTGCCGTATTCGAAGCGCGAATTCGGCGTGCCGGCTAATCTGCATATCATCGGAACGATGAACACCGCCGACCGCTCGATTGCGCTGCTCGACACCGCGCTGCGCCGCCGGTTCCGCTTCGAGGAGATGGCTCCCGACACTTCCGTCGAGGCCTTCCTCGATGCCGAGGAAGCGACTAGGCTGCCACTGGCGGACGTGCTGGAGACAATGAATCGACGGATTGAATACCTCGTCGATCGCGACCACCGGATTGGCCATGCTTTCTTCATTGGCTGCAAAACGAAGTCGCAAGTTGACGCGGTCATGCGCGACAAGGTCATCCCGCTTCTCCAAGAATATTTCTTCGAAGACTGGAACCGCCTCGCTGCGGTTCTTGGCGAGAAGGACAAGGGCGGCAATTTCCTCGAATGCAAGACCATTGAGGATCCAATGGGCGAGGGCGGCGAGCCGCTGAAGAGCTGGCGTGTTCTCGATAGCTTCGAAGAAGGCGCCTACTCTCGCTTGTTAAAGCGAAAGCCGTCCGGCGCGATCTCAGCGGAGGTTGTCGCTTGAGCGAGGACACCCCTCTGTTTTTGTCAGGTGTTCCCGAAGACCGCGTTCGCGCCATATTCGAGCGCGCGGCAGGTAACGAGATCGCCAGTGGTAAATTCGCCAATCTGCAGAGCAGCGCGGCGTTAGCGGCGAACGGATTCGGATGGTTCCTCGAGCGGCCCGGTGAATTGCCTGCCTTCCCTCCGCTCGCCGACTTGTCCGGCCGCCCTGTGAAAGTTGGTATCGAATGCGAGATGCGATTTCCGTGGAGCGGCGGACGACACCCCTGGCTTGATGCCGCCGTCTGGACCGAGACGCACCTGATCGGCGTTGAGTCCAAGCGCTACGAGCCTTTTCGCGGCGCGAAACCCGCAGAGTTGTCCGAGGCCTATGACCGAGATGTCTGGGGCGACGGGATGACCCGCTGGCAGGCCATGCGCGACCTGCTTCGCTCCGAGCCCCGAAGATATCGCCACCTCGACGCGGCGCAGCTCGTCAAGCACGCACTCGGCATTGCGACGCAAGCAAGCCGCGAGGGGCTCGAGCCTGCCCTGCTGTATCTTTACGCCGAACCGGACGGCGGGATGGAGATATCCGACAGTGCTTTCCTTCAGCATCGCCGCGAGATCGAGGACCTGCACGCCAAGGTGGCGGGTGACTGGGTGCGCTTCGCGGCCTGCTCGTGGCGCGGATGGCTTTCGGCCTTCAGCGGCGCGGCCGCCGACCACGCACGCGCGGTGCAGGTGGCATTCGCTCCATGACTCACCTGACGCTGCACGAATGGGGGCACGCGCGCTTCGGCGAGAACGGTCTTACCCGCGAGAAAGCCGATGCGCTTCATGCCGCCTCCTGCGCGCATCCGCTGGCCCGTGAGGATGCGACCAACATCATGGTGTTGGGCCGCGATCGGCTGATCGCGCGCCAAATGGTTGGAATCGTTTCGGCGAAGGGCTCCAGTCTTGAAATCCTGCCCAAGGTCGATCCTGAAGACGCGGCGGAGGATCAGAACACGGTCCGGCATCGCCTCGTGCGGATGCTCGATGTTGCGATCGGTCTCGATCTCGGCATCGGGAGCGAGGCGGCCATCGCGCGACAGAAGACGAGCCTGCTCGAAATCCTTATCGATGCCTTCGCATCGCGCCTTTTGACCGAGGTGCGGCGAGGCCTACCGCGCGCCTATGTCGCGCGCGAGGACGATCTACCCGCGTTGCGCGGGCGGCTCGACGTAACGCGCCAGTTCACCCGCAACGCTGTGCGGCCTGACCGGCTTGCCTGTCGCTTCGACGAGTTAGAGCCGGACACGCCACTGATGCGCGTGATGGCTGCGGCGGTCGTGTTCCTCGCCGGGCATGCACGTTCGCACGCTACTCGACGCAAGCTGGACGAGCTGCGCTGCACGCTTGCCGACATTCCCCTCGTGCCGGTCAATCGCCTGCCGTGGAAACAGGTCCGCATCGATCGCACGAACCGACGCTGGGCGGCGCTGTTCCGTCTGGCGAGGCTGCTGCTCCAGCGCGACTGGCAGGCGACTCATCATGATACGAAGGCACCTGAGGGCCTCACGCTACTCTTCCCGATGAACGATCTGTTCGAGAAATACGTTGCGGTGCTGCTGCGCCGCGCGCTTGTCGGGAGCGGGATCGAAGTGGTGGAACAGGGCGGGCATCGCGCCTGCCTCGGCGCCTTCACCGGCGAGCATCTTGAAACTGGGAACGTGTTTAGCACCAAGCCCGACATTATCCTGCGCCGCGGCGGCGAGACCTGCGCGATCGTCGACACCAAGTGGAAGAAGCTCGGCTCCGACTCACTCGACCGAAAGCACGGGGTTAGCCAATCGGACGTCTACCAACTGATGGCCTATGCGCGGCTCTACCGCACGAAGGAGCTGATGTTACTCTATCCAAGCCGCTCTGGCGAGGAGGCCGGCGGGCGTGCGCAATTCGGTATTGCAGGTGGCAGCGAATGTCTGCGGATCGCGTCCGTGGACGTGGCATTGAAGGAGGCGAACCTTATTGCTTCGCTTTCTAAGCTCTGTTCCGAAATGCTCTCCCATCGGCCGTCGGGTAACGCATTGGGCGTGGTTGTGCCTCCTTTGCTCACGGTAGTGGACTAGGCGAAAGATGGCTCGCATGGCGAAGCTCGACCGGCTGCTATCTCTCGTCAAGGCACTCAGCGAAAGCACTGAGGGCCTGACGCTCGATGAGATGGCCCAAGAAATCGGCGCGGACCGCCGCACCGCAGAGCGGCTGCGCGATCTCATCCTCGTCCATTTCGACCTCGAGGAGATAGTCGAGGATCGCCGCAAGCGCTTTCGCATACCGGGCTCGTTGCACTCTGCTTTCACGCAGCCAAACGTCGCCGAGATTGCCGCGTTGCAATCGCTGGCTGCCACGCAACGGCGGGCGGGCTCTGCTCAGGCGCCGCTGCTCGAAAGCTTGGTTGCCAAGGTGCAAGCGGGGCTCAGGCGAGAGGTGAAGAGCCGCATGGCACCTGATCTCGATCCGCTGGTCCGCCTGCAGCGCCATCATGTCCCGGCCGGCCCGATGATCGAAAACGCCCCCGAGACGGTCGCCTGCATCCAAGGCGCCATCATGGCGGGGTGCTGCGTCGAATTCGACTACCGGGCGGAAGGCGCGAACGGGCCGAAATGGCGCCGGGTCGTTCCCTTCGGCCTCATCCACGGTTCGGTGACCTACCTTATCGGCAAGCTGCCGGACCGCGATCTCGACCCTGTCCCTTACCGCCTCGACCGAATGACCGAAGTCCGCGCGAGCGAGGAGCCCGGCGCTCCAGAAGAAAACTGGGACCTCGACGAATGGATGGGCCGCAGCTTCGGCATCTGGCGCGAGGAAGGTCACGATATCGTTCTCAGGGTCGCCCCGGAAAGCGCAGAGCGCGCCCGTCTCTGGCGATTTCACCCCCGCCAGAGCATCGAAAAGGAAGGCGAGGAATTGGTCGTCCGCTTCCACTCGGGAGGATTGCGTGAGATCGCCGAGCATTTGTTCACTTGGGGCGGCGAGGTTCGCATCGAGGGGCCTCAGGAATTGCAGGAAGTGATGCGCGAGCGCTTGCAGGCGGGGGCTCGAATTGTCGACAGTTAACCATCGAATTTCGCGCCATAAATCTGTTCGAAGATGCGTTAAATGATTACGCTAAGGACCAAGGAGTGGTCATGAACGTATTTGAACTCGATGCTGATCTAATCGCGCGTTACGAGAAGTTCGCCCGATCTTTTACTTCGATCCGGGCTGATGACCTGCGTCAGCAAGTGGATGCGATTTACGAAAGTGGAAAATTCTGGCCGGAAGCGCTGATCGGCCTCAACCCGGAGTTCAAGCGGGGACGGCCGGTCGACCAGCTGGTCAGCGATGGCGTCGTAGACCGCGATCTTGCAAAGGTGTTTTCCCTCGGTTCTCCACGAACGCCCATCAGCCTTCATCTTCATCAAGACCAATCGCTGATGAAGGCGCTCCAGGCACGAAACTATATCGTCACGACCGGCACTGGTTCGGGCAAATCGCTTTGCTTTTTCGTTCCCATTATCAATCGTATCCTCGCAGCGCGCCGTTCTGGTGAGCCGCGCCGGACACGCGCAATTGTGATCTATCCGATGAACGCGCTTGCGAATTCCCAGCGTGAAGAACTGGAAAAATTCATCGAGGATTGTGGCCTCGACGCCAACCTCAAGCCAACCTTCGCTCGATACACGGGGCAGGAAAAGGAGAGCGAACGCGAAAAGGTCGCCGCCAATCCTCCCGACATCATTTTGACCAATTTCATGATGCTTGAGCTGCTCATGACCCGACAAGACGAGGTTGATCAAAAAGTTGTCGCCAATATGGAGGGCCTTGAATTTCTGGTCCTCGATGAATTGCATACCTATCGAGGCCGTCAGGGCGCGGATGTCGCGATGCTGGTTCGCCGCGTGCGCGAGCGTATGGGTGCGAGCAAGATGCTTTGCATCGGAACGTCGGCGACAATGGCATCGGGCGAGGAGGACGCTGGGCGTAAGGCCGTGGCCGAAGTCGGATCCATCCTCTTCGGCAGCCCTGTGGCTGCGGACGATGTGGTCACAGAGAGCTTGGTGCGCAGAACGGAAGGGATGCCATCAGATGCATCCCTGCGTTCGGCAGTGCTCGATCCCCCGCCAGAACCCGACTTCGACGGGTTTGCTGACGATCCTTTGGCGTGTTGGATCGAAATGAATGTCGGGCTGGAAGGTGGAGAGGTGCTCAAACGGCGCACCCCGTGCACTTTGACCGAGGCAGCTGCCGATCTTTCGTCCGTAACGAACCTTGAGCAGGACCAATGCAGGAGGGCTCTGGCCGACCGATTGATCGCCATGAGTGCCTGCCGTAACGACCGCGATCAGGCGTTTATGGCCTTCAAGCTGCATCGCTTTTTGTCTGGCGCCGGAACAGCTCAAGCGACGCTAGCACCTGCAGGTGCTAGGCGCGTATCGCTGGCTGGCGAGATTTATGACCGGCAAGAGGAAAAAGCGCGGCTCTATCCGCTGTTTTTCTGCCGCGAGTGTGGGCAGGAGGTCCACAGCGTTTCGATTGACGACTTCGGCACGGTGATCGCGCGCCCGATTGATCTGAGCCCACGAGCCGATGGTTCCGGCACAGACATTGAACACGGCTTTCTTGTGCCTGATGCGCGCGCCGATCTGGCGTTCACGGGATCGATCGAGGATTATCCAGCTTCTTGGATAGAAACAGGTCCTACGGGCCAGCAGCGACTCAGGAGTAGCCATCGTGGTAAGCACGAGGGCCGTAGGATGCATCTTAGCCCGGAGGGAAAGAATGACCCCGATGGCCTGTTGTGCTGGTTCTTTCCTGGCCCATATCGCTTCTGCCCACAGTGCCAACACGAGCCCGCACCGCAAGCGCGCGACATCAACAAATTGGCCGGTCTTTCAGCCGAAGGACGAAGCTCTGCGACGACGCTCATCACTTCGGCCGCGCTCGACTGGATGGATCGCGCGGGAGAGCCGGACAACAAGTTTCGGCGCAAGCTGCTGGGCTTTACGGATAATCGACAGGATGCGGCACTCCAGTCTGGGCATTTCAACGACTTCATTTTCGTCACGCTGTTGCGCGGAGCAATGTTGCAAGCCGTGCGATCAGCGGGGAGCGATGGTCTTTCCCACGAGGACTTCGGTAATGCCCTGCGTAAGGCGTTGGGATTTGATCCGGAGTTCCGCGAGCGCCGTAAGCAATGGATGGTCGACCCGGATCCGGTCGGCTTTGCGGCTCTCGACGAGTCCAAGAAGGCTATTAACCGTGTGCTCGCGCACCGGCTCTGGAACGACCTACGTCGAGGCTGGCGATACACCAACCCCAATCTCGACCAGCTTGCGCTGATCAGGGTCGATTATCCCGGCATCGCGATGCTCGCGGCCGATCAGGCTACCTGCTCGGGCGATTATCGCGAGCGCAAGAGTGACAGCGAGGCGAACGGTTTCTCAATCCTGGCTGACGTTCCTTCCGAAACTCGCCAGAAGGTTTTTGCGCTTCTTTTCGACCACATGCGGAAAGGGCTTGCGATCGCCGCGGACGCTCTCGACCACACCGAGCTCGAGGCGATCGCTGCGAAATCAAGGCAGTTCCTCAAAGACCCATGGGCGATTTCGCTGGAGGAAGAGCATAACGACCTCAATTCCCAGACCGCTCTCGTGGTGGGAACGCAGGGCAGCAAATATGATCGCATCCTCCGTGTTTCGGGGCGTGGCGGTCTTGCTCGAGATATCTCATCCGAAGTGGGAGGTTTGCCGCTGGCTGACCGTGAGCCGCTGATCGAGGCGATGCTGCTCGCGGCAGGGCGGCACCAAATGGTGCGCGAGTTCGCAGCGGGGCCAATGCTTGGCTGGAAGTTGGCGCCTGGCGCGCTGCGCCTCGTTGCAGATGACGGAGACGCGAAGCCCAGTCAGGACAACCGGTTTTTTGCCGAGCTCTATTCTGATATCGCTACGCGGCTCGCGTCGCCCGGTGACATGCCACTTGGTTTCGAAGCGCGTGAACATACCGCACAGGTTGATGCACTGGTCCGGGAGCTGCGCGAATGCCGCTTCCGTTTCGGTCCGAGCGATAAGGAGAGAATGGACGAGATGGCCGGCGAGGCCAAAGTTGCGGCAGAGAAGCGCGATTTTCTCCCCCTTCTCTATTGCTCGCCGACTATGGAGTTGGGAGTCGATATCTCGCAGCTAAACGTGGTCTACCTTCGCAACGCCCCGCCAACCCCCGCGAATTATGCTCAGCGTGCTGGCCGCGCTGGGCGCAGCGGGCAGGCAGCGCTGGTGGTCACGTATTGCGCAGCGCAAAGCCCGCACGACCAGTATTATTTTGAGCGAACCCGGGACCTCGTGGCTGGGATCGTTCGACCGCCGGCAATCGACCTTGCTAACGAAGACCTGCTCGCCTCGCACGTCCACGCCGAATGGCTGGCTGCAGCGCAAGACGGCTTAGGCAAGTCCATACCAGAGAACCTGGATATGGATGATGCCAGCCTTCCTGTCAGCGAGAGGCTTGGAGCAGCATTCAAAATTGCTAGCGGCGACGACGACGCCCTGGAGCGTGCCGTCAGAATTGTCGCCTCTGCCGTCAACAAGAGCCATCCCACTCTGGGAAATGCTAGTGAATTCGTAGCGTCCCGCTGGGAAGAAGCGGAGGCGTCATTTGATCATGCGTTCGAACGATGGCGAACTCTTTACCGCTCTGCAAACGAAGAGCGCAGAGCAGCTGCAGCGATCTCTGATCGCCCGGGAATCTCTACGCAGGAACGCAAGGATGCCCGAATGCGATACAATGCTGCAGACAAACAACTCGAATTGCTCGAGAAGGGTGTTTCCTCAGCCAATTCAGATTTTTATACTTACCGCTATCTTGCGACTGAGGGCTTTCTGCCGGGCTACAACTTCCCACGTCTGCCTCTTTACGCCTTCATCGACAGTGACCGAGGTTCGGCGGTGCTGCAACGACCGCGCTTCCTGGCTATTGCCGAGTTTGGACCGAACAGTCTCGTCTACCATGAGGGTAAGGCCTATCGCTGCAACCGGGCTAAACTCCCTGCCGGCACGCGCGATAGTGAAAACCACTTGGTTACGACTGCGGTTCGTTGCTGTCACGAATGCGGCGCTGCTCACAGCAGTGAAACTGCTGAACGCTGCATCGTTTGCAATAGCGCATTGACCGAAGATGGTCGCCTCTCGAAGCTCTATCGCATCGAAAATGTCGATGCTGTGCCGGGCGCACGGATCACTGCCAACGATGAGGACCGACAGCGACGTGGGTTCGACTTACGGACAGTTTTTGAGTGGGATCCTGTCCGGCAAGAGAGCCTAATTCTCAAGAGTAACGAGAGTCCCCTTGCGGCGCTGCGCTATGGTCCGCAGACAAAGCTATCGCGGGCCAACCTCGGATTGCGGCGGCGTGCCGATCAGCAAAGTATAGGCTTTGACATAGATACAGTCTCGGGTCGCTGGCTGAAAAACGAAGCGCAAGGGGAAGATGAAGGCGCAGATCCGAAAGGGGCGCGGCGACAATCGATCGTCCCGGTTGTCGAAGACACGAAGAATGCGCTCCTTCTGAAGTGCGATCAATTTATCGATCTGGATCAAACTCAAATGGCGACACTCCAGCACGCAATCGTGCGCGCCATTGAAGCCGAGCATGTTCTTGAGGCTGGCGAGTTGCTTGGCGAGCCTTTGCCAACACGAGACAATCGAAAGGCAATTCTGCTCTATGAGGCTACCGAGGGCGGAGCCGGAGTCCTCAAGCGTCTCATGGATGGCCCGGAGCGTTGGCGACGGCTTGCCGAGGTTGCTCTCGATATGATGCACTACAAGATCAGTGAAGATGGTATTGAGCCGAAAGAGGATGCCTGCGTCGCTGGGTGCTATCGTTGCGTCCTGTCCTATTACAATCAACCTGATCACGAGCTGATTGACCGCCGCGATGAACACGTAACTCGCCTGCTTCTCGCGATGGCAAATTGCCAAGAGGATCGAGCCGCCACCGTTGCGCACACGGGGGGCGAAATGCAGGCCTGGTTTGCTGCATTTGAAGAGTGGGGATGGCCTGCTCCTACAACAGAAACGATCAATGGAATTACCTATCCGTTGGTTTGGCCGAGTATGATGGTCATGGCCGTTACAACCCCGCCCAGCGACGGGCTCAAGGAACGCTGCGTTGAGCTTGGACGAGAGCTTATTCTTATCCCCACAAAGCCCGATACATCGCCTCCTGAAACGCTCGGTGCAGCCCTTGGAGTTCCGGCATGACTGTCGCATCGATCACGCCTTCGCAGCTTCAGATTGGCGATCTCGTGCACGCTCGAGGAAGAGAATGGATTGTCCTTGGCAAACCTTCCGAGAGTCAGGTGCGCATTCGCCCACTGTCTGGCTCGGAGGATGATGCGATCCTAATCGCACCGATGCTCGAACGCATACCCATGCGCGAAGCGAGCTTTGTTTCGCCGAGCGCCGATCAGTTGGACACGCAAAATGCAGCGCAGCTTCTCACCGATGCTCTTCGGCTATCGTTGCGCAGGGGGGCGGGGCCCTTTCGAAGTGCGGCACATTTAGGGGTTGAACCACGCGCTTATCAACTCGTGCCCTTGCTTATGGCAATGCGTCTCGAGGTGAAGCGTATGTTGATTGCTGACGATGTCGGCATCGGTAAAACGATCGAAGCGGGCATGATCTTGCGCGAGATGCTCGATCGCGGCGAGGTCGACAGCTTCACCGTCTTATGTCCGCCGCACCTTGTCGACCAGTGGGTTGGTGAACTTGCCGAAAAGTTTGACATCGATGCCGTTGCGGTGACTTCCGCTCGAGCGCGAGCACTCGAGCAGGGCATTGCGCTAGGAGATACGATTTTCGGCGTTCACCCTTTCACGGTGGTTAGTCTCGACTACATCAAAGCCGACAGCCGCCGCGAGACTTTCGCTCAGGCCTGTCCTCGCATGGTGATCGTCGATGAAGCGCACAGCTGTGTCGGTGGCAGCGAAAAGGGCACGCAGCAGCGGTTTGCGCTCTTGCAACGCTTAGCGGAAGACGCAGGGCGCCACATGTTGTTGCTCACAGCTACCCCGCATAGCGGCAATCAGGACGCTTACGCGAGGCTCTTGAGCCTGTTGCATGTAGATTTAGCGAGCTCGCCAGACACGCTCGATGGCAACGCACTCGAGCGATATCGTCGGCGGCTTGCTCAGCACTTCGTGCAGCGCCGTCGGCCCGACATAGCCGGACATTGGGGTGAGGGTGGAGCCTTTGCTGTGCCCATGAAAGCCGACGCGCATTACAACCTCCTCGGTGATTTCCAGACATTTCAAGAAGACGTGCTCGAGTATTGCCTCGGCGTGGCAACGCGAGCCGATGGAGTGCAAGCCCGGCGTCTCGCATTTTGGGGCACGCTTGCCCTGATGAGGTGTGTCGGATCATCCCCTGCTGCCGCTCTTAGTGCCTTGCGTAACCGTCTTGGAGGGACGGCGGAGGAGGCACTTCTTGCGCCGGCCATATTCGACGATGACGACGATCAATTTGCAGATACGGACGTCGAACCCGCGACCGCCGGGGACAGCGAAGAAACTGTCGAGCTAAAAAAGCTGATCAGCCAAGCAGAGAACCTAGTCTCTCGCTTCGCAGAGGATCCAAAGCTTCGAGAGCTGATAGTTCAAATCAAGGATCTCACCGAGGAGAAGAAGGCGCGTCCCGTCATCTTCTGTCGTTTCATTGCTACCGCTGAAGCAGTCGGCGAGGCGCTCCGGGCAAAGTTCAAGTCGCACACAGTTGAGGTCGTTACCGGAAGGCTGACGCCCGAGGAGCGCCGCGACCGGGTCGAGGCGATGATCGACCACCCGAACCGCATCCTCGTTGCAACGGATTGCCTGTCTGAAGGGATCAATCTTCAATCGCTCTTCAATGCCGTCATCCACTACGACCTCAATTGGAATCCGACGCGCCACCAGCAGCGAGACGGTCGCGTCGATCGCTTCGGCCAGCAAGCCGAGAAGGTGTGGTCGGTGATGATGTTCGGCCGGAATTCGATTATCGATGGCGCGGTAATCAAGGTGATTACCGAGAAGATGAAGCGGATCGAGAAGGAGACTGGCGTCGTCGTTCCGGTTCCAGAGGATTCGTCTAGCGTATCGAATGCGCTGATGCAGGCCATGCTGCTGCAATCGAATAAGCCACGTGCTCAAGGAATTTTCGATTTTGGTGATGCTGACGCAAAGCTTGAGACCCAGTGGCGCAATGCTGAGGAAACCGCCACGAAGAGCCAGACGCGCTATGCCCAGACGGCATTGAAGCCTGAGGAAGTGCTGCCCGAGTGGCAAAAATTGCGCGATCTTCTGGGCGGTCCTGAGGAGGTGGAGCGCTTCACCCGGCGTGCGCTTGCTCGCATCGATACACCACTTGGTGAGCAAGGTTCGCATTGGCGAGTGCGCTACGATGAATTGCCGCAGCAACTTCGTGAGAAGCTCGTGGCGCGCAATCTGACCGGGGCACGCACAATAGGGTTTGGTGACAAGCTGCCGCCCGATGTCGGCCAGGTTGGCCGGACCCATCCTCTGGTGGCGACGCTCGCGGAGACGATGGCCGAGGGAGCACTCGACCCGGGAGGAGTTGAAGGCAAGGCGGCGCTCGGACGGGCCGGCGTATGGATGACCCGCAGCGTCGATAAACTCACGACGCTTCTCGTTCTGCGCTTGCGCTTCAAACTCGTCACGAGTGGACGAAGAACCCTGCTCGCCGAAGAGGCCACCGGGTTGGCCTTTGGGCCAAATGCGGTTGAGCCTTTCGCAACCGGGAGTGAGGCTCTTGTCCTGCTGGAACATGAGGCGACCCGCAGCATTGAGCCGCCCGCCAACAGGCGCCAGGTTGCGAATGCTCTTGACCGGTTGGAAGAATATCAGCCCGCGATTGCTTCATACGCGGCTGAGCGCGCCGCTACCCTCTCGCACGATCACGAACGCGTCAAGGCGGCGACTAGGGGTGAGGGTGTCACGACCACCGTCGATGCGGTTTTGCCTGCGGATGTCATCGGCCTTTATGTCCTCGTGCCGGAGGCCAACTGATGGCGCGCCGTTCTTCCTCTACCGAACTGGGCCTTGTCGCGCTCACCATCGAGGGTGGGCTGATCGCTCCTGAGCAGGTGCAGAAGGTCATCGCTTCAGATCGCACCGCCAAGATCGCCGAGTCCTATGCCTGCCCAAAAGGCACCAGCCTTGGCGACGAGATCGCGCGCTATTTCCGTATCGGCCAAGCGCTTTGGAGCGACTACGACAAGGCCGACGCAAAGACCATCTCGCGCACAGCCCAGTTTGCGCGTGACCTGATGACAGAGTGCTTGGGGTTCACGGACCTTGCCGGCCCTGTCGAGCACCGCGAAGGCACGCGCCGCTATCGGCTGGCTATTGAAGCCAAAGATGGACGGGTGCCGGTGGTTGTCGCGGCTCCGGTCGACGAAGGCGACGCTTTCGCCAAGTCCCAGCCCGAATTCGGCGATGGGGAGGGCGGACGCGCGCGCCGCTCCCCTACCGCTCTTTTGCAAGACTGGCTCAACGGCACCGAGCACGCCCTGTGGGGTCTGGTATTCGCGGTCGACCGCGTGCGGATCATGCGTGACAATGCCAGCCTTACCCGCCCCGCGTGGATAGAGGCCGATCTCGGGGCGATGTTCCGTGACGAGATGTTCGCGGACTTTACTGCTTTCTGGTTGCTCACCCATGCCACCCGCTTTGGCGCAATCGATTCCGCCCCTTCGGACTGCGCGCTCGAGCAATGGCGCGAGGCGGGCCTTAAGCAGGGGGTAGAGGCCCGCAAGGACCTTTACGCCAATGTCGCCACAGCGCTCGAAGAACTCGGGCAGGGGTTGGTCGACGCCAATCCCGACTTACGGGAGAAGATCGCCACCGGCGCGCTCCCCATGCAGGCGCTGTTCGAGGAACTGCTGCGCACCGTTTACCGCCTCATCTTCCTCGCCGTCGCCGAGGACCGGGACCTTCTCCACCCCCGCCGGACCCCGCGCGAAGCCCGCCAGCTCTATGCCGCCGGCTACAGCTTCACCTTCTGGCGCGAACGCAGCCGCCGCCGGGTGGCGCGTGACAAGCACCATGATGCGTGGGAAGCGATGAAGGTCACGCTCGCATCGCTCGAGCATGGGCAGGAGATGCTCGGCCTGCCAGCCTTGGGAGGCCTCTTCTCCCAATCCTCCACCCGCGACGTCAACGCCGCCAAGCTCCCTAACCGCGCCTTCCTCGCCGCGCTGTTCTGCCTCGGCTTCATCCGCAAGGACGGGGTCACCCACCGCATCAACTGGCGCGATCTCAAGACCGAGGAACTCGGCTCCGTCTACGAAGGCCTCCTCGAAATCCGGCCCAGCCTGACGCCCGCGGGCGAGTTCCAGCTCGGCACCGGTGCGAAGGGCAATGATCGCAAAACCAGCGGCTCCTACTACACCCCCGACAGCCTCGTCGAATGTCTGCTCGATTCCGCGCTCGATCCCGTCCTCGAACGCGCCGAGGCGAACGGGACCACGCCCGAGGAAAAGGTCGCCGCCATCCTTGATCTCAAGGTGATCGATCCGGCCTGCGGATCGGGCCACTTCCTGCTCGGCGCCGCCCGCCGCATGGCCGACCGGGTTGCGCGCCTGCGGAATGAGGACGCCGGCAAGGAGGAGACCCAAGCCGCCCTGCGCGATGTCGTCTCCCGCTGCATCCACGGGGTCGATCGCAACCCGATGGCGGTCGAACTTGCCAAGGTCGCGCTGTGGATCGAGTCCGTCTCGCCCGGCCAGCCCTTGGGCTTCCTCGATGCCAATATCCGCTGTGGCGACGCGCTGCTCGGCGTGTTCGACCTCGCCGTGCTCGAAGAGGGCATCCCGGACGAGGCCTACAAGCCGCTCACCGGCGACAGCAAGGACGCGGCCAAATACTACAAGGCCAAGAACAAGACCGAGAAGAAGGGGCAGGGCACCTTCGATTTCGAACGCGGCACCGGCGTCATGCCCCCGCGCAAGCTGGCGGCGAACCTTTCGACCATCAAGCGGATGCCTGAGGACACCGTCGGTCAGGTCGAGAAGAAGCGCGAGGCGTTCGAGGCATGGCGCAACGATCCGGCGCGCTATGCCACGCGGGTCGCCTGCGATCTCTACATGGCCGCCTTCCTGCTGCCCAAGACCGAGGTGCCGCTCAACTACCAGCGTGGGCTGGTGCCGACCAGCGAGGATGTCTGGAAGAAGCTTGGCGGCGGGCAGGTTTACGGGCCACTCGAAGGCGCAGCGGTCGAGGCGGCGGGCGCGGCGAGCGCCTTGCACTGGCCGCTGGCCTTTCCCGACATCATGGTCGGGAGAGGCGGCTTCGATGTGGTGCTCGGCAATCCGCCGTGGGAGCAAGTCGAGATCGATCCAGCGGCCTTTCTTTCTGAGGTGGGGGTCGAGGCGGATAATCTGAACAAGAGTGAGAAAGATAAGATCTTTCAGAGCATGGAGATCGAGCAACCTGAAATGTATCAGGCTTATCTCGATTACGCGCGCCCCACATGGAATCTTCAGAATTTCATTCGTGGTTCCGGTCGCTATCCTACATCGAAATTTGGGCGTCTCAATACAGCTCCACTCTTTCTAGAATTGTCAATTTCCCTGAACCCAAAAGACTTCAATGGTCTAATCGTGCCATCAGGGATCACAACCGACAGTTTCAACGCCGTCCTTTTCAACCGTTTGATGGACGAAAAAAGAATAAATAGATTCATCGATTTCGAGAACCGAGAAGGGATATTTCCGGACGTCGACAGCCGATTCAAATTTGGGATGATCATTCTTGGTTCTGATCACGACAGTGCCGAATTTGCCAGCTTCATAACGAATGTAGATCAGCTTGCGGACGCCGAACGATTCTTTGCCCTCGACAAATTGACGATCGAAAAAATCAATCCGAATACTGGGACAGCGCCAACCTTTCGTTCAAAGGCTGATGCCGAGATATCCAGAAAAGTTCACCTATTGATCCCGCCGTTCGTTACGGAGGGAAATTGCCCGTCGAACCCTTGGTCGGTCGAGTTCCAACTCATGTTTATGATGGGGTCTTCTTCGAAGGACTTCGTTCGATCGAGCAAGGTGGGTGATGTTGGAGCAACCCGGTTTCTTCCTCTCTTCGAAGGCAAGATGGTGTCGGCTTTCGACCATCGCGCATCTGGATATTTTGAGCGCTCCGAAGGAAGGGGCTATCGGGTTCTTCCGGATGCCACCCTCGCGGACCACCAAGATCCCTCTTTTGAGAATGAATCATATTACCATATCGAGAGGGCAAAAGTTGAGGCGCGGCTTCGCGGTAAGTGGCGCTATGATTGGCTACTTGGCTGGAAGGATGTGACGTCCGCAACTAATGAGCGAACTGTAATAGCCACTGCGCTGCCGATGGCTGGCGTTGGCCATACACTTCCACTCATGTTCCCAGGCACGAGCGCAAACCTCGCGTCGGCATTGCTGGCCAACCTTAATTCTCTGCCGTTGGATTTCATCGCCAGGATGAAAGTCGCTGGCCTACACCTTACGTATGGCTACCTCAAACAACTCCCAATCCTCCCCCCCAGCGCCTACGACGAAGCCGCGCTCGCCTTCATCGCCCCGCGCGTGCTGGAGCTCACCTACACCAGCCACTCCATGGCCCCCTTCGCCCGCGACCTTGGCTACGAAGGCCTCCCCTTCGCCTGGGACGAAGACCGCCGCGCGCAGCTGCGCGCCGAGCTCGACGCCTGGTATGCCCTCGCCTACGGCCTCACCCGCGACGAACTGCGCTACGTCCTCGATCCCAAGGACGTGATAGGCGAAGACTACCCCAGCGAGACCTTCCGCGTCCTCCAGAAGAATGAAATCGCACGGCACGGCGAATACCGCACCCGCCGCCTCGTCCTCGCCGCCTACGATCAACTGATGGCACAGGGCATGCGGCCGAGAGTGGAGGGGTATCGGTGAACTTCGCGATCTTTGTTGATTAGTAGGACTTCATGGCCTATCTCGACAGCAATCGAACCCGCCCGGCCTCTGTCCGCAAGGATATGCACACTGGGCGGGTCTTTTGTTTTCAGGCCCTTGATACTAAGCCTGAACGGGCATGACCCGCGTATTCGGCAAGCCCTCTCTCAGCTTCGATCAGCAGATCGCCCACCTGCGCGACAACGGCATGGCCATCGCGGATGAGGATCGGGCACGCTATTGGCTGAGCCACGTCAGTTACTATCGACTGAGCGCCTACTGGCTTTACTTCGAGCGGCCAAAGGACGAAGCCGGGCCACGCTTTCAGCTCGCCACCGACTTTGACACAGTGACGGCCCTTTACGATTTTGATCGGGTGCTGCGCCGCTTGGTCATGCGGGGAACCGAACACGTCGAGGTCGCGCTCCGTGGTAGTTGGGCCTACCAGCTCGCGACCTTGGATCATGGTCACAGCTATCTCGATGCAGGTCTCTATTCTCAGCGCAAGGCTTTCCACGAAAACCTTGCTAAGCTCGCCAAGGATGTCGGGCTATCGAATGAAACTTACATCGATCACTACCGCAAAACCTATCGCGAGCCGGCACTGCCGCCCGTGTGGATGGTCGCAGAAATGATGTCGTTCGGACAGCTTTCGCGTTGGTATTCGAGCTTGGCGGACAGGTCTCTGCGGAACAGGATCGCGACTCCTCTAGGCTTGACCGAGACCGTGCTGGTGCCATTCATCCGCCATCTGGTTGATGTCCGAAACATTTGCGCTCATCATGGCCGACTGTGGAACCGCGGCTTCCTCATCTGCCCGAAATTGCCGAGCAAGCCCCGCAATTTGCAGCTTTCACTCGACCATGCTGCGGGCGAGCGGCCCCCTGCGAAGCTCTACAACACAGTTACGATGATCAATCAGATAATGCGGATCATAGCGCCGGAATCACACTGGGCCCGCGACATAACAGAGCACCTCGAGTCACATCCGACTGGCGATCTTGCTGCTATGGGATGCCCGGAAGATTGGCGAGAAAGGCCATTATGGCAGTGAACGATCTGCTCTCCCAACGCCACACCACCGCGCACCCCGTTTTTCGGGTGGAGCTTGAGCAGGCGGCGTTCAACCACGGCTATCGCAAGGCCAATGGGATTGCCGACGGATGGCTTTGGTTTAAATCCGACGAGGGCGTGCCGGGAGAGGTGGCGCTTGCCAGCGGTATCAATGAAGACGGATCGCCATGGTTCTTGGCGGTAGAACACGCTGGCGTCGCGGTGAAGCTCGCCGAAGAACTCGGCGATGCGCTTGTCACTCCCCCACCCGCGCAATTCAAGATTGCTTTCGCTTTCGCCGACCAAGCAGCGCTACGTAAAGCCCTCTCCCGTGCCTTCCATCTCGCGCGCAGTTTGCCCACGTTTCCACTCGCGCAATATGAGTCAGAAGTCGCGGGCCTCGGAGACACCGAGGTCGAGAGGATCGTGAAGGAACGCGTCGGTCAGGGCTATTTTCGCCGCGCTCTACTTGATTTTTGGGATGGCCGCTGTCCGGTAACTGGCATTACCGATGAACCATTGCTGCGGGCCAGCCACATCGTGCCATGGGCCAAATGTCGAAGCGATGAGGAGCGTCTCGATGTTTTCAATGGCCTCTTACTGGCCGTGCATTGGGATGCAGCATTCGATAGCGGTTTAGTGAGTTTCGACGATGAGGGGAGGGCTCTTGTCAAGCCAGCACTCAGTGATGCCGCACTGCAGTTATTGGTTCCCGAGGGTGCTCAACTGATCTCGCTCAACGACGCCCATCGACGACAATTAACTTGGCATCGAGAGCACTTCGGTTTCCGCTGAGATCAGTCCGGACAGTTCATTTTTTGCTCTTTGAACCGATGCCTAAAAGCGGTGATCCAAGCGCGCTAACACCTCGCATCTGAAGTCTTCCCGTGGCTTGGATGTCCGGCTCTCGACCAACGTCGTGAAGACGACCTTCGCACACTTGCTGGCAGGTTTCGGACTATTTTATCGGCATGCGTCAGATCACCGCACAAAGATCATGAAGCAGGTCGCGCAACCCAGAAACATACCCGAGAAGCAAGCCCCGAATAGCAGCGCTAAATGTCGGGCTTTCGGGCTATGAACTTCGGCACGGGTTTCCGCCGGGACAAAACCAAACATGGGATGATACCCGACCTTGGCTTCGGCCAGCTCCCGCGCTTCCGCTAACGCTTTCTCGGCCCGATGGATGGTCCCGCTCAGGCCGGAGACATCTCGCTGGAGCCGCTCGTAGGTTTCCGTAATTAGCACAGTCTTCTGCCGGTTCTCCTCCATCGCCTTCCCGAAGTTAGCCAGAATTTGAAACGGGCTCGCCTTGTTTTCGAGAAGCACGAGGTAGAGCATCCGAACAAGGATCGCCGCCAGCGTCATAACTTGCGCATCGCGATCCACGCGTTGCGAGACCGACTTCATGACAGACTCCTCTAGCGGCGTGATCGCCTGCCCGAACATGCGGGTCCAGAGAGATTCGAGATAGGTCATGGCGCGCGACTTTCGGAGATGGTGTTGGCGAACGCGGCAAGGTTCAAACGCGCCTCGCCCTTGGTCCAGAGGCCCGAACATTTGCGAAGTGAGTCTTGCAGCGAGAGCGCCTCGGCATGCATGGGGTCGAGGATGTCAGGATCGAGCCAAGGCAGATAGATAGACCCGGCCGTGCGCTGGTCTGGCGCCCTGGTTGGCTGGTGGCACATAAAGACCTGGTGCAGTCCCTTTTCGAGCGCCTTATGGCGGTAGGACGACGCGGTTTCATGGCGGCCCGCGAGGTAGAACAGGACGACCGTCGCGCCGGCAACAATCGCTTTCATACTCGCCGCAATCTTGACCGTGTCCTTGAACAGAGAAGGTTCGAACTCAAGGATGGCGATCCGGCCGGCATTGTCTAACCTGGCGTCCAACGCCTTCCCGACGCGGCCTTGTTCGCGCGAGGAAAAATATCGATGCCGGTCGGGTCCACGATCCCTAAAGGCGGCGCACGAATTGCCACCGACCTCAATGATCAGCGCTTCTACAGCGAGGAGATATTCGAGGACGAGGCAAAAGGTGCTCGCCCCTGTGCCGCCGCCTCGCTTGGCCAGGAAAATGGTGGGCGCGATGTGTGTTTTTCCCGATGGATCGAGGGTAAGGAACGCCGTTTCATCGTCCCATTGCCGCTCCAGATCCTGGCGCAGCGCGAGGGTAGCGGCATCCACGGTAACGAGTTCATTAGTCATTCCAGTCGTCCTCTTCGTTATCGAAATCGTAGAAGGGCAGCCTGTCCGAAAGGCGGTCGATATCCGGCCTTGCGAAAGTCGGTTTGTCGTCAGGTGGCGCCTCGCGATCGCCTCCTTCGGGGGCAATGGCCCGGTGTTCTTCCGGCCCTCCAAGTTGAGTCGAAGTTTGTTCAGGGGCGTTTGGTTCAGAGGGGGCGGCAGCGTCTCGGCCGCTGATATGGGTAGGCGTGGCTGGGCTTTGACCATGATCGTCGGACGTCAGGCTGATCCGATCGGGCGAGACACCCTCGCTCTCGGTATCCGGCTCTGGCTCGCGATCGTAAAGACCTTCGGTCGATACAGTCCGCGCAAGATCGCTGACTTCATCGTTTTGACCGATATCGCTGGAATGCTTCTGACCATGCGCGTCCACATCGCTATCCCAATCATGCCGAATTACAGGCTGCACCGTCGTGACGGTGAAGATCTCAGAACTTGAGTTTTCGTAACCGTCCTCACCGTCGCGCACGGGATATCCGAACCGGTCCAGTTTGAACGGGTGCCCTTCGATTACCGCATCCCTGATGCTGCGAAGACGCACCAATTCTGCGTCTTTTGAAGCGCGCGCATCGGCTTGTTCTTCGAAGCGGGCATGCGTTTGGCTGCTACGCATCGCGGCATGCAGTAGCGCGTAGAAGGCATCCTCGCTGTTAAGTCGGTCCCCAAAGATTTCCGCGAGGCGCGACAACTTGTCGGTAACGTCGCCGACCCATTCGTGGGCCGGGCGCGTATCGGCATGGGCGGTGTCGATCACACGACGCATAACATCGATCTCGAGCCATGTCGGTAGATCGGGATAGGTCTTGTGCTCTTGCTGCCTGATGAAGTTCACCAGCACTTGCAGCTTGCGCCGATCCTCGTCCGTTTCGACACCCAGGAGCTTGCTGATCCTCTCGAGATCGCTTTCGCGCACGAGATCGAAGGCATCGGCATAAGCCTGCGCAAGCCCGTCCGGAAGCGTGTGTGCCGCCTCCAAGAGGCGAGCTGCTCCGAGCGTTACACCGGTGCTTACCGACAGTTCTTCCGGGAGGAATTTGCGCGCGGTTGCAATGAGCCTGCCAGCCTTCTCATCGCGTAGACCCATGGCAAGATCAAGCAGACGCGCGCCGTCTTCCGACAGGCCGGTGCGATAGGCTTCGCATAGCCCCGCATCGAACGCGGCTAGCCAGGGATTGTCGGGATCTTGGTAGTCAGGATCGTCGTGCCCCCACTGAACCAGCGAGGCGATAGCATCGGCCTCGCTGGCCCTGCGCCGCGCGATCGCGGACGGTGTTACCCCTCGCGCGATCAGGTCCATCACGAAGGGCTCGGCGATCCTGGCGATGCTGTCGCGCGTGTGCTCTTCTCGGCTTCTGGGCACGAGTTTCGTGCCATCGTCCTTGTCGCTTAGGAGGTCGTATTCGAGCTTCCACTGATGATAAACAACATGGGCGACCAGCGCTTTCGATATGGCGCTTTCGGCCTTTGCCCGGGCCTTTCGCAGCTGTTTTTCGACCTCTCGCTTGGCCCGTTTATAAGGCCGCATATCGAGCAATTCGCTGCGCAGATAATGTCTGCTATCATGTGCCCTGCGGGTGAGATTTCCATGCTCATCGCGCTCATCTATGTGCTCGAGCGCGGCGTTGAACGCATTGAGTTTTCGCTTCGCTTCGGGAAAGTCCCGAGCGCATTGTTCGAGAGCTTCGCCAAGCAGTGTTTCAAGAGGTGACTGTTCCATCCTCGCAATTTTAGGATGGGACTTTCGCGAGCCCAAACAGGGTCGCAAATTTTTTGAAGCAGCCAAGGAAAAGGACTGATTATCCTTTTGTCGACACTGCTCGAGTTCGCACAAGACCTGGAAAATCGTTTGGGAGGGAGGGTCTGTTCCGATCCGAACGCAATTGTCAGATGCATGCGGAATACAAAACGAACGATTTCGTTCGGACCGTTCGGAACGGTCACCTCAAGCCATTCCGAAGACTTTTGCCGAAATCTATCGAACCTGCTTTTTTATGCGCGATACCTCAAAATGGGCCGCACCTACGGAGCGAACCATTTTGCTGCGCTCGTTCGGACTGGAGGTCCGACGAGTATAGCTCGCCAAAGGCTCGCACGTCGGCTTTTAGAAGCCTCCTCGCGTGGTGCGGCCTGCCATGGCCTGGGGCGGTGTGGCGACACCTTGGGGTTTAGCGGACCCTACCGCTGATAGCTGCGGGCCGAATTTAATTTCGATAACTTCAGAAGGACCTGCCGGTTGAACCGGCGAGGTGAGTGGAAAAGGGTGTGAAACACTCGGCATTCGCCTCGTCGGTTCGGATACGAACCGAAAGGCAAATTTCATGAATATCGAACACCTGAATCCTGAAAACGAGGACGTCGCTCGGCACCTCGAAACGGACCCGAATTACCGCTTGCTACGGGCTGTTCCTCGGCCCTATTCGAATGTGCCGAAAGGCGCGCCACCCTACGCACGCTGTGTGGCGCTGATTGACCTCGAGACGACTGGCCTCGATCCCGCCAATGATCGCATCATGGAACTTGCGATCATGCTCGTCTGGGTCGGCGAGAATGGCGAGGTTCTCAACCACATCGCGCCCAGGGTCTGGCAGGAAGATCCGCAGGCTGAGATCGACCCCCGCATCACCTGGATTACGGGTCTTGCGAACCATCACCTCGTTGGTCGGAAGATCCCCGACGAAGAGGTGCTGGCGATGCTGGACCGCGCGGACCTGTTGGTGGCGCATCACGCCGCCTTCGAAGTCAGCTGGCTGGAGCGCCGCTATCCGCAGATCAAAGGGGCCGCATGGGCGTGTTCGATGAAGGACGTCGACTGGCTGCGCGCCGGGATGGACGGACGCGCCCAGCAGTGGCTGCTGGCGCAAGAAGGATGGCACAGCAACGCGCATCGTGCTGGCGACGATGTGTGGTAGCTGTTCTGGCTTCTCCAGCAGCGCCGGCGGGGCTGGGGCAAGGACCCGGAACGCAGTCATCTCGAGCGTCTCCTCGAAGGTGCTGATCGCACCACCGTGCTTGTGCAGGCGACCCGCGCGCCGATCGGCAAGAAGGATGTCCTCAAGGCCCGGCAGTATCGCTGGAATGCGATGCACCGCGTCTGGGAGAAGGAACTGGAAGAAAGTCTCGTCCCGCACGAGGAAGCCTGGTTCTACACCGAGGGCCTGCCGGCGCCGACGCTCAGGACCGTAACCGCCCAAGACCGGCACCGCTGATCTCTTTCACTACAACCAACACCCCATGAGCAAGGCCCGCCCACCGGCGGGCCTTTGCTTTTTCAGACAAGGAATATTGCCATGACCAATCAATCAGACCGCATGGACAGGTTCGTGCAGGACCTCGAGCGGCAGGCTCGCAGTTTCGCAGCCCGGAATGGCAGCGAGGAGGGCAGGTCAACTCGCTCTCTCATCGTCGCCGATTTCGAGTTCCTGTGGGACCGTTCGCGACACCATGGATACAAGACCCAAGAGGGCAAAGATGCAGCGATGATCCGGTGGCCATTCGACCGTATCGCTGCGGCGAGTTGGATTAGTCTCACCTTCGTCGCCGGCGAGACTAGCCCGCGAATTGAGGGGCCGTTCGTCCGGACGATGGAAGACTCAGCCGAGGTCGACATCGTCGACAGCCTGTTCGATACGCTCAGCACCGATCCTTGTGCCGCATTCGTCACATGGGGAGGGGAGTTCCGCGATCTGCCCGTCCTGCGTCGTTGTGCAACAGAGCATTGCCTCCTCCTTCCCGATCAGTTGCGCAACCTCTCGCCGCACGCAGGCGAGCGCGTTGATCTGTGTCGGGCCGTGGCAGGCTTGGCGGAGAACCCGCACCTCGGTGAGTATGCTGCGGCACTTTCAATTCCAGCCAAGCCGATAGCCGCCAGTTCGATCGGCAAACTTGTCGAGAGAGGCGAGTGGACAACCGTTCGAGAACAGTGCCTCGCCGATACATTGGCGACCGCGCTCCTTGCGGTTCGTCACTGGGTCGCTCTCGGCCAGATCACCTGCGACCAGATGGCGACCGACCTCGCGATCGTCGAAGCGGCACAAGCAGCGCAGCCGAACAGCGAGTTCGTGACCCGCACGCTCAACCCCTGGGTGCGGGCGCGGCATGCGCGCCATCGATTGAAAGGCGTGGTCTACCACGTCGATGGCTCATCTAACCGGGAAGGAGAGAGGGTCATGTAGACATCGCGCTTCCCGTCCGCCTCCCGCGGACACCTTCGATACCCCGTCAACCTTCCAGGGCCGTCCACGATCGTGTGGCGGCCCTTTTTCAATGGAGAATACCAATGCCCAAGAAGAAGACCTCCAAGGCGCTTGCGCCGACGAAATCGACCGCTCCTGCCCTGCCGCAAACCTTCGCTATCGCCAATACGGAAATCCGGCCCGAACAATTCTATCGCCTGCCCGAGCGGCAACCAACGGAGCGTGGACCCTGGTCTGAAGAGCCCGGGAAGATCGCCTGGAAAGACCCCGAGACCGGACTGGACTGCATCATCCTGCGACAGGAAAACGGGACGCTATCCGGCTATGTCTCCGTCGATCTTGATCATCCGCTTCATGCCTACAATCATGATGCTCTTCCTCGAGCCGTGCGCAACGCTTCCCATGGCGGCGTCGATTACGCCGAACCTTGCCGAAATTACGGACCCGAGGCAGTCCGCGTGTGCCATATCCGACCGACCGGAGCACCTAGCCACGCGCCAGGAGCAGATCACCATGACGACAAGTGGTGGTTCGGGTTTCGGACATCTCATCCGGGCGACCTCGTGCCGACTGGTATCAAGCCCGACCGCTACCGCGAGGAGGGTGAGACCTACCGGGACATGCATTACGTCTTCGCGGAAGTCCGCAGTCTGGCGCGCGCACTGAAAGCCTTCGCGTATCGACCTGCCGAGGGAAGCAGCAAACCGTTGCAGATCGGCTCTCGCGCCATTGACGAAGACCAGGCGTGATGGAGGCGAATATGGACAACCGTGCTTTTCAGGACCGCCGCAATGCCAGCCTCCCTCGGGGCTACTGGCTTCACGTGGATCCGGGTCGGAATGACCTCATTGATGAAGACGGCAACCGATGGGAGAGCGTGCGTCATTGCCTCTGGAATGGACGCCTCGGAATGCCAGGTCGCTATTCGGAACTGGTCGATTCCCAGCTGGAATTCATGCTCACGATCCTTGCCGCGCATAGTCGGGACCTCGTGCCTATCGAGGAGCGGGTTCTGGATCTTTGCGAGGGATCGTGGACGCTGCGCGCCCATTACGAAAACTGGCTCGAAGCCGTCGGTTTGCTCACGGAGCGTGGAGCCTACGGCCTGACGGCCGAAGGCCGGGCGGTCCTGCTTATGCTCGCTTCGACCCGTTCGACAGATTATGCGGGTCTTCCGATCGGCCTTGGCTCACTCGGCCTCACTCGCGGCCTCGATGGGGGTGCCACGCGCGAATATCGCGAGCGCGTGCTTGCGGAGATTGAAGCCCGCACCACAGACCTGCCTTTCCGGTTCGTGCGCGATACACTGGAGGGTAGGGCGGCAATTAAGCTGCTCGGTGCCAGAATCGGGAGCAACATGCCACTCTCGAGGACGCTGTGGGCGATCGAATTGCCCGACACCCATGCACGCGACCGGCTGTTCGCCTAGATGGCCCTACGAGTAGAGCGCTGGCAGCCGTGGGGTTCGCTCGCGAACGAGCAAGGCGCGCAGGCCCTGAGCGAACACTTCCTGCAGCTTGCTCTCGCTGATCAGCCGTCACCGCCTGACGGATGACTGAGAGGCTTTTCAAACACCATTTACAACGACCAATTTCTTCCGAGCGGGCGGCGCCATTGGCGACCGCCCGCTCGTGCATTGAGGAGCACCAAAATGATTAAACACCCGCTGGTCATTGCCGACCGGATGATCGCGCTATCCCTTCTGCCTCCACCCGCGCTCGGACAGCCGCCAGCCCCGTTCGGTTTCGGCGCGCTCGTTGTCGAACAGATTCGTCGAGGTGAAGCGCGGTTCGAACTTCACGCCCATGGCTTCGGTGCGAAGTATCCCCCCGATGCCCTGCGCGAGCGGCTGCAGCCCTTGTTTACGCCCGACACGTTGGCGCTCATACTCAACCCTAATTGTGAACTCCGACCCATTGTTGGACTGGATCGCAACCCTGAGGCCGGCCGGCTGGTCGAGCACGTGCCAAAATCTGGCCATCGCACCCATATCAGAGCATCTGTCCCCTATCACCTGCTGACTAATGCAGCTGCCATGGCGAACGTCCGGCATCCTTCTCGAAATCCGTCGCCGCTCGCACGTATCCGCCAGCTCGGAGCTGAGGCGCAGGCGGCGTGGATCTGTTATCTGTTCTCGCGGCGTGCTTCGACCGAGCGTGGCCGGCTGCTTGCCAGTTTCGAAGCGTGGCGATGTCTTCAAAAGGCCAGACGATCCGTGATGGCCTGATCCAGGCGGGGCGGCAGCGCTCCGTCCCTTTTTTTGATCCGCACTCGGGGCCGAAACTCCGCTTCATCGATGAGGCAAATGCACTCGATATTTCATAAGCGATCTACAACATGATCGATCGATGTGAGTATAAACAAAACTCGATCAAAGTGTTGGCCTCCGACCCAGTATTGCTCATTGTTCAGGCTGAGCGGAACGCAGGCTAAGTGCCTTAATCGGGACAGTCTTCCGGCACCAGCAACACTTCACCGCGCACCGATGGGCGGGTCATCCCCTCGGCCAGATCTCTTGCAGTCTTGCCGATATGAATAATCAAATCCTGCGCCAGATCGGTCAACTGCTGGTCGGCGATTTGTGCTGAGGGAAGTGTCTCATCGGCCACCCCGACCAGATTTAGCCGCTGCAACAGCTCCCAGTCGCGCAAGATTTCAACAGTCCCATCAGGCAAACGGCAGGCGCCGACCACGATCCGGCTGACTGTCTGGCCGTGGCCAGTGATTTCGTCAGTTATCGAAGCGACCAGCAGCGGGACTTCGAGACGGCTGCACCGGGCCAAAAAAGCTTCACGGCCAAGGCTTTCCTTTAGCGCGCGGTCGAGGAGGCTGTGTCCAATGCCGATCAGGCGGATTGGCGCCTGCTTGCGGTCGATTGGGGCATTACGGTCGAACACCAAGCCAGTGTAACGTTTGGCAATGGCATAATCCGACTTCCTCCATTCCTCGGGCGCGATCACCTCCATGCCATCTTCGCGGTTCATCGCTCGCTTGCCTTGGCGCTCTAGTTCCAGCTTAAGAAAGCGCTCAAGATCGGGAAGGTCGACTTTGGGTATATTATTGCCAACCTGCGCGAAATCGAAACGGGCGACATTGCCAAGCATGTTGCGCACGCTCTTGACGAGGTCTTCCCCACCGATGGTGGCAGATGCCTGATCGAACCATGTGCTAACTCCCTCGCGAGCAGGTTTGCTATCGGCTCCGAAGCGGGCTTGGCCTTCGGCAAAAATGGCTTCGATCGAGGGGCCGCTGAGGCCCACCACCAATTGCGAGATATCCTCGCGCTCGTCCATTGCTACATCCAGCGCCGCCTGGATGCGTTCAAGCTTCGCATTGAGCAAATCCCAGATGCGGGCCTCGACAGTGGCTGGGTTGCGCAGGATGAACACCTGCACCGGTCTCGTCTGGCCATACCGCGACAGTCGGCCCACCCGCTGATGAAGGCGCATCGGGTTCCAGGGCATGTCAACGTGGACTAGCGTGGCACATCGTTCCTGCAAATCGATCCCTTCGCCGGCGGCTTCGGTTGACACTAGGAAGCGCACCTTACCAGCGTTGAAATCGTCTGCCGCGGTCTCGCGGGTGGAGGATCGCGGACCGTAGCTGCCATCGGCACGCAGCAGGTTTTCGAGTTTGCCTTCGCCGTTGATAAAGGCGCAGCAGCCATACCCGAAACGGGCGTGCAGAGCATTGACTACCAGTGCCTGCGTAGCCTTGTATTCGGTGAACAGCAGCACCGGCTCGTCTTCGGGCAGGTCGATGACGATTAGCTCCACAAGCCGCTCGATCTTCTGCTCGCTAACGATCGGCTCGGCGAGGTCGAGGAGTTCCTCGAGGCGCGCAACCTCGCCGTCCATCAGTTCGGCAAGCAGCCTTGCCGATGCCTCTTCGTCGAGCACCGCGGCATCGTCGAGCGTTTCGGGCTGGTCGGTGGCAGCGATCGTAGCGCGCGCATTCTCGGCGATAGATGCCAGCTTGTCGCGACGTTTAATCAGCGCGTTGCGGATGGCTGCGATCGAGCTTGCCGCCAGTTTCTGCAAGGCAATGAGCAGAAGCATGCGAGCCGTCTGCGCCTGTCCGGAAAGGTTCGCGGCATAGGCTCTCCCGTCGATGATAAAGGCGCTCAAAGTGTCATAGAACGCTGCCTCCGCATCCGAGAATTGATATTCGCGACTTTCCACCGTCACTGGAGTGAACAGTTTCTCGCCCTTAAGGTCGGTGACCTTGGCCTTGTTGTTACGGATCATGAATGCGGGAAGCGCGGCGAGTTGCTCCTCGGGATCCTTGTCCGGTCCGAACCGCTCAGAGTCGAGCAGGCTCAAGAGCGAGAAAAAGCCGTGGTCCTTGCCGCGATGGGGTGTGCCTGTGAAAAGAAGCAGCGACTTGATCTTGCCCCGGCGCTCCATCTCCTTGAGTAGTTCGAGCGACAGTGTCTCGCCGGTGCGCTCGTCGGCGTGCAGGTGGTGCGCTTCGTCCACCACCACCGCATCCCACGGCTCGGCATCGAGAAAGGCGCTAGCCTCCGCGCGTCCCTCGGATACCTCCTGCCTGAGAGTGTGGACTGAGGCGACCACCATCTGCGTCACGCCCCAGAAATCGGCCGAGGCCTTGGCGATCTCGCGGCCATACATCTGCAGCCGGAGGTCGAACATCTCGTAGAGCCGCTTCTGCCATTGCGGAACCAACTTGGCGGGCGCGAGGATCAGCAGGCGGCGCACTTGCGCCCGGGCGACTAGCGGCATTAGGACCAGCCCGGCCTCGATCGTCTTGCCGAGGCCAACATCGTCGGCCACGAGCCAGCGGAACGGCCACTGCCGGTTGACCTTGTGGCAGACCCACAGCTGATGCGGCAGCAATTGCACCCGCGAGCGCGAGAATACGCCCCACTGGTCATTTACCGAACGGATCGCCAGAGCGCTCGCGCGCAGCAGGCCATCGGCGCTGTCGTCGAAAGCCTCACTCTCCAGCGCTAAATCCAGCGAACGCGCGCGCGCCAGTTCACTGCGCAGCACGGAGTGGATCTCGCCTCCGAACCGCACGACGACGGCGTCCCCGCTATCGACGATGACTTGTCCGCTGCCGTGGAGCGGATGCGAAACCGGGGTATGCGGGGCGAGGAAAGTGTTAGTTTCAGGCATCGATGGTAAGCCTCGGTGAAGATTCTGTGTTCCAGCTTCCGTTTAGGATCTGGTGGCGGGCAAGGGGGTATCCCACGCTGCGGGTTCGGGTGTTGAGGATTTCCAGCGGCAGATCCCCATCGATGCCGAACGGAGGCTCGGCCTCCAGCAATTGCGAAACCTCGTCGTGGATGCGCCTGCCTTCATCCACCCCGGAGGAGAAGGTGCCAAGCCCGATTTCCTCGGCAAAGTTGCGGATGCGCTGACGGGCGCTCCAGGCGAAAGGTTGCACCAGTTCGGCCTCATCAGGTTCGTAAAAGCCGCGCCGGGCCAGTTCGCGCACAATCCAGTTGGCACCCATGCCGATCGATCTTGCCAGCGGTGCGGCGTCGATGCCCATTCGGCCGATGATCTGGCTTTGCGAGGGGCGCAGCAGTTCGCGCAGGCTGAATGGATTGTCGACCTGCTCCACCATCCGCGGCAGGGCGGTGAGGATCGTGCGGTAGGTATCCAGGTTGCGGGCGACCAGACACATGTCGCCAAGGCAACGGCGCCACAGCAGGAAGTCTTCGTCCGCGCCGATCGCGCTCCATTCCCACAGCCGTTGAGCATAGGCGGGCAGGGCCTCGTCATCCACGCTGACAAGATCGTGCCACCACCCTTCCTGCACGCCGCGCTCTATGAAGCCACGCGATTGCTCGGGTCTGATGCGGCCCAGCGTCTGGAGCGAAGCGAGCGAGAGCATGGTGAACCAGGCGACATCGTCGTCGGCCTGCAGCTGCTGGGCGCTGCACATATCTTCCAGCTCGCCATAGATCTGCCGGTCGTGCTGCGCGACGAGGTCGGTGCGCTCGGCTTCCCACCAGTCGGCGATGTCCCACAGGATATCCTCGGCAGGGCGATGAGTCTCGGATTGAGGCGGGTTGGCGGCGGCGGCGCCCAGCCACAGTTTTAGCGTGCCGAATTGCTGGGGGGTGAGTTCGTGGTGCGCAGGCAGGGCGAGCAGGTCGGCTTCGTTGCGCAGCCAGTTCAGCCCTTCGATCTGCTCTCGGTTCTCGCACAGGAATACAAGCGCAGCCTTGCAGCGGGCGTGATCGCGGTAGGCACCCTTGAGGTGCTCGCGCTCGATCTGGGAACGATAGCCCGCCCTTGAGCGCGCGAGCTGGGCAAAATCGATGCCGGGTCCCTGATAGCTTGGGTGAAGCCGCGCTTGCGGCGGCATGAAGCCAGCGCGCAGCCGTTCGGTTTCGCCTTCCTTGCTTTGGCGCGAATCCTGCGGAAACCAGAGGTTCTGAACCTGCACGTAGTGCCCGTCCTCCGCCATGATGTGCACATCCCGGAGCGCTTGATCGACACGCTTTCGCTCCTCGGGATACCATCCGTCACGCTCGCTCGCGTTAAACACCTCGCCGATGACGGCCGCAGTTTCGGGAGTGATCTGGGCCTGGCAAATCCGCCTTGCCATAGTCCCAAGATCAATGGTTTCGGGCTCATCAAAGCCTAGCTTTTGAAGACGGTTGGCCCAATTCTCCTCAACATAATTGGGTTTGGCACCGCCAGCACCGGGCCAGCCCTCGACCTTCTTGCGCACCTCGGGGTCGGCGAGCGTGTGACTGTAGACGCCATCGACCTCATTCGCGCGCACCAGGCTACCCGAGGCGAGTGGCACCACTGCCCGGCTCCCGATCAGTGCTGCCAATCCCCGCAGTTCACTACCATCTGCGCCATGCAGATACTGTGCGAGATGATCGTTGAGGTCGTGCATCATTCGGTCGATGAGCGCGGCAAAGAAGGCATCGCGGCCCTGCTCGGCAATGCCTGCAGCAGGCGCGATCGTATCCCACTTGTCGAAAAGTTCTAGCAGCCGCTCGCCCAGCGGTGCGCCGCGCATCTGTATGGTTTTCAGCGCGCTTGCAGCCTCGCCGTGCAATTTACGGCGGCCCTGATCCATTTCGAAATTTCCGTCGATCAGCCATTCGGTGCGTAGATCTTCTCCGTCTAGCGGGGCCAAGTTCCACAGGCGGCTCCAGTCCTTCGCGAAGTTTGAAGGCATGCCATCGAGCAGCCGCAAATAGAGCTGATGGCCTGCGCCAAGGTCAAGCCTCAGCACGCGCTTGTCTTGCCCGTATTCGACCAGCGCGATAGTCGGCGTGATAGATCGCACCAGCGCCTTGCCGCTGGGCCTATCCACGCTATCGAACAGCACCACTTCGCCAAGGTCGGGCGCGACGACGGGCAGAAACTCGGCTACCCTCGCAAACTGATCGAATGCGCGCTCAGCCGCATCGGCCATGCCCGGCGCGATCGGCATCTCGATTATCGTGGCCGGCGCATCCGGTAGGTTGTGCTTCAACTGCAAGTCCCGGCCCTTCTCCCAGTTCAGTGGGATCATGCCGCCGCGGATGGCAAAGCGCAGGCGCCCGCTGGCGACCCGGGTTTCGTCGCTAAGCATATGGCAAGTCTTGAAGCCCAACCCGTGCTTGCCGCGATCCCCGCCTGCCTTCTCGGAGGAATCCATGTCCAGCATGTTATCGAGATCGCGCTCAAAGCGTTGGGGCGTCTTAGGGCCGCCTGCGACATTGATCGGCCGTCCCCAGTGGATCACGCGCAGAGTGGCAATTGTGCCATTCTCATCGCGCTCTGCTTCCACCCGCAGATCGGTTCGCTGGCCGTTCTGGTGCGCGGCATCCACCGCGTTCTGGAACAACTCGAAGAGGGTGCGTTCGGGTGCGTAGCCGCGGCGATGTATCTTTTCGCGAATGGCCCGCAACAGTTCGCCTGCTGCCTCCTCACGCTTGATCGCCTGCCACAGGTTCTCCTTGGCTCGGTTGCGTGCGGATGCCTCGTTGCCTTCGCGGCGCCCGGTCTTGTGATCGGCATCATAGATGCTGAGCGCCTGCTTGAGGTAGTCACTACGGTCCAGCTTCTTGACGCGCTCGTAGAGGCCATCCTTGATGTCTTCGATCAGTTTATCAAGCGTGGCCTGATCAGAGGCGAGATAGCTGTCGAGCAGCTGAAGAAGCGCGCCACGCTGTTCGTGCATCCGCATGATCATGGGATCGGCCAGCTTGCTGACGGCCTCGCGCAGCATGGTTGTTGCGTGGTCAAGGTCGCGCGGCTCGCTCGCTGACATCGTCAGCTGCCAGTGATTGGGCGCAACCTTGGTGCAGTCGTAGAGCAGCGTTCCATCAGCCCCAGACCGTGCCAGCATCTCCACACCTGCGGCCGACATGACTAGGGCTTGCCCCTCTTGCAATGGAACCACGGTAAACTGCTGAGCTTGAATGTTCTCGTAGGCGCCAAGTCGCCGCTTCGAACAATCTGCGATGTCCGCGCAAATGTCCTCATAGTTTGGGTTGCCTTGGAACTGCCCGGCAACTCTGCGAAGCTCTGGGCCGCGGCCAAGCATGGCAAGGACCATCAATACGGCGCTGTGCAACTCGTGAAACTTGCGAAAGGGGGCAAACAGTTCGCCCACGCGGCGCTCTAGCGGTTCCCCTGCAATTGATGCGGGGGTGCGGGGTGGCACATGGTTTTCAGGCCGTTCAAACCCACAGTGGGCGGCGAGGCAGGCTGCTGGATCAAGGCCGGAGCCATCCAGTGCCAGCTGGTCGGCACGGGCAAAGGCACCCGTTTCGCTTTCGGCGAGCAGGTCGGCAGGGAGAAATTCCGTCTCCTTGCGTAAGGCTTCGGCATGGGCTGCAAAGCCCGTTCGCCACAGGTTCACGGCGGCTTCGCTCAGGCGCCCCTCTTGGCTGCCTGAGGCGAGTTCCGCCAGCGCGTTCAGCTGGTCGATCGTGGCATCTTCGTCCGGCGCGGGAAACGTGATCCCGGTGAGCAACTCGCTCCACCTCTCGTCATCGTCGATTGCGCGCAGGGCACTCGAGAGCAGCGGCCAAAGATCATCGTCGATCCTGCGCCCGGCCTTGGCCAGAGAGCACAGATCGGCGCGCTGTTCTCGCAGGTCGACGACCAGACCGCCCATGTGCTGCGCCATGTTCTGCAAGAGCAGCTTGTAAGAGACGAGGCGCGTGTGAACTAGTTTTGAGCGTTGCAAAAGCTCGCGTTGGTCGTGCGGTAGCTCTTCAACCAGGGCTGGAGCGATACCCAGCCGGGAAGCAGGCCATGCATCGAGCGCGCAGGGCAGAAAATCGCGCAGGTCGCCCGGCGCTACGGTGCGCCCGTCCACGCGGAGCCATTTACCTTCGCGCAGAGGCTCGGCCAGATCGTTGTGCAGGTAGGAGAGTTTTTCAAGCCCCGAGAAAATCTCGTCTCTAAGCTCATGAGGTCTTTCGCTGTCGAGCGCGATGGTGATCTGTCGCTCGGGGGTCCAGTCCGCTATAAGGGCGCTCTGGCGCTGGCCTGCCTTTGCCGGGTAGGGATCGATGATGCGCACCAGATGCCGCATGGCCTGTGGCACGTCATCGAGCTTGCCGCGCAGGAGATTATTGCAGCGATGCAGCCCGCTTTCGCCCTGAACCCGGTGCAGCGCCAGCGGGGCCAATGTCTCCGGTGGCAACTGCGAGGCTACCAGGGCCATGGCTTGGGCTTCGTTGAGAGCAACTTCGCTTTGCTTCAAGCGGTTGCCAAGCCAGTCGATGCCGAGTTCTTCGACTCGGGCTTTCTTGGCAGCAGTTGGCGCAAGCTTCTCGGCAATGACCGGGTCCAGGATGTGCAGCCCGCGCGCATTGGCGGAGATCTGATCGGCTAGCGACTTGAGCGACAGGTCCAGATCGGCAATGCGCGCCACTTGGGCTTCGTCCTGCAGATCGGGCTGGCCCGTCAGCAGACATCGCATCTGCTGCGGCGATAGGTGGTCTTCCAACGGCTTGACCAAGTTTGCACGGGCGAGCACGGGGCCGAACGTGCGGGCCTTGCCAATGACGGCGGCTAGGTGAGCGGCAGTGTTTGACGAAGCAAGCGCCATTCCGGAAGCCACCTTCAGCGCAACGTTTTGCCGCAGGCTCCAGATCGTCGGCTCAGTGACCGCCTGCGCAAGGCTGTCCAGTAGATTGAACGGGCCGTGCTGGAACAGCAGGCCATCACCGGCCAGCGCGCGTGCTTCGGAAGGCGCTAGCAAAGCATCGCCGCCGTCGCCTGCACGTCGCACGGGGATCACCTTGAGCGCGCTAACGCGCGCATGCTGTGCCAAGCGTCCAAGATTGGGGCCTTTGGACAGCACCCGCCCCAGCAAAGTCATTGCCTCGCTGCGGACCTTGCCTTCACGCTGGCCCAGCGGTTCGAGCGCTTCCAGGAGGGCAAAAGCATCGTCTTCGGGCAAGTCTCGGTCGCTGTCCGCGCGGTGCGCGGCGATTTCCTCGGCGACCCATTCATCACGCAGGCACAGCAAGGGTGCATTTTGCGCAAGATGAGCGAGCAGATCCGGGGCGCTGACCGATTTGGGCAGGACTAGGATGCCTGCCGGCCTCAGGTGACGGGTGAGCTTTTTTAGCAGGACCGTCGGTGCCATTTTACTTTTGGCAACTAAAGCAGCGCGTAAGCTTTCACTAAGGCTCTTTTGCGCAAGTTCGCCCAGCAGCACGTAGCCGTTTGGCTGCGCTTCGAGCAAGGCAGATAGCGTTTTTGCCGCCTTCATGCTGCTCCATGCCGCCTGGCCCATGCCATCGATAATGGCGGCCAGCTCACTGTCGCTCCAAACCGGAGCGGCAGCGCTAAGCGTGCGGCCTAGGGCAAGCACGATGCCGTGCTGCTTGCGCCATTCGGCAAAACCTGGCCAGGCTTCGTCCAGCCTACGCGGGCGGGTCGCGTCGCCGACCGGAACGGGGCGCAGACTGGCGGCGGGTTCAATCCCCCAGCGCCGGCCTTTGCCATCGGCCACGCAGACCAGCGCTCGCTCCCCGCAGATAGCGGCGGCATTGGCTGACCACCAGACGTTCGCATTCTGCAATGCCTTAATCAGGTCGTAGCACGCAGGGTTGTCTGGCAAGGCGGCAATGTCACTAGCCACTGCATTCAGGACGCATGGAAGTGCAGCTTCTCGCTGCAGTTCGGCGTTCCAGCGCGCCTTAATGTCATCCCCTCGATGGAGTGACCTGCGGTCGCTTGATACGAAGAAATCGCCGTGCACGATCAGTTCGACGTTCTCCTTGCCCTCCAGCGCCGCATCGACAACCGGCACCTTTTCCGTGTCTCTTTCGCGCGCAGGATCGCCCAACGGGAGATAGACTGCGTCCCAGACCCGCAGTCGCGCCTGCGTCCCTTCGGCCGCCGGATGACGGCAGACGATAGCGGCGCCATGTGGGGTGGCCTTGTCCCTATCAAGCCCGGTAAGGGTCCAGACCTTGGGCCACTCCGGATCGTGGCGAAGCGCATCGGCCTTGCCGCCGGTTGCATTACGTTGCGCGCCGTGGACAGTTGCCGCCATGCCATTGATGACAAGTGAGCCGCCAATGCCCTCCTGCATTTGCGCCTGCGCCGCCGCGCCCGGACCAGCCAGCCGGGCAAAGCCCGGCCTAACCTCTGCGCGCCAAGGCGGCTCGCCCGGGCAGGTAATTTCGATGGTCTCAAGGCGGCGCAGGCACGCCAGCGCGGCAAAGAGCTGCTGCCCATCTCGGATGTCCTCAATCGCCTCTTGCGCCGTCCAGTGTGCGCCAGTCAGTCGCATCTGCCTGTCATCCCCCGGGCGCAGGCTTTCGGTCCGTAGCGGGATGCGCAGGACTAGTCCCTCGCTCATTCCTGCAGCTTCGGCCCAAGTCGCCAGCAGCGTCTCGTCGTGTCGGCTCAGTTCTTTCCAGGCTTGGGCATGGTGCGCGACCGGAATGTCTTCATAGGGGTTGAGGATCATCGAGGTTGCCTCGGGCGCGCCATCGAGACGCGCGAACACCGCATAAGCGTCGCATAGGTGGTAAAGCGCCTTTTGTCCCAAACCATAACGGCCCACCGCTGCTTCTTGGCCGCCCTTGCTGCCGCCAGCCGCCTTTTGAAGGCCTTCCCAGTCCGCGCGCGTTACGCTGCCATCGTTGGCCACAAATAAACCCGGCACCCTCAACAGAAGGTTCTCCGCCTCAGGAAAGCCATCATGTCCGGCAAGCAGCAAACGTCTGGCCCCCCCATCGTCGGCGTTCTGGACCAGTTCCTTGAAAATCGTGAAGCCGGTGCCGTAGCCCTCCTGCAGCAGGGTCTGGATTTGTTGGATCGTGGTTTCCGGGGAATGTTTTAGGGCGGTCATTCAGATTCCTGTGGAGGCGTGGCGGCCTGGGAGAAAGCAGATCGCGCATCTTCAGCACACAGGCATGACAAATTCGGACGTATCTATTTGCGCGCGGCCGCTTTGTCACAACGGCAATCACCTAAGAAATTAACTTGTAATAATGGCAGCAGGTATTGGCGTAATTTCATTTCCCACAGATAATTGAGCGCTTTACGCTTGCACAGGTTCACAGTCGCGCGAAGGACGGCAGTGGGTGCATCCTTTCGCAGAAAGATATCGACGAGCTAGCGGATCAGGCCCCATGACCGACTGACGGTCTGCTCATATGCCTTCCGAAGACCTTCTCGTCTTTCGTTGCCCTTGTCGCGCTACTCTGGGGCCTACAAACCGTTCGATGCTCTCTATGCTGATCAGGGTGCGCCGGTCTATCTTTGTCCTCTCTAAAGTGCCGTCTCGCATACGCTGATCGATCTTGGTTCGACCCAGCCCCATCCCTTCTCGAACCCCGTTGCCGCTCGCTCGCATCCAGCGGATCGGTGCGGAAGCGCAGGCTGCGTGGATCTGTTACCTGTTTTCTCAGCGGGCTTCGACAGAGCGCGGACGGCTGTTCGCCTGTTTCGAGGCCTGGCGATGTATTCACAAGGCCAGACAATCCGTCATGGCCTGATCCGGGCGTGGCGGCAGACCTCCGCCCTTTTTTGAATCCGCACTTGGGCCAGGGGAGCGACTATGCCTGTGAAGACAACGTGCAGTCGGAACCTGTAGATGCAATGCTGCCGTCGCGTTGCATTGGCCGTGATTGGGCGCATCCCGGCCAGATGGCATTCGCCTGTGCGGTTTCGAAGGTGCTCCTCCCTTGAACCGAACTAACAGATATTCCGTAGTGTTGTAGAGAAGCGTAGAACTTCAAAAACGGCGTGACACGCGTGACAGGTCTATAAGACCTGTCACGCGTGTCACGCTTGCAGGGTCGACTGAGGGACTTCGTAGCTGCTTGCTGCCGGGTCTCTATGCACATGAGCCTTCTCGTCCCGAATAGATCGCCTTGATGATTGCAGCGTCATCCCAAAGGCAGAAGTTGTCGTCGACCGAAATCAATCCCTCGCGTTGAAGCTCTTTTCGAACGCGATTGAAAGCCTGACGCTTAGTATCGTTGTTATGACCCGTGTGTTCGGCGTAAAAGCGAATACGCCATTCGTTGATGTGCAGACCTCCACCGGTATCGTCACGCCAGTTAGAGCTCGCGATCGCAGCGGAAATGTAGGTGTCTCGCGCCAGCTTGTGTGCCGACGACACCTTCTCCGTCCGTCTAGGAGCTTCTGTTTCTACGAGCACGGCGCTTGATGCTCCATTACCGATTGCCACGTCCTCCAGTTTCAACGCAATCGGCGAAGGTTGTGGTGCGTCCTTCATCTTGGTGTTTACCAGTGTCACCAAGTTTTCAGCTTTTTCTACTCTATACTCGCTGTCTAGCGCTCCCTTCAGAGCCATCGCGCCTCGAGCACGCTGGTGGTCGGAATGCCCGCTATGGTGGATGACGAGGATGGTGCTACCAGGAAACTCTCCCCGAAGTCTGTCGAGAGCAGCCACGAACCTTGACATTTCCGCAGTGCTGTTCTCGTCACCGGGACCAAAGTTTCGGGCCAGCGTGTCGATCACGATCAAGGCGGGTGCCCCCTTCTTTTCCGCGATCTTGTGCACTGCCGCCGTCACTGTCTCAGCGCTTTTGCTATCAAGGAAACTCGCAGCACACGTCGACATATAGCAAGCAGCGCTTTGAAGTGGGACTTCATGATAGGCGCTCCACGCTCCAAAACGGCGTGCAAGACCACTTCGCCCCTCGCCAGCAATGTAGATTACTGGGCCGCGCTTTACCGAGCGCCCATGAAATGGAGTCCCGGTGGCAACGCAAAGCGCAATGTCCACTGCGATGAATGACTTGGCTGATGCGGGCGCCCCGAAGGTTACCCCTAGTGTATCCGTCTCCAGAAGGCCCTCAATCAGATATTCGGGCGGGCGATACTCAAGGTCGCCAACATGAATGAGTTGGAATGAGGCTTGGTCTTCGTTTAGGGAGCCGGCTCGCTGGTGGGTTGAACCCGCCAGAGCCGGTTCGTGTGACCGATAGACTCGCGGGCCGCGTCCAGCCTTCCATCCACCATTGCCGTCCGGGTGATCATAAAGACGGACTTCAGCCTTCCCGTTTTCGCCAGGTTTTACGAAATGCTTGCGGAAGAGAAGGTTCTTGTTTTCGTCGACGTGACATTCTGTGCCTATAACCTTCTGCCCAGCCTTGAGGTCAAAACCAAAGACCTCGTGATCGACCGGGGGCCTCATGCTTCACCTCGCACGAACGCGTCGAGGCTTTCGGCAAGGATGCGGCGGCATCTCCCAATTTTTACCGACTGCAAGTGCCCTTCGGCGAGCAGTTGGTATACTTTCGTGCGGCCCAGAGAAAGGCGGCGCATTGTCTCGGCGATGGTAATCAATTCCATTTTTTCTTCTCCGTTCCCGCAATCGGCATGATTCGCGGTCGGAGAGTGAATTGACGCCGATTCGGGAGGTGTGCTGAATGCTAAAAGATGAGCAAGGTGCGCAATTGGTGCGCAATTGGTGCGCAAATGCTGCGCAATTGGCGCTTCGAGGCTTAGTCGGTCTCGGCCACCGCCTGCTCGACCTCGACAGCAGTTGGTTCCAACACTTCTTCGTAGATTACACTAGACAGCGGTGTGATCGATTGGAGATCCATCGTCGCTCCCATCATCACGTGGAGACGGTCATGAAGAGCCTTCTTCGTTGGGAAATATCCAGCATTCAATCGTCCGGCTTTGGCTAGCTGAATTGCCGCTAGCCAGAATGGCGTCCAATCATCTTGTATTCGCTTTTTTCCGCGTTTTGGCTTTGATGGTTTTCGTTCTGCGACAAAGCTCGCGACGGCGACCTCGTCGAACTCGATTTCGCTCAAGCGTATTGCGGGGTTTTCGCCGTGGCTTGCTAGTTCAGCTCTACCCCAAGTCCACACAGCGGCCTGCTGAGCCTGCTCTTCGATGCGCAGCCAATAACGTTGGATCTTTGCAAATTCGCCCACGTGACCAGTCTCCAAGTAGAGCACCGAAGCGGTGCCGCTAATGCGACCCCGGGCGACAGCATCGCCGAACTCGGTCAAAGCTTTTTGAGGGGCTTGGCATGTGAGCAGGAGGGAGTGTGCATCAGGAGCTTTCATTTGCATCCTTCTCTAGGGAGATGGTTACCAAATCGTTTTCGTTAGGGGCGAGAACGACAAGCGTTTCCCGACGTGCGAGTTATGACCCTCCCCCGAGATCGCCTTTTTATTCTCTTTAGGAAGAGTGTGGTTGGACATGTCGGCACCTTATTCTAGACCGACCAAATGTCTGATATCATTTCTTCCGAGTTCGATTTTCTTAGGCAGGGTTGGCCAGACCTACACGATCTCGCCTTGAAAGCGGGCAATGCTGTCGCAACCGACCCGGACATTTCAGCGGTTCGATTGCGCAGCTTCACAGAGACCTTGGTTGCATTGCTGTTCAAGCATTTTGGGTTGCCGCTTTCCGATGAGGATACGCAATTTGACCGGTTGCTTTTGCTGGAGCGGGACAATCTCTTGGAGCGGCGTCTCCTGGCGAAGTTCCACACCATCAGGAAGTTCGGAAATGATGGAGCTCACGGGAAGGAAGTCACGTCCGAGCGAGCGGAGGACCTAGTCTATGATGCGTGGACACTGGGATGCTGGTTTGTCCGGCTCATCCGTCCTGAGATCGACTGGTTGATTCGCCCATATGGCCAAAACTCTGGGATGGAGGATGTAGAGAGCGGCGACTGCAGGCCGCATCCCGACAGCGCCGAGATGCAGCAGCAGGACAACGTCGTTAATTTTCCCGAAGACCGCGTCCGGCGCATCCGTCGAGAAGTCGCTGCAGCGCTCGCCAAAGTCGATCCCAGCATTCGTGATCTTCGCACTCGTATATCGATGCGAGAAGCGTTCAATGAGGAGCTCAACGAGGACCAGTTAGGCTGCGCCGACGCGCTCGAATCTTTTCTCAACGACTCGAACCAACGCATCATGCTGCTCAAGGGCGATGCAGGCACCGGCAAGACATTCATGGCCAAAGGTCTTGTCGAATACCTATCATCGCAGGGCCGGCAGTATGTGATAGGCGCGCCGACAGGGCGTGCCGCCAAAATTATCGGCGAGAAGACGGGGCGTCGGGCCCGCACCCTTCACAGCCTGATTTATGATTACGGTAATTTGCGGAGGTTAGGCGAAGACGGAGAAGATGGATCAGGTCTTGCCAGCTTCAAGGTTTTCGCCAGCATTGCCGCGAACAGGGATTCCGCCAACACCGTTTACATCGTTGACGAGGCCTCGCTCGTTTCCGACGCTTTCAGTGAGTCCGATTTCTTCCGTTCGGGCAGCGGCTATCTGCTAAAGGACCTTCTCGAATACGTCGGTATGCAGACGCCGGGCACGGATCGGAAGGTGATCTTCATCGGCGATCCTGTCCAGCTTACCCCTGTCGGCATGAACACCTCGCCCGCTCTTGATGAGGAGTATCTCAACCATCTCTATGGCTATCGCGCAGCCGAATACCGTCTGACGGAAATCGTTCGGCAAGGTTCTGAGAGCTCCATCCTGACAAACGTGCGACCACTACGGAAGGGGGTCGACGAAGGTGCTTTCCGTGGGTTGAGTTTCGACTTTGACGAAGATGTAGTGCGACTTGGGCATGGTGACATCATCCCAACATATCTGCAGGTTCTGCGAAGCCAAGGCCGCCAACCGATGGTCATAACACGGTCGAATGCTGAGGCCGCGGATATCAATCGCGCCGTCAGGGCAGAACTGTTCCCTGATCATAACGAAGTTCGATCGGGGGATCGGCTTATGGTCACAGCGAACACGTTCGTAGGCGAAAAATTTCTCGCGAATGGCGAATTTGTCGAGGTCTGCGGTGTGGAGCCAGTGGTTGAGCGCAGAAGCGTAAAGCTCTCCCGCCGCGTCGAGGGCACCGACAATACGGAGCAAGTTACTATCGACCTACTCTTCCGGGACATCGAGATAGCGATGAACTTGGAAAACGGTGAACAGGGCATCCAGCAGGTTAAAGTCATCGACACGCTACTGCACGACCGCCACTCTGGCCTGACACCTGACGAGCAACGCGCGCTCTATGTCGACTTCCTTCGGCGCCATCCCGATATCAAGAAGGCTGATCCGCGCCACCTTACGCAGACCATTCGGCAGGACCCTTACTTCAATGCGATGAGAGCCAAATTCGGCTATGCGGTCACTTGTCACAAGGCGCAGGGTGGGGAGTGGGATGAAGTCGTGGTTCTGTGCCCTAGTGGGAGCGATCCCCGAAACGAGGACACCTTTCGCTGGCTTTATACGGCCATGACCCGTGCCCGTTCTAAACTGTTCATGGTCAATCCCCCGGAAGTGAAGATCAAAGTTGCTGGGCCATCGCTAAAAGACTTTGCAACAGGGGTTGTTGACGGGGGCACAGACCAGAACGGCCCGACACCGCTTTCGACCTTCCGCAATGAAGTTCTTGCTCGCTCAAGAGCGGCTCTGGAAGGCTCCGGCATTTCGATCGACGATGTGGCTCATCATCAGTATCAGGAAGTCCTCTACTGCAGCCGTGCTACAGCGGGATGCCGCATCAATCTTAGTTACAACCGCAGATTCCAGCTGCGATCGATGACCGTTCATCCCGACGGGCCCCTTGCTGATGATCTAAGGGAACGAATTGGCCCTCTGGTCGGGCTAACGCTGGCAACGGATGGTGCCGACACACACCAGAAGGAGGCCAGCCCGACCCGTTCATTCATCGCAGACTTTGATACGCTGTTCCGAGGTCAACTTGCCGGAAGGAACATCTCGGTCAAATCGATGAAAGAGCACCAGTGGAACCTGCGTTATATTACGGGGCGCAATAACCACGAGGCTACGATCGACATCTACTTCGATGGAAAGGATCGGTTCACGCGCTGCATCCCGATCAATCCTGAAGAGTCGGCCGATGGCCTTAAGCTGATGCGTGATGTTGTGGAAATCGTGACTACCGAAATTATCGCCTAATGCCATTTTTCGCTAGCACATCGGGTGGTTCCTCTACCGACCGCACCAAAGAACTTTTCCGCGAGATAACCAGGCTGCGCAAGTCAGGACAAGTTGCTGAAGCCTATGAGCTCGGCAAGAGAGCGAGGGCGGAGTTTCCCTCGGATGGTTGGATACTGGGCGCCTTTGCTTGGTGCGTGATTGAGCTCGTCAAGCGCCATGCAAATAGCTCCAATGGTGACGACCTTAATCGGTATTTATCCGAGCTAGCCGACCTACCGGTGCAGGCATCCGACGAGGTTCTTTTCGCCCAGCGAGAACGATGGCTGTCACTGGCGGATGAGACAGGACGGGAAGCCGAGCGCGCACGGCAGATCGGTAGGCAAGGTGACCACGACGGAGCGATCGCGATTTTTAAGCGAATTGCTGATGCCGGGAAACTTCGCGAAGCTGACCGGATGTCTTTCGGTTGGGAACTTTGTCACGCAACTCAACGCGTAATCAAAGCAGGTCAAGGATCCTCGTTGGCTGGTGCACCAATCGGGAAAGCCCGCCGTCATATCTCTGACTACTTCAAGCTTGGCCTCTCGGGGCCGGACCTTTTGCATAGCAGAATTGCACAGCAGGCACTTACTCTCGCCAAAGCAGGTCACATAAAGATCCTTCCACTGGTCCGGATGTGGGATCTCCAATCATTCCGCAGCGAAGACGATGAACGCTTCCGGACAAACGACGGGAAGACGTTACCTGCCTTAAGCGAGAGCTTAGTGAATTTTGTTGCCAAGGACGCTGCAGCGCATGGCACCGAAGCGGATGTTGAATTCGCTCTCGTTCACCTTGAACGGGTCTCGGAGAGGTTCCCTGACAATCAATGGCTGAAGATGAACCATGTCAAGCTTCTCAGTCGATTAGGTCGCGTCGATGAAGCGCGGTCGCTTGCAGTCGAATTCGTTCGCGCGAAGTCTCGCGAATTTTGGGCTTGGGATCTTCTGGGAGACCTCGTGGAAGACCGGGCTACGCAGCTCGCTTGTTTTGCCAAGGCTCTCACCTGTTCGTCGGACGATATCTTCACCAGCAAGATCCGATTAAAATTCGCAGAGGCGGTGGCGGAACTCTATCCGGGCGAGGCTCGAGCAGAAGTAGACCGGGTCATTGAGGCCAGCAGAGAGGCCGGTCACAATGTGCCGAAAAGGGCCGAAGAACTAACGCATCGTGGATGGTATTTGCAAACATCTCCACAGCCAGTCACGCCGTCATTTTACGATAAATTGAGCGGTCCTGCTGATGAATATCTCTTGGCTCAACTGCCTAAGCAGCTCGCCGTCATCGATCACGTCAATTTCAAGCGAAAATTGTTCCACTACATCGTCGACAAAGGCGTGGATGGGGTGGCTCCGTTCAACATGCTCAGGGAGCCTCCTAAAGAGGGCCAGGTAGTTTGTGTTCAGGTGGATACCGTGAAAGGATCAGATGGTCCCAGAACAAGCCTGCTCTCAATCGAACAGTCAGACGCGCGAATTCCCGGCTATCTGGGGCGAACCTTTCACGAAGAGGTTAGAGTGAATAACGGAATGGGTTTCACGGCCGACGGCATCTTCATACCGCCGCCGGTGATTGCCGCTGGGCGGGTCAATGACTGTGATGTCGTCGAAGGGATTGCTCTCATAAGTTTTGATCGCAGGAGGCAGCGCTGGGGATTGAAAGCCATCAAAGTGCGATGCGGAAGCGATTAAGGATGAACAACGTCGGCGGATGATGGCGCCGATACGACACTGTGGCGCGAGGCAATTTGTTCAGGCTGAAATGCTTGGCGCGATCCGTTGTGGGGAAGCACCCTCGAAAAAGGTTCGGCAGCTCTCAAGGGCACGCAGAACTGACCGCCGATGTTCGCAAACTCCCACCGGTGTTTTACAGGTTTTTTACAGGGAAAGCGGCGCCATCTCTTCTAAGTGCTTGAAAAAATGGTGGGCGCGGCAAGGATTGAACTTGCGACCCCACCCGTGTGAAGGGTGTGCTCTACCACTGAGCTACGCGCCCGCCGGTCTGGTTCGGGAAACCTTTCCCGATCCGGCTTGGGGGCGCGCCTTTACGACGCGCCCGTGAGATTGACAAGCCTTCGCCTCACTCGGCGAGGAGGAATTTCGCCAGCCACGATCCGGACAGATCGCGCCGCGCGGTGGCGCGGGGCTGCGTTGGGCATTCGAGGCAGTAGGCCTGCTTGCCCTTCGCTTGCATCAGTCCCTCAATATCGGCTTCCACCTGTCCGAAGAGCGCGGTCTGCCGCCGGGCCATCAGGGCGAAGACGTCGCCGCCCGAATGCGCCTGCGTATCGTCGCCGGAGAACAGCGCCCGCATGAAGGCGTTGTATTCGCTGGGCGGGTCGGCGAGGTACTGGACGTGCCAGGCATCCTCTTCCAGCCCGGCTTCCGACGCGGCCCAGGCGAGCGCTTCGTCGATACCGCCATACTGGTCCACCAGACCGATCTGTCGGGCGGTGCCGCCGTCCCAGACGCGCCCCTGCGCGATCTCGTCCACGCGGGCCGGCGTCATGTTGCGGCTCTGCGCCACGAGCTGGAGGAACTCGGCATAGCCGCGCTCCACGCCGCTCTGCAGGATCGTCTCGATCTCGGGATTGAAGCCGCCGATGAAGTCCGGCTGGCCGGATAGCGGGGTCGTCTGCACGCCGTCGCTGCTGACGCCCCATTCCTGCGCCAGCCCTTCGAAGGTCGGCAGGACTGCGAAGATGCCGATGGAGCCAGTGATGGTCTCCGGCTCGGCGAAGATGCGGTCGGCGGGCGTGGCAACCCAGTAACCGCCGCTCGCCGCGACATTGCTCATCGAGACGGCGATCGGGATGTCCTTCGCCTTGTGACGCAGGATAGCCTCGCGGATGCGTTCCGAGGCGAGCACCGAGCCGCCCGGCGAATCGACCCGCACGACGAGCGCCTTCAGGTCGCTGTCGAGTGCCTCGTCCAGCAGGCGGGAAATGCGTTCGCCGCCGGCGGAGCCGGGACCGGCATCGCCGTCCACGATCTCGCCCGCAATGGTGATCACGCCAATGGCATCGCCATCGGTTTCGACCGGATTGTCCGCCAGCCACGGGTCGAGCGCGGTGTGGGCGAAGGCGCCTGGCATGTCGTCCAAAGTGTCTTCGCCGACGACTTCCTTGACCCGCTCGCCGAAGGCGATCCGGTTGCCGAGCTTGTCGACGAGGCCGGCCGAAAGCGCGGCCTGGGCAAGATCGCCCTCCGCGGCTTCGACCCAGGCGGCGGGGTCGGACGTCACCCGCGCAATGTCCGCCTGGGGCCGGGCCTTCTTCACATGGGCCTGCCATTCTTCCCACAGCGAGCCGTAAAGCTGCGAGTAGTTCTCGCGCGCTTCGGGCGACATCTCGTTGCCGAGATAGGGTTCGACCGCCGACTTGTAGGTGCCGACGCGGTAGACGCGGGCGTTGACGTTCAGATTGTCGAGCAGTTCGCCGTAATAGAGGCGGTTGCCGCCGGGGCCCGTAATGATCGCGCCGCCTTGCGAGTCGACCCAGACCTCGCTCGCATGGGAAGCGAGCACCATGTGGTCGTCGGCATAGGCGAGCGCGTAGGCGAAGACCGGCTTGTCCGCGGCGCGCACCCGGTCGAGCGCGGCGCCGATGTCCTGCAGGTGGACGTGTCCGCCACCGAGGAATTCGGTCAGGTCCAGCACGACCGCCTTGATCCGGTCGTCGCCGGCCGCCTCGTCGATCGCGTGGATGAGATCGCGGGCCTGGTATTCACGGATCGGCTGCTCGCCGGAGACAAGCGCTGCGAAGGGATCGATTTCAGATGCTTCCTCGACCACCACGCCGTCGAGGTCGAGCAGCAGCGCGCCTTCGTAGACCTGGGCCGGGCTGGGACGGGCGGTCAGGACCGCGAACAGCATGAAGAAGAACAGAAGCAGGAAGGCGATGACAAGGAGATCCTTGATCGCGACGATGATCTTCCAGACCTTGCTGACGAATTGCATGACTGCCCCTGTTACGGTTCGATTGAGTGCGGATGCGAAAGTTGAGCGCATGAGCCTAGCAGCACGGATACGCAAGAAAAGGCGAAAGCGCTTGAGCGGGTGATGCGGCTCGACTAACGGCTCGGCTTTGATGGACGACACCGCGCCCGACAGCCCGCAGCGCCGCTTCCCGGCGGGGATTCGGGCATTCCCACACCGCGACCTGACCGGCATCGGTCACCTTGAGCGGCACGAGATCCTCTATCTCCTCGCCGAAGCGGAACAATGGGTCGAGTTCAACCGGCAGCCGTCCAAGGAAAGCGACGCTCTCGACGGCCTCACGATCATAAACGCCTTTTTCGAGAACAGCACGCGCACGCTGCTGAGCTTCGAGATTGCCGGCAAGCGCCTGGGCGCGGACGTCGTCAACATGCAGGCGGCGACCTCCAGCCTGAAGAAGGGCGAGACTCTGATCGACACCGCGATCACCCTCAACGCCATGCGCGCGGACGCGATCGTCATCCGCCACGGATCGAGCGGGGCGGTGGACCTGATTGCGAGCAAGGTCGATTGCCCGGTCCTCAACGCAGGCGACGGGCAGCACGAGCATCCGACGCAGGCGCTGCTCGACGCATTGGCCCTGCGCCACGCGCTGGAGGAACGGGGCGAGGGCGCGGACGATTTCACCGGACTGACTGTGACCATCTGCGGAGACATCCTGCACAGCCGCGTCGCCCGGTCGAACATCCTGTGCCTGACGGCGCTGGGGGCGGACGTGCGGGTCTGCGCGCCGCCCGCGCTGATGCCTGCCGCGATCGAGGCGATGGGAGCGAAGCCGTTCCACAATTTCGATGCGGCGCTTAGGGGGGCGGATGTCGCGATGATGCTACGCCTGCAAACGGAACGAATGAGCGGCCAGTTCATCCCGTCCGCCCGCGAATACCACCACCTCTACGGGCTGACCCGCGAGCGGCTTGAGCGATGCGCGCCCGATGCGCTGGTCATGCATCCGGGCCCGATGAACCGCGGCGTCGAAATCGACAGTGACGTCGCCGACCAGCTCGACCGGTCGATCATCACCCGCCAGGTGGAGATGGGCGTGGCGATCCGCATGGCCTGCCTCGACATATTGACGCGCCGGGCGCGCGGCGTGACCGGATGGGGGGACGGACAATGGGCCTGAAGCAGCGCGCACCCCTGACGATCACCGGCGGAAAGCTGGTCACACCCGACGGCGTACGTCCGGGCAGCCTGCGAGCGGTCGACGGACGGATCGCGAGGATCGGCGAATTCGCGCCGTCGGAAGGCGATGACGTGGTCGATGCCCGCGGCCTGTGGGTCGCGCCGGGACTGGTTGATTATGGCGTGTTCGCGGTCGACAAGCCGGCCATCCATTTCGGCGGCATCACGCGCGCTGCCCTGATGCCCGACCAGTCCCCACCGCTCGATCTGCCGAGCCGGGTCAGCTATATCGCCAAGAGCGGGAAACCCGATCTCTGGGTCCATCCGCTGGCCGCCGCCACGCGCGAGCTGGGCGGGGAACAGCTGGCGGAACTCGCCCTGATGAAGGACGCAGGCGCGCGCGGCGTTGCGACCGGCCGGCGCTGGATCGGGGACAGCGGCGTGATGATGCGCCTGCTGCGCTATGCCGCCATGCTGGATCTGGTGGTCGTCACGCATGCGGAAGATGCGGGTCTTGCGGGCGAGGGCGCCGCGACCGCGGGCGAGATGGCGACGCGCCTCGGCCTCCCGAGCGCGCCGGCGGAGGCGGAGACGCTGGCGATCGCCCGCGATGTGGCGCTGGCCGAAATGACCGGCGCACGCATTCACTTGCGGCAGGTGACGACGGCGGCGGGGCTCGACCTCGTACGGGCAGCAAAGAAGCGCGGCGTGCCGGTCACGGCGGGGGTAACGCCGGCGCATTTCATGCTGTCGGACCTCGCGACCGGCGAATTCCGGACCTTTGCCCGTCTTTCGCCGCCACTGCGTTCGGAAGAGGACCGGCGGGCCGTGGTCGCTGCGATCGGCGAAGGCGTGATCGACGTCATCGCGAGCGGACACGATCCGCGCGGCCCGGAGGACAAGCGGCTCCCCTTCGCCGACGCGGAACCGGGCATGGCGGGGGCGGAAACGCTGCTGGCGATGACGCTGACGCTGGTGCGCGACGGCGTCATCGACGAGGCCCGCGCTCTGGACCTGCTTGCCGGGCGTCCGGCGCAGCTCCTCGGCGTGGAGGCAGGCGCGCTGCGTGAAGGGTTCGAGGCCGATATCGCGCTGATCGATCCGGAAAAGCCGTGGATCGTTGACGCGCGCGAAATGGCGGCCACGGCGGGCAACACCCCGTTCGACCGCCAGCCGACGCAGGGCCGCGCGGTGCGCCTGTTCAAGGGCGGCGTCGAACTTACCGACTGATCGGGAACAGCCGCCCGTAGGTCAGGCAGCGCCAGAGCCACTCCAGCGGGCCATAGCGAAACCGTTCAAGCCACGGCTTCGACCATAGCAGCATCACTATCCACGTCGCGACGACCACGAGGTAGAGTTCCGGCCTCGCAAGTTCGCCGAAGAGACCCAGGCCGAAGCCATGGAACACGAACAGCATGAGCACGGACGTCCCGATATAGTTGGTGAAAGCAACCCGTCCGGCGGCGCTGATCCGCGATCCGAGCCACGACGAAGCCTTCGGTGCGTAGAGGCCCAGCAATGCCGCGAGGCCCAGGACCATCAACAGCCGCGGAACGATCGACAAGCCGACATGGGCGGCCATCGTGCCCCAGAAGGTGAGCCCGTTACCGGCTGCCCACATCGCCACGGCAAACGAAAGGAGAGCACCCGCGATCAAGGCGATCCATCCCCAGAGCATCTGCCGGGACCGGGCGATGCCGCCGTCGAACATGCCGAGCCTGTAGAAGGCCATGCCGAACATCATCAGCGGCAGGGTTTCGGGCAGGATCATGAAGACGTTGGAGAACTGGTCGAAGGTATGGGCGGTGAACTGGTTCGCGACCCAGCCGAGATAATCGCCGCTGCGGATCAGTTCGGTGGCGACCGCGTCGCTCGCAGCCATCTCCCTCTGCCCCTCGACCAGGCCGGCCCTCATGTCGGCCAGGGGGCCCGCATCGCCTAGCGGGGTGTCCGCCACCGCGTAGATCCAGAAGAACAGGGCTCCGAGCAGGATGGCACCCGCCGCGTAGATGATCGAACCCAGGACGATCAAATTGCGCGGTTCCATGCGCAGGAAGGCCAGCGCGATAAAGCCGACCAGCGCGTAATAGGTCAGGATGTCTCCGGTCCAGACGAAGAAATAGTGGATCATGCCGAACAGCAGCAGGAAGCCGAGCCGCCGAGCCTGCAGGCCGATCGTCTGCCCGCGCGCCCAGGCCCGGTCCATGAACAGGAGGAGGCCGGCACCGAACAGCAATGTAAACAGGCCGCGCATCTTGCCGTCGATCAGGACGAACTGGACTATGTAGAGCGCATCGGATGTCGCGCCGTGCTCGGTCAAAAACGCGCCGGGGTAGAGGTAAGCGCCGAAAGGCTGGCCGAACGCGACTATGTTCGCGGCGAGGATACCCATCACCGCCAGCCCGCGAATGAAATCGAGACTTGCAATGCGATCCTCGCGCTTCACGGGCGCGCTCGCAGTATCGGGCGTCGCCTCGATCGTCCCGGCCGCGATGTCTTCGGCGGATGCCTGCCCGTTCGTCATGTAATCCCCCACCTTGAGGGGATGCTTCTAGTCGTGTGGCGATGGAAACGGAACAGCCGTTCGGCCGCTACGCCGCGATTACCGGACCGGCACAGTCACCGCGTGACGAGGCAGTTCTGGCCGCTCCGCCTCAGCGCATCGCACGCCTTTTGCGCGTCCGCGCGGGTCGCGAAGCCGGATGCCTGCAGTTTTGCCAGCCGGCCCGACGGCACGACCAGCTTGGCCTTTCCGGCCAGCGCCGGGTTGCCAGCAATCCTGTCCCAGAGCCGGTCCGCATTGCCGTGGACGGAGAACGCGCCAAGCTGGACCCGCCAGGGTCCGGTGCGTGCAGGCGTAGGTGCGGCAGAAGAAGGTCGGGGCGGCGGTGCGCTTTCGGTCCGAACGGGCCGCGGGGCAGGCTGGACCGGTCCCGTGGTCGCCACGATGGCGGGCCGGGTGGCCGGACCTGCGCTGGCGAAATCGGCGCCCGCTTCGGCCGGGCTTTCCGTGCCGGTGACCCGCGCGGCTTCGGCAACCGCGGCTCTGGCAGCCGCGACAGACGGCGGGACCGCGGTGCTCTGGACGGGCTGCGGGATGCGGCTGACCTCAGCCGGGACGCGCGCCGGTGCCGGCTCGACGGGTCCGGCCACGCTGATCACCTCGCCGGCCTCCAGATCGATGGCCGCCATGTCCTGCGCCCGCTTGGCGTCCGCCTGCCGGTTGATTTCGGGAATCAGGGCCTGTGCCTGCTGGCGCTGCGAAAGCGGGATGAAATCGTCCATCTGCTTCAGCGCGCCGGACGCCTGCGGAAGGCCCGCGGAATTCGCGATCGTGAGCAGGGCGTAGGCGCGGACCCAGTCCTTGTCTACCTGCTCGCCGTTGAAATGGGCGATGCCCAGCAGGTACTGCGCCCGCGGATCGCCGCGCTCGGATGCGGCGAGGATATAGGGCATGGCTTCTTCGCGGCGCCCGGCCTGGAACAGCAGCAGCCCGTAATTGTCCGCCGCCTTCACATGGCCCTGCGCCGCGGCCTGCGCGTAATACACTTCCGCCTGCCGCGCGTTGGGTTCGACCCCGCGGCCGAGGCGATAGGCCTGCGCCATGTTGAATTGCGCGTCGGGATCCCCGGCGGCGGCAAGATCGCGCCATTCGCCGACAGCCGCGTCGTAGTCCCCGCGCGCCCACGCCTCCACGCCGGCCTTCACGTCCGCCAGAGCGGGCGCAGCCAGACCGGCCGCGGCCAGCGCGCCCATGCCCCACAGAACTGCCTTGGCTTTCATTTAAACTCGGATCCTTCCCTGACGCCTTCGGGAGACTGGCATAGTGAATAGGGCGTTAGCAAAGAGTTTCTATGGACTTGTCTGCCACCGGGACACGGTCGGGCCGCCCGAACCGCGCGTATCGAGTGCAATCACGTTAACCCGAAATTAGGGGTATCCTGCGAAGTCCCTGATCGAGCCGCCGAACAGCGGTCCGGTTTAAGGTTAACAGGGGGAATACGCCTTGCGCGTTCTGGCATTGGCTTCGCAAAAAGGGGGATCGGGCAAGACCACCCTTTCAGGGCACCTCGCGGTTCAGGCGCAACGCGCCGGTGCCGGTCCGGTGGTGCTGATCGACATCGACCCGCAGGGGTCGCTCGCCGACTGGTGGAACGAGCGCGAGGCGGAATATCCCGCTTTCGCGCAAACCACCGTGGCACGTCTCGCCAACGACCTTCAGGTCTTGCGCCAGCAGGGCTTCAAGCTGGCCGTGATCGACACGCCTCCGGCGATAACCATGGCGATCCAGTCGGTCATCGGCGTGGCCGAGCTCATCGTGGTGCCGACCCGGCCGAGCCCGCACGATCTGCGCGCCGTCGGGGCGACCGTCGACCTGTGCGAACGGGCCGGCAAGCCGCTGATCTTCGTGGTCAACGCTGCCACCCCCAAGGCCAAGATCACGTCGGAAGCGGCGATCGCGCTCAGCCAGCACGGCACCGTCGCGCCGATCACCCTGCATCACCGCACGGACTTCGCGGCCTCGATGATCGACGGCCGCACGGTCATGGAAGTCGACCCCGACAGCCGCAGCGCGGCCGAGGTCACGGCCTTGTGGAACTACGTGGCGGACCGGCTGGAGAAGAATTTCCGCCGCACGGTCTTCGCCGCGCCGAACTCCATCTCTCAGGTCGCTCCGGCTCATCGTCCGGGCGGCGGCTTCGGCCGCCGGGTCGCGCAGTAAGTGACAGGCGCCCTGGCGATGACCGAACCGACCTTTGCCTCCCTCAACCCTTCGCTTCTCGCCCGCAAGGGCGGCGCGAAGCCGGCCATGCGCCCGCAACTGGGCTTCATACCGTCGGTGACGGACCTGTCCGATCCCGATCGTCTGGAGGATCTGGGCTGGAACGACATGGGCGAGGACGGCAGCGCGGCAGGTGCGGTGGCCGCGCTGATGCCGGGCATGAACGCTCCGGCGAACGACGCGCCCGAACCCGACGTGGTTCTCCAGCAGAAGTCGCTCGCCACCAGGCTCGCCACACGCGCCGCGACGCCGAAGGGCACGAAGACCGTACCGCAAGGCAAGCGTGCCGCTTTCACCCTGCGCCTCGACGCGGAACGCCATCTCAAGCTGCGTCTCGCCTCCACCATTCTCAAGAGCAGCGCGCAGGCCATTGTCACTGAAGCGCTCGATCGGCTTCTCGCGGACATGTCCGAACTCGAACATCTCGCCGCGCAGGCCAAGCAGCATCGCAAAGACTGAGGGGATCCATCATGTCGACCGCATTCAATCGCAAGCAGAAGATGACGCTCGCCGTCACGGCCGCCCTCATGGCGACCGCGCTCAACGGCTGCGCCGCCGCGCCCGAAGCGAAAGTTTCGGCCCAGCAGGCGCAGGTCGCGCTGGAGAAGGGCAAGACCTCCAAGGCCGTCGGCCATGCCGAGGCGGCGGTCCGCGCCGCGCCGCGCGACGCGCAGCTGCGCACCGTCCTTGGTGCCACCTACATGGAAGCCGGGCGGTTCAAGTCCGCCGCGACGAGCTTCAAGGACGCGATGGCGCTGGGCGATACCAGCGCGCGCACGGCGCTCAGTTATTCGCTCGCCGAGATCGCGGCGGGCAACCATGCGACGGCCCTGCGCATGCTGGAGAGCCGGCGCGACGAATTCGACGCCGCCGATTACGGCCTCGCGCTGTCGCTCGCCGGCCAGCCGCAGCAGGGCGTGCATGTCCTGCGCAACGCGCTCGCCGGGGGACAGAACACCGCCAAGGTTCGCCAGAACCTCGCCTATTCCTACGCGCTCGCCGGCGACTGGCGTTCGGCGCGGGTGATGGCGGCCGAAGACGTGCCGGCGGACAAGATCAACGATCGCATCGCCGAATGGGCGCAGAACGCCGCGCCCGGCGCGACGCAGCAGCGCGTCGCCGGACTGCTGGGCGTGCCCGTGACGTCAGACAACGGCCAGCCGGTGGAACTGGCGCTCGCCAACCATCCCTCGATGGACGCGATGGTCGCCGAAGCGGCCCCGACCTACCAGGCGGCCCCGGCCGAAATGCCGGCCATGGCCCTTGCGGCAGACGGGCGTGCGCCCGAACTCCCGGCACTCGCCGTCGCCAGCACGCCGCGTTACGCGCCCGCCGCCGTTCCGGTGCCAGTCGTGCCGCAGCAGGCAGCGGCCCCCGAGGCGCGCAATTTCGACGACGCGTTCGGCGCTACTCGCGAACCGGCGCGCGTGGCGACACCGGTCGCCAGGCCGTCGCAGGAGCCGGGCTTCATCGATCCGCCGATGCCGCGTTCGACCGTGGCTGCCGTCGCGCGCACCACCGCCGCGCCGGTGGCGGCGTCTGCCGTGTCGCGCGACCGCGGGTCCGCGCCGGCCGTGCAGCAGGCTGCAACTCAGAACCAGGGCGACTACCTCGTCCAGCTCGGCTCCTTCTCCAGCGAAGCGAGCGCGAAGCGTGCGTGGGACATCTACAAGAAGCGCTATCCGCAGCTGTCCGAATACCAGATGGTCATCACCCAGGCCCGCGTGCGCGGCAAGATGTACTGGCGCGTGTCCGCCGGCGGTTTCGAACGTACCGCGGCGAACGGCATGTGCTCCAGCGTCAAGACCGGCGGCCATGGCTGCATCGCATGGGCGGACGGCAAGCCGCTGCCCGGGGCGCTCGACCGCGGCGTGCGCATGGCGCGCCGCTGAGCCGACTTACAATCTTCCTAGCGAGTGACTGACCCCCGGCGGTGCCGGGGGTCTTTTTTTACCCGCGCGCACGAATGCGCTTGCTACTGATAATAACTCGCAATATAGGTGGGTGGCACTGAAGGAGTCGCTCGCTTGTACACCTGCATCTGCAATGCCATCCGGGAATGCGAACTGCGCCGTGCCGCGCGCGTCATTCCGGGCGATGCGGAAGCGGTCTATGCGGCGCTCGGCAAGAAACCCAATTGCGGAACCTGCCTCGAGGAAGCGGACGAGCTGATCCACGAGGAGCGCGAGGCATCGATCCCGCGCACCCGCGCTGCCTGATCCCAGCTAACGCAAACCGCTTGCAACAGGCGGATTTCTGCGATTTTCACTGCATTCCGGCTTGCCAACCATGCGGCTTCCCGGTCATGTGACGGCATGACTGCCAGTTCAGGAGACGACGCATGAAGGGCGACCCCAAGGTCATCGACTATCTCAACAAGGCGCTCACGAACGAGCTGACCGCGATCAACCAGTACTGGCTCCACTACCGCGTGCTTGCCGACTGGGGCGTCACCAAGCTGGCGGCCTATGAGCGCAAGGAATCGATCGAGGAAATGGAGCATGCCGACTGGCTTGCCGAGCGCATCCTCTTCCTGAACGCGCTTCCCAATTTCCAGGCGATTCACAAGCTGAAGGTCGGCGAGAGCGTCGAGGAAATCCTGAAGGCCGACCTCAAGCTCGAGGAGGAGGCGATCCCGCTGCTGCGCGAGGCTGCCGACTACTGCCAGGAGATCAAGGATTTCGTGTCCGGCCAGCTGTTCGAGAACATCCTCGCGAACGAGGAAGAGCACGTCGATTTCCTGGAAACGCAGTTCGACATGATCGCGCGGATGGGAATCGAAAATTACACCCAGTTGCAAAGCGCCCCTGCGGGCGAGGACGAGACGAAGGCCGGTGCGCCCAAGGGGCCCGGCGGCTACTGATCGCTCTCGCCCTGGCGCTTCACGATCCGGCGGCTGCGCTTGCGCCGCTCGCGTGCCGTGCTCGTCGCCAGCCGGGTCTCCAGCAGGAACAGCACCAGCGCCACGAACAGCTGCGCCATCGTGGCGATCCACGCGATTGCCACGAAGGTGCCGATCTGCGGCCGGATGAAGGCGCTGACGAATAGTGAGGCGATGACGATGCAGATCGTCAGCGCCGAGGAAGTGCTGAGGTTCACCGCCAGCTCCGCGTAATGCTGCCGCTGGCGGAGCGCGGGCAATTCCTCGCCCTGGCGCCCGTCCGTGCCCTTTTCGACCCGCTGTTCGATGCGGTCGATCCGTTCGATCAGCCATGTAAGCCGCAAATTCATCACGTTCACCACCGCGCCGATCGCGGCGAGCAGGAAGACCGGTGCCAGGCTCAGCTGGACGATCTCTTGCACCCGGACGGTGCTGGAGGTGCGCTCGATCAGCTCGCCCGTCAGAGACAGGTATTCGATCATGACTTGTCGCTGTCGAACGGGTTCTTCGGCGATTTCAGGGTCAGCCGGATGGGCACGGCATCGAAACCAAGATTCTTGCGGATCCCGTTGACGAGATACCGCTCGTAACTCGTCGGCAGCGCGTCGAGCCGCGTGCCGAAGATCACGAAGCGGGGCGGGCGCGTGCCGACCTGCGTGATGTAGCGCAGCTTGATCCGGCGACCCTTGGGCGCCGGCGGCGGATTGGCGGTCAGCGCATCGTCGAACCACCGGTTCAGGGCGGCGGTCGGGACGCGCCGGCTCCAGCTGTCACGGGTCTCGAAGGCGGACTTGAGCATCGCGTCGAGACCCTTGCCGGTCTTGGCGCTGACGGCGAACAGCGGCACGCCGCGCGCCTGCGCGAGCCCTTCGGTCAGCGCATCCTTGATGCCGTTGAACAGGCGGCTGGCATCCTGTGCCACGTCCCACTTGTTGATCGCGATGATCAGCGCGCGTCCTTCCTGCAGCACCCGGTCCGCGATCTTCAGGTCCTGGTGCTCCAGCCCCTGCGTCGCATCGAGCAGCAGCACCACGACTTCGGCATAGTCCACCGCGCGCAGGCCGTCCGCGACCGAAAGCTTTTCGAGCTTGTCGACCACCTTGGCGCGCTTGCGCATGCCGGCCGTGTCGATCAGGCTGATCTGCCGCGTCTCGCCGCTCTGCGGATCGGTCCAGTTCCAGTCGATCGAAATCGAATCGCGTGTGATCCCCGCTTCGGGACCGGTCAGCAGCCGGTCTTCGCCCAGCAGCTGGTTGATGAGAGTGGACTTGCCGGCATTGGGCCGCCCCACGATCGCCAGTTGCAGCGGTCCGAGCGGGCGGTCCTCCGCGTCCACCGCTTCAAGATCGGCTGCTTCCCTGGCGGCTTCGGCAGCTTCCACCTTGTCCCCGATCAGCGGCCAGAGCGCGCCGAACATGTCGGCGATGCCTTCCCCGTGCTCCGCCGACACGGGGACGGGTTCACCCAGTCCGAGGGCGTAGCTTTCGAGGACGCCAGCCTCTCCTGTCCTGCCTTCCGCCTTGTTGGCGATCAGTACGATGGGAACGGTCGAACTGCGCAGGTGGCGCGCGATTTCCTCGTCGAGCGGCGTAATCCCGGCGCGCGCGTCGATCACGAACATCGCCGCATCGGCACCGGCCAGGCTGGCCTCGGTCTGCTTGCGCATCCTGCCGGGCAGGCTGTGTTCGTCCTGGTCTTCCCAGCCGGCGGTATCGACGGCGGTGAAGTGCATCCCCGCAAGCTCCGCCTGTCCCATGCGGCGGTCGCGGGTGACGCCCGGCTGGTCGTCGACCAGCGCGAGCTTCTTGCCCACGAGCCGGTTGAACAGCGTCGACTTGCCGACATTGGGGCGACCTATGATCACCACCTCGGGCAGGGACCCGGCGGGATGTTGAGATTTGCGTGTCATGACTGTGGTGAGCAGGTGGCGAATGCCTTGCCCAAGCGCAAGTCGCGAAATTGCGAAGCCTAACGGGCCGTTAACCATGTTTCGCAGCGCGGTATCAAGGTTACCAAATTCAAGAAGGCACCATGAAAAGAGCGATCTATCTGGCGCCGTGCCTGGCGGTTCTTTGGCTCCCCTCTGCAGCAGGAGCGGAGGATTTTGCAGGGACCGAAAGATCGCGCAGCCAGCCCGCGGCGGAATTGCCGGCCTATCTCCAGTGCGTTCCCTATGCGCGGCAGCTCTCCGGCGTCGCGATCTACGGCGATGCGCATACGTGGTGGGGGCAGGCGGCCGGGCGCTACGAGCGCGGGAACACGCCCCGCGTCGGAGCGGTCATGGCCTTCCAGCCCCACGGGAACATGCGGTTGGGCCATGTCGCCGCCGTCAGCGAGATCATCGATAGCCGCACGGTCCTGCTCGACCACGCCAATTGGTCGCCGATCAACGGGCGACGGGGGCAGATCGAACGCAATGTGAAGGCGATCGACGTGTCGCCGAACAACGACTGGAGCCAGGTCCGGGTGTGGTATGCCCCGATCAAGGACCTCGGAAAGACGGCCTGGCCGGTCCATGGCTTCATCTACTCTTCGAAGAGCAAGCCCGGCGCGCTGGAGCGCATCGCCCGCGATACCGGAAACACGGGGCAGGCAATTGCGAAGGCATCACAGGCCGAGACCGAGCAGGCGCGCGCGGCTCGCCCGCCGGAACAGCCGCGGTCGCGCAAGTCCACGGGATTTGCCGACGCCTTCGCGACGCTGGCCCAACCGGCACCGAGGGCGAAGGTCCAGCCGCAGCCCGTCAGGCAGGAGCGCAATGTCGCGGTGAAAGCGGATCGCAAACCAGCGGCGAGAGATCCGCTGGTGGATGTCCTCTCGCGTTACGACTGAATGTCGTAATCAGCCTTTTTTCGCGACCGGCGGTTCGTCGCCCAGATCTTCGTACCACGCCTCGACCGGGCCGTTCAGCTTGATGGTCAGCGGCTGACCCTTGCGATCGACCGTCTTGCCGGCCTGGACCCGGACCCAGCCTTCGGAAATGCAGTATTCCTCGATGTCGGTCCGGGTACGATCCTTGAACCGGATCCCGATGCCGCGCTGGAGCTTGTCCGCGTCGAAGTGTTCGCTGCGCGGGTTCACGGAAAGGCGGTCCGGTGGGGTGTCGGAGGCCGCCGTCTGGTCGGCCTGCTGGTTCTGATCGTCGCTCATGCGCGCGCCCTTATGCCGGGAGCCGGCTCTTCACAAGCCAATCCCGCACCTCAATCCGGTGGAGGAGGCGTCTCGATCGGCGTGCGGCCCGGATTGTCGATGTCGGGGCCGGGCGGGTCGATCTCGTCCGGCTGCGACGGCGGGGCTTCGGGCGGTACGCTGTCGGGCGGCATCTCGTTCGGAGAGCCGGGATTGATCGTATCGGGGTTCGGGTCGGGCTGGGTAGCCATGCGGGTAATCCTCTTGTGTCGGTTTCAGTCGGGCGGAAGCGAGTCCAGGTCGGCTTCGCCGAGGCCGTCGCGCCTGTTGCGCTCGGTAAGTTCGACCCCGAGTTCGGTTTCGATTTCGGAAGGGGCGGTCTGCCTCTCGAGGAGCGCCTCTTCCGCTTCGCCATCGGCCTCCATCTCTTCCGAGGTCTTCGGCTTCGTGGCCGGGTCGATCACCGGCGGAGTGTCGGCGGGCTTTTCCGGTTCGTCGTAGTCACGCATCGTAACTGTCCTTTCCCTGTGCAAACGCGAGGCGGCGCGCCCGTGTTCCGGGCAAAGCGTTCCGTTCATCGCTTGCCCTTTGCAATTCGCCCGCTTAAGGGGACCGCTTCGTCCGCGCGGGGCCTGCCTCGCGCGCGGCTTCGTTCGGGTTGCGGGCGTGGCGGAATTGGTAGACGCGCTGGTTTTAGGTACCAGTATCGCAAGATGTGGGGGTTCGAGTCCCTTCGCCCGCACCAGTTTCCCCGATGCCCCCATTCCATCGACCAGACTGATTGACACGAAAGAGCAAGACCAGCGGCCATGCAGATCAAAGAGACCACCAATAGCGGCCTCAAGCGCTCCTACGAAGTGACCATCCCCGCCGATGAAATCGCGGGCAAGGTCGATGCAGAGATCAAGAAGATCGCGCCGCAGGTGCGCATGCCGGGCTTCCGGCCGGGCAAGGTTCCGGCGAACCTGGTGAAGAAGATGCACGGCGAGCAGCTGCACGCCAAGGTCGTGAACGACACGATCCGCCAGTCCGTGGACGGCCTGCTGTCCGAAAAGGCGCTGCGTCCGGCGATGCAGCCGGCGATCGACCTCAACCAGGACTATGAGGAAGGCAAGGACGCCGTCCTGACGGTTGAAATGGAAGTCCTGCCCGAAATCGAGGTGCCTTCGACCGACGACCTGACGCTCGACCGTCTCGTGGTCCCGGTGTCGGACGAGCGCGTGGACGAAGCGATCGGCGAACTGGCGCAGCGTCAGAAGAGCTACAAGAACGCCGCCAAGACGAAGAAGGCCGCCGAAGGCGACCAGCTGATCATCGATTTCGTCGGCAGCATCGACGGCGAGGAATTCGAAGGCGGCAAGGCCGAGGACGCGCCGCTCGTGATCGGTTCCAACCAGTTCATCCCCGGCTTCGAGGAACAGCTGGTCGGCGTGAAGACCGGCGACGAGAAGACCATCACCGTGACCTTCCCCGAGGATTACCCGGCCGAGCACCTGAAGGGCAAGGACGCGCAGTTCGCCGTCACCGTCAAGCAGGTGAAGGTCGAGGACGAGACCAAGGTGGATGACGAGTTCGCCAAGGCGCTGGGCCTCGACAGCCTCGACAAGCTCAAGGAACTGATGCGCGGCCAGCTGGAGCAGGAGACCAACGGTCTTACCCGCACCCAGATGAAGCGCCAGCTGCTCGACAAGCTGGCCGCCGGCCACGACTTCGAGGTGCCCGAGAAGATGGTCGAGGCCGAATTCTCCCAGATCTGGCAGCAGCTCCAGCAGGAAGCCGCCAAGGAAGAGGATCCGGACAAGGCCCTGAAGGAAATCGAGGAAGAGAAGGACGATTACCGCAGCATCGCCGAACGGCGCGTGCGGCTCGGCCTGCTGCTGTCCGAGATCGGGCAGGCCAACAACGTCCAGATCACGCAGCAGGAAATGTCCATGCTCGTGCAGCAGGCCGCGCAGCAATACCGCGCCGAGGACCGTGAGCGCTTCATCCAGTACATCAAGGACGAGCCGATGGCAGCCGCGCAGCTCCGTGCGCCGCTTTACGAAGACAAGGTCGTCGACTTCCTGTTCGAAAAGGCCAAGATCGAAGAGCGCGAAGTGACTCGCGAGGAACTGGAAGCCGCGATCGAGGCGGAAGAAGACGCCGAGGCCGAAAAGGCCAAGGCTCCGGCCAAGAAGGCCGCTCCCAAGAAGGCGCCCGCTAAGAAGGTTCCGGCGAAAAAGGCGGAAGCCAAGAAGACCGAAGCCAAGGCTGCCGGCGACGAGGGCGAAAAGGCGCCCGCCAAGAAAGCCCCCGCCAAGAAGTCTCCGGCCAAGAAGCCGGCCGCCAAGAAGGCGCCGGCGGCCAAGGCCGACGACGCTTCCGAAAAGAAGGCACCGGCCAAGAAGGCTGCTGCCAAGAAGGCGCCTGCGAAGAAGCCGGCCGCCAAGAAGACGACCGCCAAGTAAGTCTTCAAAACCGGGTTATCGAAATCGGGCGGGACCTCTAGGTCCTGCCCGATTTTTCTATCTCTACCTCGCGCCGCGGTTCGGGCGAGAGCGCGTCCATGGTCGGTTCCATGCCGACATGAATGTGCCAGTTGCGCCTTTCCACCAGCGCGATGAACGGGCCGGACACGATCCCGTGGACCACGATCGACAGCAGGATCGCGAAGCTGACCGTCGCCCACAGCAAGGCGAGTTGGGGGAAGTCGCCATGGGTCTGTCCGTAGGCGAGGTAGTAGATCGAGCCCATTCCGCGCACGCCCAGGAACGCGACGGCGAGCTTCCCCTGCCAGGGTAGCCCGCTGAGGCTTTCCGCCAGCAGGCCTCCGATGGGCCGGATGACGAATACCAGCGCGGCGGCGATGGCGGCCGCCGGCAAGGTCAGCGCATCGAGCACGCCGCCGGCCAGCATCGCCCCGAATCCGAAGAGGACCGCGACGAGGACGATCTGCTCGATCTGGTCGATGAAGTGATGGCTGATCTTGTGGTACCGGCTGGCGTTCTCCCGCTGCCGCGCCGTGACGGCGCCGACGAACACGGCGAGGAAGCCGTATCCGTTGACCAGTTCCGCTGCACCGTAAGCCAGCAGCAGCGTGCCGAGCACGATGAGGCCTTCGCTCGTGGAATATCTCGGCCGCTCCTGTTCGACGTCTTCGATCGGCGCGTCCGCTTCCCGCTCGAACACGTACCACGCCCCCAGCCGTCCCACGCCGTATCCGACCGCGCAGCCGGCGGCGATGCGCCAGACGAGGTCAAGTGCAGCCCACTCGATCAGGCCGGGCCACAGGGCCGTCATGCCCAGAACCGCGATCGCGAGATGGGTGAAGGGGAATGCCAGCCCGTCGTTCAGGCCGGCTTCCGTCGTCAGGCTGAAGCGCACGTCGTGGCGCTGGCTTTCACCGGGCGGCCCGACCTGGACGCTTCGGGCCAGCACCGGATCCGTGGGCGCAAGGACCGCGCCGAGCAGGATCGCACTGGCCGGAACGAGCCCCAGGCCCCACCAGCCTAGCAACGCCACCGCGAGGATCGTCAGCGGCATCGCGATCGCGAGCAGGGGCCATATCTGCCGCCAGTTCGTCCAGCTGACCGGGCGGTCGATCGCGATACCGGCCGCCATCAGCGAGACGATGACGATGAACTCCGTCACGTATTCCAAGGTCAGCGCGTCGAACCCGTCGGTCGCCGGATTGAACGTCGGCATGCCCAGCGGAAGGGAAAAGACGAGATAGCCGACGCCCACATACGCGATCGGGAGCGAAAGCCAGTATCTGAGAAGCCATTTCTCGAGACCGACGGCGAGCATCATGCCGAGCCCAAACAGGACGAACATGAAGATGCGGGGGTCGAATTCCATCGCTCCGTTCTTAGAGCAAAAGGAAGGGGCGGCTAGTCTCTTGGCGCCCAGCGTTCGAATGTCGGTTCCGGCAAGTCCGCCGTGCGGGCGCGCTCGTAGGCAGCGCCGGCCTTCAGCACGTCATGGTCGGCCCATTTCGCGCCGAAGAAGCTGATGCCGACCGGCAGGCCTTCCACGTCGCCCATGGGCACGGTCAGGTGCGGATAGCCCGCAATCGCCGCCGGACTGCCGAACCCGATGCTGCCGTTGAACTGGTCGCCGAGGACGAGATCGCTCATCCACGCAGGCCCGCGCGTCGGCGCGACCAGGAAGCGGACCTGGTTGTCCGCCAGCAGCACGTCGAGAGTTTCCTCGCCGGCGATGCGCACGGCGTTCGCCCGGGCTTCCTCGTAGGCCTCGCGGTCGGTCGTACTCTCGGCAAGCTCGAACAGATCCTGGTCGAACCAGCGCAGTTCGGTACCGGCATTGGCTTCGTTGAAGGCAATCAGGTCGGCGAGGTTCCGGGGCGTGGCCGTCTCGTCTCCGCCGATGGGCGGGATGGAGGCAAGATACCGGCCCATCTCCTCGCGCAGTTCGAACATCAGGACGGTGAAGCTGTCCCCGTACATCTGGCTGTCCGGCTCGAATTCGATATCGACCAGCACGGCCCCGGCCGCTTCCATGTCGGCCAGTGCCGCTTCGAAGACTTCGCGAACCCGGTCGTCGTCCCCGATCTGGTTCCGCATCACGCCGATGCGGACACCTTCGAGCGAATATTCCGCCAGGCCTTGCGAATAGTCGGCCACCCGGTTCGGCACCGTCCGGGTGACCGGATCGGCCGTGTCTTCCCCCGCGATGGCACTCAGCAATTTCGCCGCATCGGCCACGCTCCGCGCCATCGGTCCGGCGGTATCCTGCGTGCTGGAGATCGGCACGACATGGGTGCGGGACACGAGGCCAACACTCGGCTTGAAACCGACGATGCCGTTGATGCTGGCAGGGCAGGTGATCGAGCCATTGGTCTCGGTCCCGATCGCGGCCCATGCGAAGCCCGCCGCAACCGCGGCCCCGCTACCCGAAGAAGACCCGCAGGAATTGCGGTCGATCGCGAACGGATTTCGCGTGAGTCCGCCGACCGCGCTCCAGCCGCTGGTGGACTCGTTGCTGCGGATATTGGCCCATTCGGACAGGTTCGTCTTGCCCAGCACCACGCCGCCATTGCGGCGCAGGTTCGCGATAAGCGGCGCGTCCCGGCCGGTGCGGTTGTCCCTGAGCGCAAGGCTGCCGGCCGTGGTCGGCAGTTCGCGGGTCTCGATGTTGTCCTTCACCAGCATCGTGCGGCCGCGAAGCGGCAGGTCTGCGGCGAGCGCGGCGCTCGCTTCGCTGGCGGCGTTCGGGTTGGTGGCGATGACCGCGTTGAGCATCGGACCGGCATCGTCCATTCGCGCGATCCGCGCAAGCTGATCTTCCGCGACGACACCGGCCTCGATCGGCATCTCGACGAGCACGATGGAATCCCCCTCCGTCGGGGCGTCTTGCCCGAATGCCGGTGAGGCGAGGGCAGGTCCCAACAAGAGAGGGATCATGGCAAGCGTCAGAACGCGAATGGATTTTTTCATGGTTCCACCGTCGTCCCAAATCGCACCTGTCGTCAAGCAGGGTAAACGCCCTTGAACTTCGACCGGGCGCACGCGACATAGCGTGCCGACCCAGACCAAAGGAATTTCCATGATCGACCTGTCCGCGCAGCTTGGCGAAACATACGGTGCCCAAGGCCAGTTCACGCGCGATCCCGTCACCGGCGCACTCGTGCCCGTGGTGGTGGAACAGACCAGCCGCGGCGAACGCAGCTTCGACATTTTCAGCCGCCTTCTGCGCGAACGCATCGTCTTCGTAACCGGTCAGGTGGAAGACGGCATGGCTTCGCTCATCACGGCGCAGCTGCTGTTCCTCGAGAGTGAGAACCCGTCCAAGCCCATCAGCATGTACATCAACTCGCCCGGCGGCGTGGTGACGGCCGGCATGGCGATCCACGACACGATGCAGTACATCAAGCCGCGCGTGTCCACCGTGTGCATGGGGCAGGCTGCGTCCATGGGCAGCTTCCTGCTGGCCGCGGGCGAGCCGGGCATGCGCATCGCTCTGCCCAATGCACGGATCATGGTGCACCAGCCGAGCGGCGGGGCCCGCGGCATGGCATCGGACATCGAGATCCAGGCGCGCGAGATCCTGCGCATCAAGAAGCGCATGAACGAACTCTACGTGAAGTATACCGGCCAGAGCCTCGACGAGATCGAGAAGGCGATGGACCGCGATACCTTCCTCGAAGCCGACGAGGCGATGAAGTTCGGGATTGTTGACAAGGTCTTCGAAACTCGCCCGGACAGCGACAAGATCGACGAGACCGAAGGTTCCGGCGGCGCCCCCGAATAAGGGGCCGCAGGCCGCGAATGGCGGCCCCTTGCACGCTTCACGCTTTGGAAACCCTGCCGTTTCAGGCGAGGGCAAGGTGGGCGCTGCTAGGGGCGGCTGTTGAATTAAATCATTCCGGCTTTAGAGTCGGAGGAATCCCACCGGACCGGGACCGGTAGGCGATTCGGGAAATGGGATATGACCAAATTGAGTGGTACCGATAGCAAGTCGACGCTGTATTGCAGCTTTTGCGGCAAGTCGCAGCACGAAGTGCGCAAACTGATCGCCGGCCCGACCGTGTTCATCTGCGATGAATGCGTCGAGCTGTGCAACGACATCATCCGCGAGGAAACCAAGGCCGGCCTGACCGGTCGCAAGGAAGGCGAAGTTCCGCCGCCTAGCGAGATTTTCGGCACCCTCAACGACTACGTGATCGGTCAGGACCGCGCCAAGCGCGTGCTGAGCGTCGCGGTGCACAACCACTACAAGCGCCTGAAGCACGCCGGCAAGGCGGGCGACGTCGAACTGGCGAAGTCGAACATTCTGCTCGTCGGACCGACCGGTTGCGGCAAGACGCTGCTGGCCCAGACGCTGGCGCGCACTTTCGACGTGCCCTTCACCATGGCCGACGCCACCACCCTGACCGAGGCCGGCTATGTGGGTGAGGATGTCGAAAACATCATCCTCAAGCTGCTGCAGGCGAGCGACTACAACGTCGACAAGGCCCAGCACGGCATCGTCTACATCGACGAGATCGACAAGATCACGCGCAAGGCCGAAAATCCCTCGATCACGCGCGACGTCTCGGGCGAGGGTGTGCAGCAGGCGTTGCTCAAGCTGATGGAAGGGACCACCGCGTCCGTTCCGCCGCAGGGTGGCCGCAAGCACCCGCAGCAGGAATTTCTTCAGGTCGACACGACCAACATCCTGTTCATCTGTGGCGGTGCCTTCGCCGGTCTTGACAAGATCATTGCGGACCGACTGCAGAAGCGTTCCATCGGGTTCGGCGCGCATGTCGCCGATCCGGACAAGCGCCGCGTGGGTGAGCTCCTGCAGAAGTGCGAACCGGAAGACCTCCTGAAATTCGGTCTCATTCCCGAATTCGTCGGTCGTCTGCCGGTTATCGCGACCCTGCACGACCTCGACGTCGATGCGCTCGTGACCATCCTCCAGGAACCGAAAAACGCGATCGCCAAGCAGTATGCGAAGCTCTTCGAACTGGAAGACGTGGAACTGACCTTCACCGACGAAGCGCTGCGCGCGATTGCCGAGAAAGCGATCCAGCGCAAGACCGGCGCGCGCGGCCTTCGGTCCATCGTCGAAGGTATCCTGCTCGACACCATGTTCGACCTGCCCGACATGGAAGGTGTCGCGGAGATCGTCGTCGACAAGGACGTCGTGGACGGACGCAAGGAACCGGTCCAGGTTCACGCCGAGAAGGAAGAAGCGGCCTAGTTCGCCGCCCTCCCTTCTTGGCACAGGGGAGGCACCTTTAAATGAAGAAATGGATCGTCGGGGTTATGGCGCTCGTCCTTCTGGGCGTCGTCGGCTGGTATGTGGCGGCGCCGTGGTTGGCGATGAACGGCCTGCGCGATGCGGTCGTGGCCGGTGACAGCGAGGCGATCGAGGCGCGCGTAGATTTCGATTCCGTTCGCACGGAAATGAAGGCCGACCTGCGCGCCAGGATGCAGGCCGAGCTTGCCTCCGAGACCGGATCGGGTGGCGAAAAGCTTGGCGCGGCCTTGGGCATGGTCGTGATCGACGGCATGGTCGACAATATTGTGACACCCGAAGTCATCGGGTCGGTCGTGCGCGAAGGGCAGGCAAGATCGGGGCTGATCGAAGCCGCGCCGGCAGGTGATGCCGCGCAGGAACCGATCGACTGGCGTATCGAACGCGATGGCCTGTCACGTTTTCGGGCGATCCCGGAAACCGATGACATCGACGCGGAAACCGCACCACGCCTCGTCTTCGAACGCGAGGGATTGTCCTGGAAGCTCGTCGAGATCGAGATCCCGGAACTCGAGCGCCCGGCTTCTGAACGCATGTGAAAAAGGACCCGCCCGACCCAAGGAGGAGGGGTCGGACGGGCCAAGAAGGCGCTGCCTTGCGTGGGTTTCAGGCAACGCCCGGGGAATTGGTCACTCAGCCGGGAAGAAAGACCCCGTCGGTGACATGGATGGTGCCGTTGGACGTGCGCACATCGGCTTGCGTGACCGCAGTCGATCGACCGGCGCCGTCGGTGATCACGATGGTGTCACCGGAAAGCCGTGCGGAAAGTTCTTCGCCCGCGAGGGTCTCGATACTTGCGCTTCCGCCATGCCGACGGACGAGCGCCGCGAGATCGGCGGAGGATACGTTGCCGGCAATCACATGATAGGTCAGGATGTCGGTCAGCTGATCCTTGTTCGCCGGCATCACTAGGGAGGCGACCGTCCCGTCCGGAAGTTTCGCGAACGCGGTGTCGGTCGGCGCGAAGACGGTGAAGGGGCCCGGTCCGGAAAGCGTGTCCACGAGGTCCGCCGCCTTCACTGCAGTCACCAGCGTTTCGTGGACGCCTGTTCCCATGGCGGTCTGGACGATGTTCGACTCCGCCTGACCATGCGATCCGTGATGATCGGCCATCGCGGGCTTGCCGGCAAAGCCGGTCGCTCCGATCGCGACGGCGGCGGCAAGGGTGGCGGTCTTCAAGCGATTTACGAAGGGCATTCGGATACTCCTCTGTTCGCGCAAGCCCGTCCGGTCTTGCACGAGGAGCTACGAAGCCCGCCGCTCGATGGATGCAAAAAATGTCAGGTGGTGGAGAAGGAGCCCTCGGCCACGACCGGGCCGGCTTGCGCGGCGGGCGGCTTCCCGCCGATCGGCTCGCGGGTCAGGACCATCCGCGATCCGTCCCCGATCAGTTCCGCCAGTGCGGGATCGATCGGCATACGCCGTTCCTCGCCCGGCGCGACGACGCCGAGTGACAGGGGATCGCCAGCTGCGGGTACGAGCCACAACTCGTGATCGTGGACGCCGTCCGCCGTCAGGCCGCTGGCGGAAACCAGCATCTCCTCGCGATCCGGAAGGAACGTCACTCCCAGTCGCAAGGGCGTATCGCCGATCGGGATCGACGCAACCAGCGGCGCCTCGGATTCCGGCGTTTCCCGCGGCGTTTGCGGCGGTGTTGCAGGCGAAAGCTGGAACAGCACCAGCGCCATCGCCGCGACGGCTGCAACCGAGGCGGCGGCCGCCGCCCTCTGCCAGAAGGTGATCTGGCGCCTCATTCGGACGACTTCTCCGCCGCAGCCCCCTGATCCGATCTCTGCCGCAATTCTGTCCCATACCGTTCGGTCGGGTCGACCGCCGGACACCTCGTCCAGCAGCGGTGCCAAGCGCGTTTCCCAGAACGCGACTTCGGCTTCGAGCTCGGGCTCCCTTGCCATACGTGCGCGGAAGGAGAGAAGTTCCTCTCCCTCCAGCAGGCCGACGGCATATTCGGCAGCGAGGATCAGGTCGGGGCGCTCGTCGTCGTTCATTCGCCCCTCTCCATGCATGTACGCAGCTTCATGAGACCCCGGCGGATCCAGCTTTTCATCGTGCCGAGCGGCACATCGACCTTGGTGGCCAGTTCGGCATAGGTGCGGCCTTCGAAATAGGCACTTCTGATCGCATCGCGCTGCCTGTTCTCGAGCTCCTCGATACACGAATGGATGCGCGCCGAACGCTCGGCATCGATCATGCGCTGGTCCGCCGAAGGGGTATCGTCCTCGATACGCCCGGCCTCTTCGAGCGGGACAGCACCGCGACGAACCTTGCCCGTGCGCAGACGATCGATCGCCCGGTTGCGGGCGAACGTGGCGAGCCAGGTTATCGGGCTGGCGCGCTCCGCATCGTAGCGGTCGGCGCGGCGCCAGAGCGTCACATACACATCCTGCAAAGCGTCTTCGGCCTCCTTTCGGTCGCCCAAGATACGAAGGCAGATGCCGAAAAGCTTCATATGCGTCGCGCGGTAGACCTGCTCCAGCGCATCGGTATCGCCCTTCGCGATACGAAGCATGGCGGCCTTCAGGGCATCGCGCGCGCTTTGCGCCTCGCTCATGATCCTGCACATCTCCTGGCTTCGCCTGCATCGCACAGCTTGCGATCCAGCGCTTCGAGATGGCGCTTTGCCACGGCCAGGCCGGGCTGCAAAGGACCTGTGTCGACCTGCATCGTCCTGCCGCTGGTCCCGTTCCCCACTGGCGGGACGTATACCCAGACCGGACCGCAGGATGTCCTGGCAGCGGACGCATAAAGTTCGCGTGCCTTCTCGTAATCGACGGGAACATCGCGGCCAGCTTCGAACCGCAGGCCCAGTTCCAGTTGCGCGCTCTTGTTGCCCGTGCTGGCCGATTGCGCGAGCCTTGAGAGCGGGTAGGCCGAATAGTCGAACATGGACGGCAGTTCGGTGATCGGGAACCCGGCCAGTGCGAGATCGTGTTCGATTACCCGGCAGGCCGCGATCGTCTCGGGCGTCCGCAAGTCGATGGCCGCCGGGTCGTCCCTGTCGACGAGGCAGCCGGTATTCACGTACTGCACGAGCAGGCGCAGGTCTTCGTCACGCCTCGCCCGTAGCGGCTCCGGTGCCGCAAATTCGGATGCGTTCGCGGAAGTGAAGGGGATGCCCATGTAGCTGCTCGGGGCAGCGCAGCCGGCGATCGACCATGCGAGCGTGGTCGCGATGCAAGACTTGAACCCCGGCCTCAGCATCCGCCGGTTTCGCATCCGTCGCGGTCCCGCTCCACCTGAATGGTCGTGTGGCCGATGCGGTACCGCTGTTCGAGATCGCGGGCCAGTCCGGCCAGGAAGGCGTCGCCCGGATGGCCGCCAGGCATGACGAGGTGTGCGGTCAATGCGGTCTCCGTCGTGCTCATCGGCCAGATGTGAAGGTCGTGAACCGTCTGGACGCCGGAGAGGCTGGCTAGGTGCTGGCGCACTTCGCTTTCCGAAATGCCGGCAGGGACCGCATTGAGGCCGAGCATCACGCTGTCGCGCGCCAGGCCCCAGGTCCCCCATGCAATGACCGCCACGATCAGCAGGCTGACCAGCGGGTCTATCCAGGGGAGCCCGGTCAGGAGGATCGCCAGGCCGGCAATGACCACACCCACCGAAACGAGTGCGTCCGCCGCCATGTGGAGGAATGCCCCCCGGATGTTCAGGTCATGCTGTCCGCCGAGGAAAAGCAATGCTGTGCCGAGATTAACGACGATGCCGATCCCTGCCACGATGATCATCGTCCAGCCTTCGACCGGTGAAGGGTTCACGAAGCGATGCATCGTCTCGTACGAGATGATGCCGATGGCTACCGCCAGCAGCAAGGCATTCGCCATGGCGGCGAGGATCGTCGAACTCTTGTAGCCGTAGGTGTAACGGGACGAACGTGGTTTGCGCGCCGCGACGGAAGCGCCCCATGCCAGGAGCAGGGCCAGAACGTCCGAAAGATTGTGACCCGCGTCCGCTACGAGCGCCATGGATCCCGAAAGGAAACCGTAAGTGGCTTCCAAGACGACGAAGGCACTGTTGAGCACCACGCCGAGCGCAAACCGCGGTCCGTAGTTGGTCGGCCCATGCGCATGGCCGTCGCCATGCGCGTGGGAATGTGAATGAGAATGCCCCGCGCCCATGGGGATCACCCATAGATGCAGGAATCCAGTCCGTCACGCCGGACAATGGAAACCTGCGCGGCGACGCTGTTGCCATGGCGCCTGAGCCATCCCTGCGGATTGAGAACCGAGCGTTTCTTGGGCAGCGGGAGATTGACGGCGATACGGGCTGCCTGGATCGGCGAGAGGCTTGCGGCGGATTGTTGGAAATAGCGTTGCGCACCGGCTTCGACCCCGTAGGTCCCGATGCCGGTTTCCGCCACGTTCAGATAGACTTCCATGATCCGCTCCTTGCCCCAGAGAAGCTCGATCAGGAACGTGAACCAGGCCTCCAGTCCCTTGCGGAAGAACCCGCCGCCTTGCCAGAGGAAGACATTCTTGGCGGTTTGCTGGCTTATCGTGGAGCCGCCGCGTATGCGCCCGCCCTTGGCATTCTCCCGCATCGCCTGTTCGATCGCCTCGCGATCGAAGCCGTCATGCGTGCAGAACTTGCCGTCCTCCGCCGCGATCACCGCGCCGACCATGTTGCGATCGATGCCCGACAGTGGCCGCCATTCCTTCGTGTAGCCGTTTTCGTCGAGCAGCATGGTCGCCGTCGCCGGGGGCGGGACGAACTTGAACAGCAGCACCAGAGCGAGGCTGATTCCGACGAACCAGAGAATGAATTTCGCGATGAAGATTGCGAGGCGGAGGGCCATCGGTCGTCCCTAGCGTTGGGGAGCCGGTATGCCAAACAGGGATCGACCGAGATAAGGCAGCCCGTTTGACCTTTTGCCGATACTAGGCAGCGGGGCCGGTATCCATGTGCGACCAGCCGATCGCGTTCAGCAATGGGGAAAGGTCGGGGAAGGTCTCGGCCTCACCGGTCCAGCTTGCGCGCACCTTGACCATCCATTCGCCACCTGCGGGGCAGTGCAGATAGGCATCGGAGACGAAGGCCGGGGATCCCGGGCGCATTCCGTTTGCGGGAATGGTGTAGCGCGCGTGGTAGGCCTCGCCCGAAGATTGTGCGGGAACGGGCGGTGCGGGACGGTCGAAGAGTTCCGTCTCCCCTTCGTAGCGCACGATCGGCGCTTTCGTATCGTCCATCTCGGTCCGGCAAGAGCGACCTTGTTCGGCCGGGTACAGATAGACCGTGATGAAGAGTTCGTCGTCGCCTCTTTCCAGGCCGTAGCCTACGCCGACATCGTCTCCGGAGGCATTGAACTCGGTAACGCGCGTGCGAACGAAGCCACCCGCATATTGGGGGAAGACCGCTTTTGCGACGCGGTGTGTCCATGGGCCATCGGGCGCGTCGATTTCCTGCTGCGCCGATGCACTCGTCGATAGACCAGCGAGCGAAAAAACGGGCAGGGCAAGCGTCAGGAGAAGTCGTGTCTTCATGGACGCAGTCTAGATGCTTTCCTCCATAAGAAAAGCCCCTCCCGCATGGCGCGGAAGGGGCTCGATTGATTGGGGGATGATCAGGCTGCGACCGGCGTCAGGCGTTCGCCAACGATGGTCTTCATCGCTTTCTGGACCTTTTCGAAAGCGCGGACTTCGATCTGACGAATGCGCTCGCGGCTGACATCGTAGACCTGGCTCAGTTCTTCGAGCGTCTGCGGGTTCTCCGTCAGTCGCCGTTCCGTGAAAATGTGCTTCTCACGATCGTTCAGCGTGCCGATAGCTTCCGCCAGCATTTCGTGCCGGACTTCGGCCTCCTGCGCGTCGGCAACCGTCTCGTCCTGCAAGGGGCGATCGTCGGTCAGCCAGTCGAGCCATTCGCCCGAGCCTTCTTCCCCGTTTCGCATGCTGACGTTCAGCGATCCGTCGCCGCCCATCATCATGCGCCGGTTCATGTTGACGACTTCCTGCTCCGGCACGCCGAGATCGGTGGCGATCTTGGTCACGTCGTCCGGATGGAGGTCGCTGTCCTCGTAGGCCTCCAGTTGCTTCTTCATCCGGCGAAGGTTGAAGAACAGCTTCTTCTGCGCGGCGGTAGTGCCCATCTTCACGAGCGACCAGCTGCGCAGGATGTATTCCTGGATGCTCGCCTTAATCCACCACATCGCATAGGTCGCGAGACGGAAACCGCGATCGGGTTCGAATTTCTTCACGCCCTGCATCAGGCCGACATTGCCTTCGGAAATGAGGTCGCTCACGGGCAGTCCGTAACCGCGATAGCCCATGGCAAGTTTCGCCACGAGGCGCAGGTGTGAGGTAACGAGCTGCGCCGCAGCTTCGGGATCCTCGTGCTCTTCGTACCGCTTCGCGAGCATATATTCCTGCTCCTGCGTCAGTACGGGAAACTTCTTGATCTCGGACAGATAGCGATTGAGGCTCTGCTCCCCGCCGAGGGCCGGTACGGCCAGTGCTTTGCTGTTGCTCACGTTGTCCCTAACCTTTCTTGCGTCGACCGCTGTTGCCGGACCCCGAACGGGCATCCAGCGGTATCGGCCACACGGTTACATATAGGCGCAGACCTGCTTTTTGTGCAGTGCGTTTCATCGATTTCAACGAGCGGCTTGGTCGATAAGTTCCGCCATATCGTACGGCACTTCGGCCTCGAAACGGACCGTTTCGCCGCTTGCCGGATGGACGAAGCCGAGGCTTGCCGCATGCAGGGCCTGACGCCTGAAATCGAGCTGTGCGAGGAGCGGTCGAAGCCGCGCAGGTGAGCGTCCATAGACAGGATCTCCCAATAGCGGATGACCTATTGATGCACAGTGAACGCGCACCTGGTGGGTGCGCCCGGTTTCCAGCCGGCATTCGAGCACCGAAGCGCCGTCAAGCCGGTCGATGGTGTTGTAGTGCGTGACGGCATGCTTGCCACGCGAGGAATCCTTGGGGAGCACCGCCATTTTCTTTCTGTTGGCGTCGGAACGCCCGAGCAGTCCCTCGATCGTGCCGGCGGACGGAACGGGATGTCCGACGCAGACGGCGATATATTTCCGCTCAATCGAATGCCTTGCGAACTGCGCGGCGAGCCCTTCGTGCGCGGCGTCGGTCTTCGCGACTACCAGCAGGCCCGAAGTATCCTTGTCGATGCGATGGACGATCCCCGGGCGGGCCACGCCATTGATGCCTGAGAGGCGTCCGGCGCAGTGGTGCAGCAGCGCGTTGACGAGAGTGCCGTCAGGATTGCCAGCCGCGGGATGCACGACCATGCCGGCGGCCTTGTTCACGACCAGAAGGTGCGCGTCCTCGTAGACGATATCGAGCGCGAGGTCCTGTGGACGGGCCTGTGGATCGGCGGTGGGCGGCAAGTGGACGGAAAACGACGAGCCGAGTTCCGTCTTCGCCGATGCGGACCGGCCGATCTCTCCATCGATCACAACGCGGCCGCCCGCGATCAGTCCCTTGATCCGCTCCCTCGAAAGGCCGGTCGCGTCGGCCAGGGCCTTGTCGAGCCGCCCCGCAGTGCCGATTGTACCTTCCATGACGCGTTCGCGGTCCATCTTCGATGCCTAGAGACAGGCCGGTCCGCCTGACAAGTGACCTTCTGACCCGACTGGTCGAGGAGGCGGAACGTGCGTATCCGGCCGAATGTTGCGGCATCCTTCGCGGCGACCGATCGGCGATCGAGGCGATCCAACCGGCGCGTAACGTGCATCCGACCCCACGTTCCCATTTCGAGATCGATCCGCAGGCACTTATCGACGCGCACCGGGACGCGCGCGGCGGCGGCTTGCCGGTTGCCGGATACTATCACTCCCACCCCGAAGGCCGTGCGGTTCCTTCGCAGACCGACCAGGCAATGTCCGCTGGCGACAACTCGATATGGGCGATCATCGCAGGTGAACATGTCCGGCTTTTCCTCGATGGGGAGGATGGGTTCACCCCGCTTCCATACGTCGTCTCGAAACGCTAGGCAGCAGGGGCGGGTCGCCAGACCGGATCCGCATATTTCGATACCGAGAACCAGGGAAATTCATGACCGACGCCAAAGCTCTAGACCTTGCCAGCCAGCTTTGCTCGCGTCTGTGCCATGACCTGCTGTCTCCGGTCGGGGCGCTCAGCAACGGTCTCGAACTGCTGGCGGACGAGAAGGACCCCGATATGCGGGCCCGCTGCTTCGAGCTGCTGGAACAGAGTGCGAAGGCAAGTGCCGACAAGCTGAAGTTCTTCCGGCTCGCTTTCGGCGCAGCAGGCGGTTTCGGGGCACTGGTCCCGGTGGAAGAGGCCCAGGCGGCGATCGAAGCGTTGGCCGGAGATGCGAAACGGATCAGGGTCAACTGGGCGCTTGCCGACGACCGCCTGCCCAAGGATGCGGTCAAGGTCATGCTGAATTTCGCCCATATGGCGATCGATGCGCTGGTTCGCGGTGGAACGCTCGATATCGGCGCGGAGACGCGCGACGGAGCGACGGAGATCGTCGTGCGCGCCGCAGGAACGCGGATCGCCTTCGACGAGAAGATCGGGACGGCGCTGGAAGGCGACCTTCCCGAGGAGGAATTGAGCGGGCGAACGGCGCCGGCGCATATGCTGGCCCTGCTCGCCGAACGCGCGGGCGGTGGCCTGCAGCACCACCGGACCGACGAAACGCTGGTCCTCGGAGCCGTCCTGCCGCAACCCGAAGGTCCCGTCGCATGAGCGATTTCGGCAAGTCGGGCGAGGACCTGTCCGCCAGCCGCGACGAGCTCGTCGATCGGGAGACGCGCTCTCCCAACTGGAACGAGCGCAAGTTGCCGATTTCGATGGTGGTGATCCACTACACCGAAATGGAAGACAAGGGCTTCGCGATAGAGCGCCTTTGCGATCCGGAGGCCGGCGTCTCGGCCCACTACGTGATCGGGAAGGGCGGGGAAGTGGTCCAGCTCGTCCCCGAGGAAAAGCGGGCGTGGCATGCCGGCGTTTCCTACTGGCGCGGTCACAGGGACGTGAATTCGGCCAGCATCGGCATCGAGCTCGACCATCCAGGCCATAAATACGGTTATCAGGGCTTTCCCGACGCGCAGTTCGAGGCTCTCGTCCCGCTCGTCGCCCGCATGGTCAAGGATTATGACATCCCCCGCGCGAATGTCGTCGGCCACTCCGACGTCGCGCCGGCTCGCAAGATCGATCCAGGCGAGCTCTTCCCTTGGGATCGCCTCGCCGAATACGGCCTGTGCCTGCCGCGACCGAAGAAGCTCGAACATGGCGACCCGTTCGACAACGATGCCAGCTTCTATCTCGCGCTTGAGCGGTTCGGTTACGACGTGAGTGACGGGCACAAGGTGGTCGAGGCCTTCCAGCGTCGCTGGCGGCCCGAAAAGATCGATGGCGAAATCGACGGGCAGGTCCGGGCGATCCTTTTCCAGTTGCTCTTGGATCGCGACCAGGGACGCGCTAGATAGCGCGGGCCAGGGGGCCGGGCAGCCGCGGGAAACCGAGGAAAGTCCGGGCTCCACGAAGAAAGGGTGGCGGGTAACGCCCGCCGGTGGAAACGCCAGGGACAGTGCCACAGAGAGCAGACCGCCGATGGGGGCTTCGGCCTCTCAGGCAAGGGTGAAAGGGTGCGGCAAGAGCGCACCGGGGTGGCGGCAACGTCGCCCGCACGGCAAACCCCACCCGGAGCAAGGCCAAATAGGGACTTCGCGCTCGCAAGGGCAGGGGCGCTTCGCCCCGGGAAGTCCGGGTTGGCTGCTCGAGCGGTCCGGCAACGGACCGCCCAGATGAATGGCTGCCACCGGACGGCAGGTCGGAAACGATACCGCGTCCGGGACAGAACCCGGCTTACAGGCCCCCTGGCGACCGCTTGTCAGCTGCGGCCGATGCTTGTGTACTGGAACCCGGCGGCGCGGATATCGTCCGGCTGGTAGATGTTGCGCAGGTCGATCAGGACCGGAGCCTTGGCCAGCTTCTTGACGCGCGGCAGGTCGAGCGCGCGGAACACGTCCCATTCGGTGACGATCGCGATGGCGTCCGCACCTTCGATCGCAGCGTAGGTGTTCTCGCACATCTCGACCTCGGGCATGAGCGGTGCGGCGAGTTCCATCCCTTCCGGATCGTAGGCCGATACGGATACGCCGGCATCGATCAGGGTCTGTGCCACGGCGATGGCCGGACTGTCGCGCATGTCGTCTGTGTTGGGCTTGAAGGTCAGACCCAGCAGGGCGACCTTCTTTCCGCGCGCGGCATCATGTCCGCCCAGCGCTTCGAGGACCTTGCGGCCCATCGCACGCTTGCGGCTGTCGTTCACCTTGACGACCGCTTCGACGATGCGGGTGGGGCTCTCGTAATCCTCGGCAGTCTTAAGCAGGGCGAGCGTGTCCTTCGGGAAGCACGAGCCGCCATATCCCGGGCCGGCATGCAGGAACTTGGACCCGATCCTGTTGTCCATCCCGATCCCGCGCGAGACGTCCTGCACGTTGGCGCCGACCTTCTCGCACAGATCCGCCATTTCGTTGATGAAGGTGATCTTCGTCGCGAGGAACGCGTTGGCCGCATACTTGATCAATTCGGCGCTGCGCCGGCTGACAAACAGGATCGGGGACTCGTTCAGGAACAGCGGGCGATAGACCTCGCGCATGATATCCTTGCCGAACTCGTCCTCGGTTCCGATCACGATCCGGTCCGGTCGTTTGAAATCGCCGATCGCAGCGCCTTCGCGGAGGAATTCTGGGTTGGATACCACGGTGAAGCGATGCGCTGTCCCGCTGTCCGCGATGATCCGCTCCACCTCGTCTCCGGTTCCGACAGGAACGGTCGACTTGGTCACGATCACGGCATCGTTTGAAAGGTTTGCCGCGACTTCTTCCGCCACGGCATGCACGAACGACAGGTCGGCATGCCCGTCGCCCCGGCGGCTGGGAGTCCCCACCGCGATGAAAATGGCGCTTGCCCCCTCGATGCCCTCCGCCAGATCGGTCGTGAAGGAAAGGCGTCCGGCATCGACGTTCGCCGCGACCAGTTCCGCGAGGCCAGGCTCGTAGATCGGCATGACGCCATCGTGGAGCCGTTCGATCTTGGAGGAGTCCTTGTCGATGCACACCACTTCGTGCCCGAAATCGGCGAAGCACGCGCCCGAAACCAGTCCGACATAGCCGGATCCAACCATGGCGATTTTCATCGTGCAGTTTCTCCCACAGAATGCGCAAGGTAGTCGAAGGTGATCGTACCGCCACCTTCCGGTTCGATCGCCTGAATATAGGCGCGATCTTCGCCTTCGAGCACCAAGGCCGTCAGCCGTCCGAAACGGTAGGCCCCTGTATCGATGCCGATCCGGTTGGTCTTCTCGACGATTTCCGGGACGATCGTATGTCCGTGAACGACCACATGCGAATGGGGCTTCTCATGGGTCAGGAAAGGTTCGCGGATCCAGCGCATGTCCCTTGCCGACTGGGCCTCCATGGGAAGCGAGGGATCGATACCGGCATGGACGAACAGGTAATCGCCCTGTTCGATCGTGCTCTCGAACCCTGCCACGAAATCCCGGTCGTCCTGCGGCACCACGGTGTCGATGATCTCGCGCAGTTCCTCGACCGTACTCTCGGTCAGCAGTTTCTGGTCGATGCCGTAGCTGATGAGCGTTTCCCGGCCGCCATGTTTCAGGAAATGACGAAGAACGGATTCGCGTTCGAACGAATCGAGGAACATTTCCTCATGATTGCCCATCAGGATCCGGACATCGCGCTGGGCTTGCCAATGCCTGGCCTTCGCAATCACGCCCGCGCTGTCCGGTCCGCGGTCGATCAGGTCCCCAAGGAGAATGACCGTCGTTCGGGCAGGTCCGCGCCGCTCGTCCTCCCGCTCGATTTCGGACGCCAGCGCCTGGAAAAGGTCCAGGCGGCCGTGAATGTCGCCGATCACGAAGGTGCGTTCGCCGGCCGGGATACGCGGTCGGTCGAGCGGCGGAGAAGCGCGAAAAAGTCTGCGCAGAGGTTCAAACATGCGGTGTGAAACTATACTGGCAAGGGTTCGGGAAGCTCGTCACCCGCGTGCCGGGACCGAGCATGTACCGGCAATCAGATAGGACCTGCGTGACATTATCGCAACGTCCCGCAATTCGAATTGGCGGCTACTTGTGCATTGCACAATTGTTTGCAATAAGATTTCAAGTCCAGACGAGATCGCGCCTATAAAATTGCGACCGATGGACGGCAGGAGGGACGAAAGCACAACTGCTAATCGAGGTGATTACGCTATGCTAACGTCCACACGCGGTCTTCTGGCCGCTTCCCTTTTCGCCCTTCCGGCGTTCGCGGCCCTACCGGCCGCGGCGCAGGACGTGACCGATCCGCCCAGTGAAATCGAAATCTCCGGCAACGTAGCGCTGACCAGCGACTACCGCTTTCGCGGCGTGTCGCTGTCCAATGGCGATCCTGCAATCCAGGGCGGGATCGATGTCGCGCATGAGAGCGGTATTTACGTCGGGACCTGGGCGTCCTCGATCGAAGGCGGTCCGTCTTTCGGGGAGATGGAGCTCGACCTTTATGCCGGATGGAGCGGCGATGTGGCGGACGGCGTCGGGCTCGACGTCGGCATATTGTACTACCTGTATCCGACCGAGAATATCGACGCGAACGTGAATTACTGGGAGCCCTACGCATCGATCAGCGGTTCGCTGGGCCCTGCGGAGGCCGAACTTGGCATCGCCTATGCCTGGGACCAGGATTCCCTCGGTGGCGACAACCTCTACGTTTATACCGACTTTTCGACAGGCGTTCCCAATACGCCGATCTCGCTGAACGCGCATATCGGTTACACAGATGGCGTACTCGCGCCGCCAATCCTTGCGGGGACCACGGACGATACGGGCTTCGATTATTCGATCGGGGCGAGTGCCACGTTCTTCGGGAAGCTGGAAGCGAGCGTGGCCTATGTCGCCGTGGACGGACCGGAGGTCGACGGCCTGACCGACGATACGGTGGTCGCAACCCTGTCGATGAGTTTCTGAATATTGCCGTCGTTCGGGACCCGCCGGTTAGGCGGGTTCCGACTGCGGGTCCGATTCCTCCGGGTGCCGCGTCGTCAGGCGCAGGATGAAATAGCCCAGGAACGCCGAGATGATCGACCCCATGAGGATTCCGATCTTGGCTTCGTCGATCAGGGTTCGGTTACCCACAAAGGCCAGTTCCCCGATAAAGAGGGACATGGTGAAGCCGATCCCGCACAGGACGGCCACGCCCCATATCTCAGGCCAGCTCGCATTGTCGGGAGCCTTTGCAATCCCGAGTTTGACGGCCCCCACGACGATCCCGAATATGCCGAGCTGCTTTCCGACAAACAGTCCGGTCGCGATCGCCAGGGGCAGCGGAGCGAATATCTCGTTCAGCCCCATATCCGACAGATCGACCCCCGCATTCGCGAAGCCGAATATGGGAACGACGAGATACGCGCTCCAGGGCGCCAGCGAATGCTCCATGCGCTCCAGCAGACTGGAGCCGTTCGATGAACGCATCGGAATGGTCAGCGCGGCAAGTACACCTGCAATCGTCGCGTGTACGCCGGAAAACAGGACGGCAAACCACAATGCGAAGGCCACCAGGACGAAGGGCCAGATCCGGTTCACCCCGAACCGGTTCATCCCGACCATCACGGCCAGGAGCAGGACCGACATCAGGAACCAGAACGGGTTGAAGTATTCTCCGTAGAACGCCGCAATGATGATGACGGCGCCCATGTCGTCCACGATGGCGATCGTCAGCAGGAAGAGGCGCAAAGATGCCGGAACACGGCTGCCGAGCAGCCCGATTACACCCATCGCGAAGGCAATGTCTGTTGCAGCCGGTATCGCCCATCCGCGGGTCAGACCCGCGTCGCCGCCGATGAAGAACAGGTACACCAGCGCCGGTGCAATCATGCCGGCAGACGCCGCCAGCACCGGCAGGCGCCGCTGTTCCGGGGAAGAGAGCTGGCCGCAGATGATCTCCCGCTTGATCTCCAAGCCGACGACGAAGAAGAAGATCGCCATCAGCCCGTCATTGATCCAGAGGTGCAGCGTGTTCAGCTTGAACACGTCCTTCGGGAACATGTACCCGTAGAAAAGGTCGCGATATTCGTCGGACAGCGGCGAATTGGCTGCGATCATCGCGGCAATCGCGACGAGGATCAGAAGTACCCCCGCCGAAGCGTCGCTTACGAAAAGCGAGCGGACCGGGGCGACGAGGCGACGAATGCGGGAGCGGGATCGAACCATGGTTCGGCCCCCTCTTTCGCAATTTCCTTCCCGTTGCAACTGCTCAATCTGATGGTAGAAGGCGGTTGGGGATCACGGGGGCGCGATTTTCTGAAATGACGGAGTTCTCATTGTGGGAATGGTTCGTGCTGGTGCAGCACGAGCTTTTCCTCTTCGCGGGTATTTTCTTCCTGATCGGCGCGGTCGACGAGATCGCGATGGACCTCTGCTGGATCTGGCTGAAACTGACCGGCCGGCTGAAACCGCGCGAGTTTCGATCGTCGAACAATGAGCGTCCCTTGCAGGGCCCCGTAGCGGTTTTCGTGCCCGCTTGGCAGGAGGAACGAGTCATTGCGGCCATGCTAGGGCACATGCTGCAAGCCTGGCCGCAGTCGGCACTGCGGGTCTTTGTAGGCGTTTACCGGAACGATCTGGCCACCCTCGAGCAGGCGACCAAAGCCGCGGGCGCGGACCCGCGCGTAAGGATCGTCGTCCATGATGCCGATGGACCGACGACGAAGGCCGACTGCCTTAACTGCCTTTATCGGTCGCTCGTCTCGGACGAAGAAGCCTCCGGAACCAAGGTCCGGTTCGTCATCCTGCACGATGCCGAAGACATGATCGACCCGGCCGGCCTCGTCCTGCTCGAGACCTCTCTCGAGGGGGCGGCGCTCGCGCAATTGCCGGTTATCGCCATGCCGCAAGCCGGCTCCCGCTGGGTCGGGAGCCATTACAGCGAGGAGTTCGCGGAAGCCCATGGCCGGGCAATGCCTGTCAGGGAACTTCTGGGTACGGCGATCCCGCTTGCCGGCGTGGGATGCGCGATAACAAGGGACCATCTCGATCGGCTGGCGCGCGATGGAGAGCCTTTCGCGAGCCAGTGCCTCACGGAGGATTACGAGCTCGGCCTCGGGCTTGCCCGGACGGGCGAGAGGGGGCGGTTCGTCCGTGCGCGTGACGAAACAGGCCGATTGATCGCGACGCGCGCCTATTTCCCGTCGGACCTGGATCAGTCGATCCGGCAAAAGACCCGCTGGATACATGGCATCGCGTTCCAGGGCTGGGACCGGCTCGGCTGGAGCTGGCAGCCTGCAGAAATCTGGATGCGGCTGAGGGACCGGCGCGGTCCCTTTGCGGCACTCGTATTGTTCCTGGGTTATCTACTGGTCGTGACAGGTTCCACGAGCGTATTGGCGGTATGGTTCGATCTTGTGGATCCCCCTCCGATCAGTCCCCTATTGGAGACGGTCCTCTGGCTCAATCTGGCCGCGCTATTTTGGCGCGCGATCTGGCGCTTCGGCTTCACGGCGAACTTGTTCGGATGGCGCGAAGGCGTGAGATCGATCGCGCGGATACCCGTCAGCAACTTCATCGCCATACTGGCCGGGCGCAAGGCATTCACGGCCTATCTTCGGTCGCTGACCGGGAAGCCTCCGGCATGGGACAAGACGGATCATCCGATCCATCCCGCCGCGGCCCTTTACGAGGAACGTTCGACGTGACCGGCGCCGTTCCGGGACGCAGGGGCCAGCCCGTCGTCGCGCTGTTTGCGCTGATCGCCGCATGGGCAGCCGTCAGAGCGGCGTTCTGGCAATCGCCATTCCCCTTACAGGTGCAGGACGATGTATTCCTTGCATCGACGCCGCAGAAAGGGGGAGAGGTTTCCAGCGGCGATCGCGACATTCCGGCCTTCGATGCGTGGCAGTCGGCCGAACCGAATACTTCCGTGCAGACGCCGCATCGGTCAGTCGCACGGCTGGAGAACTGGCGACGCAATATGGTGCGTCCCTTCGGAGAGGATGGCGTGTACGCCGAGCTCCGCTATCTCCCGAGCGAAAAAATGGACACAGAAGCCATCACAAATGCACCCGCAATTCGCATTGGGGGCGGTTCGGCAATCGATGGCGGTTCAGCGGAGAGCGCTCCGGACAGGTATGTTCGAAGCGCCTCGGCCAAGCCCGCGGATTACGCGGCGAAGCGATGGAGCCTCGGTGCATGGCTCTTTCTGCGTGATGGCGGCAATGTGTCGCAGGCCGCGACGCTGCCGAGCTACGGGCGCAGTCAGGCAGGCGCGGTCCTGCGCCGTCGCTTCGATCTGTCCGACCGACACTCCACCGACGCCTATTTGAGAGCGACCAGCGCTCTCAATACACCGCGCTATCCGGAAGTTGCGTTGGGCGTCTCGGGACGACCGGTCCCGGATATCCCGATAAGGACGCAGGTCGAGCTTCGCGTCAGGGAGGATGGGAACGGCGCGGAACTGCGACCTGCGGTTCTCGCCGTGACCGAACTCCCGCCCTTTCGTTTGCCGCTCAATGTGCGCGGAGAGGCGTATGTGCAGGCGGGGTACGTGGCCGGCGATTTCGCAACCGGCTTCGTGGATGGTCAGGTTCGGCTGGAACGTGAACTGGCGCAGGTCGGAGGCGCAAGTCTCAGGCTGGGCGGCGGGGCCTGGGGCGGAGCGCAGCGCGACGTCAATATCGTCACGGCCGGGCCAACGGCCACGTTGGAAGGACGCGTCGTAAATGTGCCTGTCCGGCTGTCCCTGGACTATCGTTTCAAGGTCGCAGGCAATGCGGAACCGGGTTCGGGAGCGGCGCTGACCCTTTCTACCGGATTCTGAGTTTCGACGCCTTTTGCCGCCGCGCCAGCTCCGCTAGGGTGCGATGCACAATGGACGTCTACCTCCCGATCGCGAACCTATCGGTCAATGGCCTGTGGATCATCGCGCTCGGTGGCCTGACCGGTCTCTTGTCCGGGCTCTTCGGTGTGGGCGGCGGGTTCCTGACCACGCCCTTGCTCATCTTTTCCGGCATACCCCCGACCGTGGCAGCGGCCTCCGCTTCCACGCAGGTGACGGGCGCCAGCATTTCCGGTGTCTTCGCCCACGCGCGCCGCAAGGGTGTCGATTTCAAGATGGGCGGCGTGATGATTGCCGGCGGCGTCGTGGGGGCCATCATCGGCTCGCTTCTGTTCCGGTTCTTCGAGTCCATCGGCCAGATCGATGTGGTCATCTCGATCCTCTACGTCGTGCTGCTTGGGACGATCGGGTCGCTGATGCTGCGCGAAGCGATTACCGCACTGAGACCTCCGCAGGATGGCGTGACACGCAAGGCAGCGAAGAGACGCCACCACCGCCTCGTTGCGATGCTGCCGCTCCGGTGGAGGTTCTACGGCTCGGGCCTCTACATTTCCCCGCTCGCTCCCCTTATCCTAGGAACCGTCGTGGGCATACTAACCATGCTGATGGGGGTCGGCGGCGGCTTCATCCTGGTGCCCGCCATGCTCTACATCATCGGGATGAGCGCAGGCGTGGTTGTCGGTACGTCCCTGTTCCAGATCATGGCCGTGACCATGGTGGCGACGATGGTCCATGCGCTGACGACGCAGGCGGTCGACATCGTGCTGGCGGCGCTTCTCCTTCTGGGATCGGTGTCCGGAGCGCAAATCGGGACGCAGCTGGCGCAGAAGGCCCGGCCGGAAGTCCTGCGGGTCATTCTTGCGGCGATCGTTCTGGCGGTTGCGATCCGCATGCTGGTCGGCCTCAGTTACCAGCCGGACGAAATCTTTTCGGTGAGCGGACTGTGACGCGGTTCGTTCTCTGCCTCCTGGCCTTCTTCGCGCTGACGGGACAGCGCGAACCGATCCTGGTGCCCGAGGTTTCGCAGAGCGAGGTGCAGGTGCGCCAGGGCTTCACGGGGACCGAACTCCTCCTGTTCGGCGCTATCCTCGATCCGGACGGTGCCCGTGCCAGCCGCGAGTACGATATCGTCGTCATTCTCAAGGGCCCGGCGGAGCCCATCCGGGTGCGGGAGAAGGAGCAGATCGGCGGCATCTGGATGAATGCGGAGAGCACAGCGTTCCGGTCCGCGCCCTCCTATTTCGCCATGGCGTCTTCCCGTCCGATCGAGGAGATCGTCGACGCTCGGACGGCGGCGATCTACGAATTCGGTCTGGACTTCATCCAGCTGTCGCCGAGCGGAGCGATCGAGCCGGAAGTGCAGTCGCGCTTCAGTGCGGGGCTTGTCGATCTCCGCCGCCGGCAGGGGCTTTACAAGGAAGACACGAACGGGGTCGAGCTGAGCGAGCAGGTCCTCTACCAGGCACGCATCGCCCTGCCGTCCAACGTGCAGACCGGCGAATATACAGCGGAAACGTTTGCGGTTTCGCGAGGACGCGTCATCGCCAGTGCGGTTGCCGACGTGGAAGTACGCAAGGTCGGCTTCGAACGGTTCGTGGAAACTTTCTCGCAGGACCAGTCGCTGCTGTACGGACTCCTTGCCGTCTCGCTTTCGATCCTGATGGGATGGCTGGCTGGTCGCTTGTTCGCGCTGATCTGAGGTCGGCGTTTCCCGGTTGACCCGAAATTAACCCATTTCGGGCAGTCCCGCTCCCGTGTGAATTCAGGGGTTTCGGGGCTTTCTACATGAATGACATGACCAATGCGGATTTCCGTCGCCAGCCGCAGCCGCTCGGCGGACAGCAGGCCGCGCCGCGGCCCGCGGCGAAGCAGGACAACGCGACGCTGCCGATCGGCGTCGTGCTGGAAATCGCCGGCTCCGGATCGCAGATCGCGATCGACTTGGAACGCCTCAACGAATGCATCCAGGACGAGGATCCTTCAATCGCTCTCGCCGGGCAGGTGGGCAGCCAGATCAAGATCCGCGTCGGCAACAGCTGGCTTCTCGCCAATGTGCGCAACCAGAAGCAGGACCGCCGCGCGGGAGGCTCGATCATCGCGAATATCGACTTCCTGGGCGAGGGTCAGGAAGAGAAACTGACCGGGCGCATCCACGGCTTCCGCCGCGGTGTGACGCGCTATCCCGTGCCGGGTGCGCTGGTCTATCCGGCGACGACGCCCGACCTCAAGCAGATCTACGCCAGCGACGGCCGCGCGAACATCCAGGTCGGCACCGTCTATCCCACGCGGGATATCCGGGCGGGCATCTATATCGACGCGATGCTCGGCAAGCATTTCGCGCTCCTGGGATCCACCGGTACCGGCAAATCCACCAGTGCCGCGCTTATCCTTCACCGGATCTGCGAGGCGGCGCCCGAAGGGCACGTGGTCATGATCGACCCGCACGGAGAATATTCGGCGGCGTTCAAGACCACCGGCAAGATCTTCGACGTGTCGAACCTGCAGATGCCGTACTGGCTGATGAACTTCGAGGAGCATTGCGAAGTGCTCCTGACCAGCACCGGCAACGAACGGCAGGTCGATGCGGACATCCTCGCCAAGTGCCTGCTGCATGCGCGCAACCGCAACCGGCTGGCCGAGACGATGGGCAAGATCACCGTCGACAGCCCGGTCCCCTACCTGCTTTCCGACCTGTCCAACAAGATCCAGGACGAGATGGGCAAGCTGGACAAGGCGACCAGTTCCGCGCCCTACATGCGGATCAAGAACAAGCTGGACGAGATCAAAGGAGATCCGCGCTACCAGTTCATGTTCTCGGGCATGCTGGTGGGCGACACGATGGCGGAGTTCATCTCCAAGATTTTCCGCATGCCGGGCGAGGGCAAGCCGATCTCCATCATCGATGTGTCCGGCGTGCCGTCCGACATCACCAGCACGGTGGTGGCGGTGCTTAGCCGGCTGGTGTTCGACTTCGCGATCTGGGGGCGGGACGAGAAGACGCGGCCGATCCTGCTGGTGTGCGAGGAAGCGCACCGGTACGTGCCGAGCGAGAAGAACGCGGAAGGCTCCAGCGTAGGAAATATCCTCAGCCGGATCGCCAAGGAAGGCCGCAAGTACGGCATCAGCCTGGGCCTCATCACCCAGCGCCCGTCCGACCTTGCAGAGGGCGTGCTGTCGCAGTGCGGCACGATCATCTCCATGCGTCTCAACAACGATCGCGACCAGGCTTTCGTGAAGGCCGCCATGCCCGAAGGATCGCGCGGGTTCCTCGACAGCATTCCCGCGCTGCGCAACCGCGAGTGCATCATCTGCGGCGAGGGCGTTGCCATTCCCATCCGCGTTTCCTTCGACAACCTGGAGGAGGTCAAGCGACCGGCTTCCGAGGATCCCAGCTTCGTCGACCTCTGGAGCAAGAGCGGCGGCGAGGAGGAAGCGGTCTACCGCACCGTCCAGCGCTGGCGCGCGCAGGGAGTCTGACGGACCGCCGTCAGGTCCCGCGCGTATCGCCGTAGAGGTGGATGTGCATCCGGTCTGACAGGCGGAAGCCGTGTTCCAGGCATAGCGGCGCGAGCCATTCCATCCGGCGGCGCAGGGTCGCGCTGTCGGTGCCTTCGGGCATCAGGAACACGTGGCCGGGCCGGAAGCGGTAGCGGTCGCGCAAAGCCAGCACCTCGTCGAGATCCGCCGGTTCGGCGATCACGAACTTGAAGAAGGCGCGCCCGTCGGTGGCGAAGGCATCCAGACGTTCGGGCACCAGAGCGAGGTCCGCAGGGTTCCCGCTATGCGCGAGCTTGGGGCTGACATTGAACTGGTCGATCCGCACGTCCAGCCGGGGCGAGGGCGTGACGCTGCCATTGGTTTCCACTTCCACCGTATGGTCGGGCAGCAGGTCGAGCATGTCCGCCAGCGCATTCGCCTGCAGCATCGGCTCCCCGCCGGTCAGCACAATATGCGGATGGCCTAGGTCGCGGACGCGCTGGGCCACGTCTTCGGGCGACAGCTTCACCTGGTTGCGCTTGCGATCGAAGGTGAGGCCCGCGCTGTGCGGGCGCTCGTCGCCTTCGAAGTGCCAGGTATAGGCCGTATCGCACCACACGCAGGAGAGGTTGCAGCGCGAGAGGCGCACGAACACCACCGGCCGGCCGATGCTGGGGCCTTCCCCCTGGATGGAGGCGAAGATCTCCGGCTCGACCGAATCGGGGTCCGCCGGCGCGTGGGTTGCGAGGACGAGTGTCACCGCGAAGACACAGACATGGACCGCATGGACCGCTGTCCAAGGGTAGAAAAGAGGGAGGCTTTCCTGACCCGGAACGCAGCGGGCAGGGGGCGGGGCGGAATGCGGATCATGGCGGCCCTATCGCACGATCCGCAGGCTGTAGGACAGCCTTTCGTTGCCGCCGCGCCCCGGCCTGTCGTCAGCCGACCACTTCGCCGCGCTCGGGATCGGCGACCTTCACCGCCTTGTCCGCCGCATCGCGATCGTCGCGCAGGCTCGCCATGTCGATCACGTGGCGGAAGCGCACGTCTTCCTCCTGCATCCGTTCGAAGGCGGTGTTGATCTCGTCCATCCGGATCATCTCGATTTCCGGGCGAATGCCGTGCTTGCCGCACAGGTCCAGCACTTCCTGCGTATCCGCGATCCCGCCGATCAGGGAGCCGGTCACGCCCACGTGCTGGAACACCATGGTGGCCGTGTCGAGATCGTCGAAGCCGAGGAAATTGCCGACCACCGCGACCTGGCTCTTCGGCTTCATCAGGGCGAGGTAGGGATTGAGGTCGTGCTTGTAGGGGATGGTGTTGACCATCAGGTCCAGCGTCATCGCGTTTTCTTCCATCGCATCTTCGTCATGGATGTCGATGACCGCATCCGCGCCCAGTTTTGCGATCGCGTCCTTCTTCTCGGAGCTGGTGGTCAGCGCGACGACGCGCGCGCCCAGCGCCTTGCCGATCTGGACCGCCATGTGGCCGAGCCCGCCGATCCCGGCGACGCCCAGCGTCATGCCTTCCTTCAGGCCGAAATACTTCATCGGCTGGTACGTCGTGATGCCGGCGCACAGGATCGGGGCGGCATGTTCGCTGTCGATCGCCTCCGGGATCGTCAGGGCGAATTCCTCGCGGACCGCGATGGCGGTGGAATATCCGCCGTAGGTGTTGGACCCGTCGGGCTTGTTGGGGCCGTTATAGGTAAGGGTGCAGCTCTTCGGGCCGCTGCAATACTGCTCTTCGCCCATCTTGCACTGGTCGCATTGCTGGCAGGAGTTGACCATGCAGCCAACGCCCGCCCGGTCGCCGACCTTGAAGCGGGTCACGCCTTCGCCGACTTCGGTGACGGTGCCCACGATCTCGTGGCCCGGGATGCAGGGCCAGACGGTGTTGTCCCAGTCGTCGCGCGCCTGGTGGAGGTCGGAATGGCAAACGCCGCAATGGCTGATCTCGATCCCGATCTCGCCCGCACGCACGTCGCGCCGCTCGAATTTAAGGGGGCCGAGAGGCGCTGGCTTTTTCCGTGCCATAGGCGATGACTTGCATGGGTGTACGTCCTTCGATCGATCGTGAGGAGAATTCCTTCGATCGACCAACGGGCGGACCCGCCGCAGGTTTCGAAACGCCGCGGCTGAATTTATCCCAGTCGCGCCAGCGCCGCCGTCAGACGTTCCACTTCCGCCGCGTGATGGGCATGGTCCGCGCGCGCCTTTTCCACCGCCTCCGGCTTGGCGCGTTCCACGAAGCTTGCATTGGACAGCCGTCCTTCGAGCGATCGGGCTTCCTTTTGCGAGGCTTCCAGCGCTTTCGACAGGCGCGCTTTTTCGGCGTCGATGTCGATGACCCCTTCCAGCGGGATCACGAACACGTCGGCCCCCGCCGTGACCTGCATGGCAGGGCCCGCCGGCGCCTCGCCCACGGAAATCGGCGTGATGCGCGCCAGCCGTTCGATGGCAGCGGCGCTGCGCTCGATCGTCCGGGCGGCGACGTCCGAGGGATCCGCGACATGGGCGGCGAGGCGCGTGCCGGGCGGGATGCCCAGCTCGTTCTTCGCGCTGCGGACATTGCCGGTCAGTTCGATGACCCAGTCGATCGCGTCGGTCGCGTCCTTGCTGACGCTCGCTTGCGGGTCGGGCCATTTCGCGGTGATCAGGGGGTGATCGGGCCGTTCGCGCCCGTTCACCGCGCCCTGCTTGCTCCACAGTTCCTCGGTGATGAAGGGCATGAAGGGGTGCAGCATCACCAGGATCTGGTCCAGCGCCCAGCCGGCGACTTCGCGCGTTTCCGTCGCCGCCGCCTTGCTCGCGCCTTCCGCGAAGACCGGCTTGATCAGTTCCAGGTACCAGTCGCAGAACCGGTCCCACACGAAGTGGTAGATGGTATTGGCTGCCGCATCGAAGCGCAGGTCCGCCATCGCGGCGTCGAGCGCGCGCACGGTCTGCGCCACTTCGCCGATGATCCACTGGTTGGCGGCCAGCCGCGCTTCGGGTGCTGCGACCTGCGCGCTCGCGCCGATGCCGTTCGACTGGCAGAAGCGGGTCGCGTTCCACAGCTTGGTCGCGAAATTGCGATACCCCTCGACCCGGCGGTCATCCATCTTGATGTCGCGGCCCTGGCTTTCCATCGCCGCCATGAAGAAGCGCAGCGCGTCCGCCCCGTACTGGTCGATGAGGCCGAGCGGATCGACGACATTGCCTTTGGACTTGGACATCTTGGCCCCGTCCGCCGCGCGCACCAAGCCATGCAGGTAGAGGCGCGGCCAGGGTGCCTGTCCGGTGTTGTAATTGCCCGCCATCAGCATGCGCGCATCCCAGAAGAACAGGATGTCGAAGCCGGAAACGAGCAGGTCATTGGGATAATGCTTTGCCAGCAGGTCGGTCTTTTCCGGCCAGCCGAGCGTCGCGAAAGGCCACAGGGCGGACGAGAACCAGGTGTCGAGCACGTCGGGATCGCGGGTCAGTGCCTTGCCTCCCGCCTGTTCGGCCGCTTCCTCTTCGCTCATCGCGACATAGGCGTTGCCGTCCTCGTCATACCAGGCCGGGATCTGGTGGCCCCACCACAGCTGGCGGCTGACGCACCAGGGCTGGATGTTCTCCATCCAGTTGAAGAAGGTCTTTTCCCAGCTCTTCGGGACGATCTCGACCTCTCCAGAGCGGACCTGCGCGATCGGCTTTTCGGCCAGCTTCGCGGCATCGACATACCACTGATCGGTCAGCCAGGGTTCGATCACCACGCCGCCGCGGTCGCCGAAAGGCGTGGCGATCTGGCGCGGTTCCGCGTCGTGTTCGACCTCCTCGCCCTTCTTCGTCTTGGCGACATGGGGGATGAGGTGGCCGCTTTCCTTCAACCGCTGCACGACGAGTTCGCGCGCGCCCGCCACGCCGTCCTTCGCGAAGCGATGGAGGCCGAGGAATTCATCCGGCACCAGCCCGTCCGCCGTCTGGCAGACATTGGCCTCCGCATCGAGCATGTTGAGCATGTCCGCAGGGGCGATGCCCGCGCGCTTGCCGACCTCGAAATCGTTGAAGTCGTGGCCCGGCGTGATCTTCACGGCGCCCGAACCCAGTTCGGGGTCGGCATGCTCGTCCGCCACGATTGCGATGCGGCGGCCGGTGATGGGAAGGATCACGTGGCCGCCCACGACGCTGGCATAGCGATCGTCGGTCGGGTGCACGGCGACCGCCATGTCCGCCAGCATGGTCTCGGGACGGGTAGTGGCGACTTCGATGTAATCCTGCCCGTTGTCGAGCGTGACGCCGTCGGCGAGCGGGTAGCGGAAGTGCCAGAAGCTGCCAGGAATGGTCTGCTGCTCCACTTCCAGGTCGGAAATGGCGGTCTTGAGCTTGGGGTCCCAGTTCACCAGCCGCTTGTCGCGATAGATCAGCCCGTCATTGTACAGGTCCACGAAAGTCTTGATCACGGCCTTGCTGAAATGCTCGTCCATGGTGAACTGTTCACGGCTCCAGTCCATCGAACAGCCCAGGCGGCGCAGCTGGCGGGTGATCTGGCCGCCGCTTTCGGCCTTCCATTCCCACACCTTCTGCACGAAATCCTCGCGCGAGTAGTTCGTGCGTTTGTCCTGCCGTTCTTCCAGCTGGCGCTCGACCACCATCTGCGTGGCGATGCCGGCGTGGTCGGTGCCGACCACCCACAGCGCGTCCTTGCCGCGCAGCCGCTCGTACCGGATCACGATGTCCTGCAGCGTGTTGTCGAGCGCGTGGCCGATATGGAGCGATCCGGTCACGTTGGGCGGCGGGTTCACGATGGTGAAGGGTTGCGCGTCGGGCCGCTCGGGACGGAACAGGCCGTTCTCTTCCCAGTGCGCGTACCAGCGCGCCTCGATTTGGGACGGATCGAAGGTGGTGGGCAGTGTCTCGCTCATGCGCGTTCCCCTGCCAGCGCCGTGGTTTTGTGGCAACGCCTCAATGCGGCCATGTTTCATCGCAGGCACGCAACGTCTTGTCCGGACAGCGAAATGGTCTCATAGCGCAACCCATGGCCGGTGGGGCACACTTTTCCTTCGAGGACGATGGCCAAGGCGGCGAGAAGCTGGCCCTGAAGGGCCCCTTCCTCGTATCCACCATCGGTCCGATCGACACCGAACTGCAGGGCATCGACGCGGAAATTTCCGCAGTCGACCTCGCGGACGTGACGGAGATCGACACGGCGGGCGCGTGGATCGCCTGCTCTATCGCCTCCCGCAACGATGTCAGCGTCATCAACGGGAGCGAGCGCGCCGAACGACTGATGGCCGCCCTGTCCGATGTCGGCAGCGAGGCGGAACTGTCCGCGCCGCGCGAACCCGTCTTCCGCCGGGTGCCGGGCCGGGTCGGGGAACAGGTCGTCAATTTCGGCAAGGGATTCGGCGGATCGGTTGCGTTCCTGGGCGAAGTGCTCGCCGCCTTTGCCGTGGTGCTGTTTACCCGGCCGTGGACCTTCCGCTTCAAGGCGCTGGTCCGCCAGATGGAACTGGTGGGCGTGTCGGCCTTGCCGATCGTCGGGCTGATGAGCTTCCTCATCGGGGTCGTCATCGCGCAGCAGGGCGCATCTCAGCTGGCGCAGTTCGGGGCGGAAACGCTGACCGTGAACCTTGTCGGCCGGATCACCTTGCGCGAACTGGGCGTGCTGATGACTGCGATCATGGTCGCGGGCCGTTCGGGCAGTGCCTTTGCCGCGCAGATCGGCACCATGCGCCTGACCGAGGAAGTGGACGCGATGCGCACCATCGGGATTTCGCCGATCGAGGCGCTCGTCCTGCCGCGCATCCTGGCAGCCGTGCTGATGATGCCGCTGCTCGGCTTCTACGCCGCGTGCCTCGCCATTGTCGGCGGCGCGGCGATCGCGGACGTGACGCTCGGCATCGCCTTCATGACCTTCCTCGAACGGATCCAGGAAGTCGTGCCGACCTACGATTTGTGGGTCGGTCTCATCAAGGCGCCGATCTTCGGCCTGATTGTGGCGCTGTGCGGCTGCTATCAGGGCATGCAGGTCGAAGGCGACAGCGAACAGGTCGGCCTGCGCACGACGCAGGCAGTGGTGACAGCGATCTTCTCCGTCATCGTGCTCGACGCGTTCTTCGCGGTGTTCTTCGCAGAAATAGGCTGGATGTGAGCCAGGACAGCGACCAGCAGGAGGACCGCCTCCCCGAGCGGCACGAGCGCTTCCGCGGCGAATATCCCGTCGTGGTGGAGGGCCTGCGCAACAGTTTCGGCGACCAGGTGATCCACGAGAACCTCGACCTGAAGGTTCGAAGGGGCGAGATCCTCGGCGTGGTCGGCGGGTCGGGCACCGGCAAGTCCGTCCTGATGCGCTCCATCATCGGACTCCAGCGCCCGGACGAGGGCGACGTGAAGGTCTTCGGCAAGTCCATCACCGATGCGGAGCCCGATGCGGCGATCGGTGTGCGCAGCCGCTGGGGCGTCCTGTTCCAGGGCGGGGCGCTGTTCTCCACCCTGACGGTGGGCGAGAACGTGGAAGTGCCGCTCAAGCAGTTCTACCCCGACATCGAACCCGAACTGCGGCGCGAGATCGCGCGCTACAAGGTCGTACTGTCCGGCCTGCCGGAAGAAGCGACCAACAAGTATCCGTCCGAGCTTTCGGGCGGGATGCGCAAGCGTGCCGGCCTCGCCCGGGCGCTGGCGCTCGATCCGGAAGTCCTGTTCCTGGACGAGCCGACCGCCGGCCTCGACCCGATCGGTGCGTCGAAATTCGACCGGCTGACCAAGGAACTGAAGGAGGTGCTGGGCCTGACCGTGTTCCTGATCACCCACGACCTCGATACGATCTACGAAATCTGCGACCGGGTCGCGGTGCTGGCGGACAAGAAGGTCATCAAGGTCGGCACGGTCAGCGAGTTGCTGGAGACCGACCATCCCTGGATCCAGGAATATTTCAACGGTCCGCGCGGCCGTGCGGCACTGACCGCGCAGGCGCTGGACGAGCTGCGCCAGCACATGGACAAGCCCATCGCCGGACACGCCGTCAAAGCGTTGGACAAGCAGACAGACACAGGTTCATAGGGCAAGACGATGGAAACACGCGCCAATCATCTCTGGGTCGGGATCGTCACGCTGATCCTCCTGGCGGGCCTCGCGCTCTTCGTCGTGTTCCTGACGCGCTGGGGACAGGGCGACCAGAAGGAATACGACATCCTGTTCCAGCAGTCCGTCGCCGGACTTGCCGAAGGCTCGCAGGTGTCCTTCGCGGGTGTGCCGGTGGGCACCGTGTCCGACATCGCCATTTCGCAGGAAGATCCCGAATTCATCCGCGTGCGGATCAAGGTGAAGGACGAGGTTCCGATCCTGATCGGAACCACTGCGACCGTGCAGGGGTCCTTCACCGGCGTGTCCACCATCCTGCTCGACGGCGCGCGCCAGGGAGCGCCCGCCATCACCTGCGAGACGACGGCATGCCTCGAACCCGGCATCCCGCAGATCCCGCCCGCCGATGGCGGCTTCAACGCGATCCTCGCCAATGCTCCGCTGCTGCTCGAACGGCTGGCGACGCTGACCGAGCGGCTGACGCAGCTGCTCGACGACCGCAACCAGAGCGAGATCACCGCGATCCTCGCCAACACCAACCAGATCACCGACCAGTTGGCCGACCAAGTCGCCATCCAGGGGCCGGAACTCCAGCGCACGCTGGTAGCCTTGCAGGGCACGCTCAACGAGGCGTCCGGCGCGTTGTCCGAATTCCAGAACGTCACCCGGTCGACCGACAGCCTGCTCAACCAGGAAGGCGCGGCGCTGGCAAAGGAACTGCGCGGGACGCTGAACTCGGCCAATAAGGCGGCCGCGTCGCTCAGCGCCGCGCTCGACGAGACGCGCCCCGCGACCCGCGCGATCACGCAGCAGCTGACGCAAAGCACGCTGCCTGCCGCCGAAGCGACCATGCAGGACCTGCGCAAGACCAGCGCGGCGCTGCGCAAAGTGACCGAACGGCTGGAGCAGGAAGGGGCGACCTCGCTCCTGTCCAGCCCGCCGCTGCCCGATTACGAGCCCGAGTGAGGCACCCGGAAATGACCCTGACCCGCATGATCCGTTTCGTTCCGCTGGCCTTCGCGCCCGTGCTCCTGGCCGGCTGCATCAGCTTCGGCGCCGAAGCGCCGCCCAGCCTGCTGACCCTGACCCCGCGCGCCACGTTGCAGGCGGGCAGTGCCGTCCAGGCGACCGAGTCCTCGGCGATCGCGGTTGCCGAGCCGGGCGTGCCGCAGAAGATCTCCGTGACCCGGGTCCCGGTGCAGGTGGACGAGACGACCATCGCCTATCTCAAGGACGCGGTCTGGGTGGAACGGCCCGCGCGCCTGTTCCAGCAATTGCTGGCAGAAACTCTGCGCGCCCGCGGCAATACCGTGGTGGTGGACGGGGACGATCCCGAATTCCTCGCCGCGACCCAGTTGCGCGGAACCTTGCGCGAATTCGGTTACGATGCGCAGGCCGGATCCGTCGTGGTGCGGTTCGATGCCGTGCGCGGCGGCGGGACCGAACCTGTCCAGACGCGCAGGTTCGAAAGCACGGTCCCGGTGATTTCCGGCGATGACGGACCCGAACCCGGCCCCGTGGGCGAAGCGCTGAACCAGGCTGCGAACGACGTCGCTGCCCAGGTCACCGACTGGGTCCGCTAACTCCGTTTCCCAACGCTCATTCGCCGATCAGTCGCGCGAAGCGGCCGGCCGTCAGGAAGAGCGCTTCTTTCGCCTCCCGGACCGCCGCGGCTTCGGCGTCGATGCCCCATTGTTCGGCCTGCCAGTCCTCTTCCAGATTGGCGGCGTTCCACAGTTCCTGCGGATCGCTGTCCGGATCGAGTGCCGCGAGAGCGATGCACAGCGATGCGGCGAGCGAGGCCATGGTCCTGACCGCGGCCATCCGGAACGGGTCGAGCTGCGCCAGTTCGCGCGAGAGGGCGTCGATGGTCTCTGCAGGCTGGGGCCGGTGCAGGACGCCCGATATCCGCTCGAAGCGCGTCGCGGTGTGCCGCTCCAGGTTTTCGAGCAGCGGTTCCCACAGCGCTTCCTGCCGCTCGAACAGGGGCGTGCCGGGATCGCCGCGATAGCAGAGCGTGTCGGTCTCCGCGAAGGGAAGCGTTTCGATGATGGTCTGCTGCGGATCGGGTGCGACCACGTCGATCGCCAGGTCCGCAAGATCGCGCAGCGGCAGGGAACGGGGATCGAGCATTTCCCCTTGCGCGCGCCATTCGGCCGCCATCGCTTCGGCCAGGCCGAGGGAAGGTACGATTTGCAGCTTGCCCTGCGCGGTCTTTACCGGGCGTTCGTCCAGCATGACAAGCCATCCGTCGCCCTCGCGCCGCGCCGTCGCATCCTTGTAGAACCGCTTCATTCCGGCGGGCTCCGCCAGCGTTTTGCCATCAACTTGGGAAGGAAGAAAAATTCGACCATGCCGATGACGATCAGGCCGTAGCCCAGGATCGGCGCATCGACGATGCGGCCGGACACCAGTACGGCACCGATCAGGGCCAGCACCGCGCCGCCCAGCCGCATCATCGACATCAGGAAGAAGCGCGTCCGGGCCAGATCGTCAGGATTGGTCATTCAGCATGTCCTTCAGTTCCGCAGCATCTGCCGCCACACCGCGGGCGCCGGCCTCGATCAGTTCTGCCGGCGTGTGGTAGCCCCAGGCGACGCCGATCGCGTCCACGCCCGCGGCGCGGGCCATCGCGATGTCGAACGTAGTGTCGCCGATCATCAAGGCGTCGCCCGGCTGCGCGCCCGCTTCGAAAAGCGTCGCTTCGAGCATGGCCGGATGGGGCTTGGAAGGGTGCCGGTCCGCTGTCTGCAGGCTGCAGAACAGGTCCAGCAAATCGTGCGTGGCAAGGCAGGATTGCAGGCCGCGATCGGACTTGCCGGTCGCCACGGCAAGCTGCCATCCGTTTGCGGAAAGATCCGCCAGCAGTGCGGCGATCCCGTCATACAGCGGTTCCTGCAGGCGGCCTTCCAGCCTGCTGGCCCGGAACGCCTCCTTGTAGGCATCGACGGCCGCGGCCTGCCGTTCTCCCGGCGCGTCGGGGGCAAGCTGGCGAACGGCCTGCGGCAGGCTTAACCCTACGATCCGGCGCACGGCATTGCGGTCCGGCAGAGGGAGGTCGGCCCGCGCAAAGGCGATTTCCATGGCGTCGCACACGCCGGCTTGCCCGTCGACCAGGGTTCCGTCGCAATCGAATATGGCGAGGCGCGTCACGCCAGCGTCCGCATCAGTTCGGCAATGGCCGCGGACCCTTGGGCATCAAGCCCTTCGATCAGGCGTTCCCGCTCGTCCTCCGGCTTGTTCTGGGACAGCTTCACCGTATCGCGCCAAGCGCGCACTTCCATTTCGAAGCCGACGATCCCGGCGAGCAGCTTGCGCCGGTAATCGTCCTCCATCTTGTCCATCGTCCACGGCGCGCCGCCATCCGTGATCCGCCCTTCGCTGCGGGCGGCGAGCGCTTCGAGGAACGCTTCCAGGCCTTCGCGTTCCATGCGGCGGACCGGACCTTCCATTTCCAGCGCGACATAATTCCATGTCGGCGCCTGGCTGGGATCGGCGTACCAGCGCGGCGAGACGTAGGCGTCGGGTCCGTTGACCAGCAGAAGCGCGGTGGTGCCTGCGAGGTGGCGCGTCATCGCGTTGCCGCGCGAAAGGTGGAACTGGATCGCTCCGTCGCCGGTCGACACCAGCGGGGTATGCGCGACGCGCGGACCGTCCGGCGTCTGCGCGAACACCATGCCGAAGCCGATCTGTTCGATCAGCGTTTCGTGTAGCGCGCGATCCCCGTCGCGAAAGGCGGGATGGGGATGCATCAGCGCTTGCGGCCCCTGCCGGGCTTCGCGCCGGGCTTCGCGCCGCCCTTTCCGCCTGGCTTTCCGCCGCCCGGTCCGGCACCCCCGCGCGCGCGGCGCGGCCCGCGCTGGGCACGGCGATACTGCTTGGCGTGCTGGCGCGCGGCCTGCTTCTTTTCCGCCTTGCTGCGCTCGGGTGGGCCGCGTTCGGGCTCCGCGTCGCTCAGTGCCGGATCGAAGCCGAGCTGTTCCATCGTGGCGGCGAAATGTTCGGGCAGGTCGGCCGTCACGTCCAGCTTGCCGCCCTCGGGCTGGTCGATGATCAGGCGGCGCGCGTGCAGGTGCATCTTGCGGCTCACGCTGCCGGTCAGCATCGCGTCCTGCCCGCCATACTTGCCATCGCCCACGATCGGGTGGCCGATCGCGGCGAGATGGACGCGCAACTGGTGGGTGCGGCCGGTCAGCGGCTCCAGTTCGACCCAGCAGGCCTTCTTGCCCGCCGAATCGACGACCCGGTAGCGCGTCTTCGCGGCCTGGCCGTTTTCCTCGTCCACGTGCATCTTCTCGCCGCCCGTGCCCGGCTGTTTGGCGAGCGGCGCGTCGATCGTGCCCTCGCGCACGTCGGGCACGCCCACGACGAGCGCCCAGTAGATCTTCTTCGCGCTGCGGCCCGAAAAGCGCTTGGAATAGGACGCGGCGCTGCCCGGCGTGCGGGCAACCAGCAGGACCCCGCTGGTGTCCTTGTCCAGCCGGTGGACGAGGCGCGGGCGCGGATCGTCCTCTCCCGGTGCGTAGGCATCGAGCAGGCCGTCCACGTGCTTGGTCGTCTTGCTGCCGCCCTGCGTGGCGAGGCCCGGGGGCTTGTTGAGCACGATGGCGGACGGGGTGGTCCTGATTACCATGTCCTCTGCCTGCGACAGCTCCTCCGCGGTCAATTCGCGGCGCGCGCGCGGCTTGCGATGCGGCGATTCGCCGCCGGGCGGTACGCGCAGGACCTGGCCCGCCTGGAGCCGGTCGTCCGGCTTGGCCCGCTTGCCGTCCACGCGGATCTGGCCGGTGCGGGCCCATTTGCCGATGGTGGCGAAGCCGATCTGCGGCAGGTGCCGCTTGAACCAGCGGTCGAGGCGCACGCCGTCATCGTCCGGCGCCACGGTGAACTGGCGCACTTCCCGGGATGCGTCCGTGCTCATGCCGTCGCCCGCATGACCAGGAGGCCTAGATAGAGGCCGAGCAGGCCAGCCGCGACCGAAGCGGCCGCGTATCCGATGGCCATGCCGGCCTGGCCGCGCTCGATCAGCAGCATCATCTCGAGGCTGAACGCGGAAAAGGTGGTGAAGCCGCCCAGCAGCCCGACCCCCAATAGCAGGCGCAGGCTTTCGCCGCCCGTGCCGTGCCGGGCCAGCCATCCCGCGAGGAGCCCCATCGCCAGGCTTCCCCCGACATTGGCGGTCAGGGTCGCGGCCGGAAAACCGCCGGCCAGCGGGCCGATCGCACGGCCGAGATGGAAGCGCAGCGCCGCGCCGATGCCGCCGCCGATCGCGACCAGACCCGTTGCCAGTAGGGGTGAAGGTGATGCCATGAGGTGCGCTGTAGCGATGCGCATGGCCGAGGGAAAGGCGCAGGACACTTGCAAGAAGGGCCGCTCTTGCGTATAGAAGGCACCAGCTGAGCCGATCCTGATTGGATTCGGCGCTTTTTTCGTTTCAATGAGAAGCGCACTCCCGCGCGATCTGCGGGCTCTGCCTTCGTATCGAGGTGTTTGGATTTATGCAGATCGTCGTTCGCGATAACAATGTGGAACAGGCCTTGCGCGCGCTCAAGAAGAAGCTGCAGCGCGAAGGTGTCTATCGCGAGATGAAGCTGCGTCGCCATTACGAAAAGCCGAGCGAGAAGCGCGCCCGTGAAAAGGCCGCCGCCGTTCGCCGTGCGCGCAAGATGGATCGCAAGCGCGCCGAACGCGACGGCTGACCATATGCTGTGCCCGCACGGGCATTCGCGCTTGAACCGACACTGTCGATAAGCCATCAGGGCGCGGATTCACGAAATCCGCGCCCTTTTGTTTTGCCGGCGCTTTTTCCAGGACATGCCATGACCGAAGTTACCCGCGTACCGTTGAAGCCCATCGGCAAGGGCACGCTTGCCAAGATGTGGATCGGCATCATCGCCGCCGTGCTCGTGGGAGCGGGGCTGGCTTGGGCCACCGTGCCGCCGGGAACCAGCATCACCGTGGTGCAGGCGGGCACCGGTCCGGTCGCCAAGGAAGGCGACGTGGTGTTCGCGAAATACGAAGGGCAGCTGGAGGATGGCACGGTGTTCGACCAGTCGCAGCCGACGCCGCCCGAAATCGCAGGTTTCTTCCCCGAAGGCACGCCTTTCCCGGTGGAGGAAGGCGCTTCGATCCCCGGATTCTACGAAGGTTTGACGCAGGTGCAGAAGGGCGGGACCTACCGCTTCGAAATCCCGTCCGACCAGGCCTATGGCGATACGCCGCAGCCCGGCTCCCCCATTCCGCCGGGATCCGACCTGACCTTCGAGGTCGAAGTGGTCGAGATCATGAGCCGCGCCGATTTCGATCGCCGGCTTCAGGTGCTGCAGGGCATGATGCAGCAGCAGATGATGCAGGGCCAGCCGGCCGAAGGGGCAGAGGGCGGCGCGCCCGGCACGCCGCAGGCGCCGCCTCCGCAGCCCGCTCCCCCGCAGTAAGACCGGGCCGTCAGGGCGGCGGCCACCGATTTCACGTGCCTTTGCGGTCCGGACCGGTATTCTTCGGTCCGGACTGCGCGAGGGGGCACGAAGATGATCGACCGATCCGGGGACGCGGCAGGGGAAACGCCGATCGCGAGTTCCGAGGCCGAGGACTGGCCGCTGCGTCCCGCCATCCTGGCCGCTCTGGGCGGCGTGGCTGGACTGGTCGTCTGGGAGCTGCTCGACGGCTTCGATCCCGGCCCCGTCCGATCCGCCTTCGCCGCTTTCATATTCTTCGCTTCGGGCACCCTTGGCTTCGTCCTGGGGCCACCCATCCGTATCGCGGACCTCGCCTTCGCCGCCGGCGTGGGGGCGGTCATGGGCGGGATCTCGGGCTGGGCCGTCGCGGCCGGGGCCAGCTATGCGGGCGAGGAATATGCCTTTGCCGCCGGCGTCTTCTTCGCGCTCCTCGCCATTCCGCTCTACCAGTCCGATTTCCACCGCCTGCGCTGGCACACACCCTATTGCGACACGCATTTCCATGTCTGGACCGACGCGGTCTGCGCCGGGGGCGCGTTCCTGTTCGTCATCCTGAGCTGGATATTGCTGTGGCTGCTGCACGGGCTGTTCAGCCTCGTCGGGATCGATCTCATCGACGAGATGATTCGCGAAGGATGGTTCGTCGGGCTTTTTTGCGGGGCGACATTCGGCGGGGCGCTGGGGGTCCTGCGTAACCAGATCGGCGTGATCGGGACGCTGCAGCGTGTCGTCATGCTGGTATTCTCCCTGCTCACAGTGCCGTTCGCGCTGGCAGTCGTCATCTTCGTGGCGATCCTGTTGCTTTCGGGCGGCAACGCCCTGTGGGAAGCGACCGACAGCGCGACGCCGGTCCTGCTGGCCTGCGCCGTCGGATGCTTCGTCCTCGCCAATTCCGTGGTGCGGGACGACGATGCATCGCGCAGCGGCAACGTGGTCATGCAAGCCGCCGCTCTGGCACTTGCCGTCATGATCCTCCCGCTGACAATCTTCGCCGCGATCAGCATGGGGATCCGCATCGACCAGTACGGTCTCGCGCCCGAGCGGATCTGGGCGCTGGTCGCGATCGCCATCGCATTTGCCTATGGCGTGGCGTACTGGGCCGCGCTCGTCCGGGGGCGCCTGACGGGCTGGGGCGCGCATATCCGGCGCGCCAACCTGCATCTCGCCGTGGTGACTTGCGCTATCGCATTCGTGCTCGCCATGCCGCTGCTCGATTTCGGCGCGATCTCGACCCGCGACCAGCTGGCGCGGTTGCAATCGGGCGAAGTTTCTCCGGAAGAGTTCGACTTCGCCGCTCTGCGCTGGGACTTCGGCGATGCGGGGCGAGATGGCCTCGCGGCTCTGGTCGCGTCGAAAGACGAAGCGATACGTGTCGAGGCTGGAGAGGCTTTGGCCCAGGAATCTCGTCCGGACCGCTGGAGCGACGAGTTTTGGGTGAGCGACATGACGGACCAGATCATTGTCTACCCATCTGGTGCCCAGATGCCGGATGCACTCGCCGAAGCGATCAAGTCCGAGCCGGTCTGTCGCGGCGATCTGGTTTGTCGCATCTATCTGCAGCCTGACGGGAGAACCGCCGCTGTTCTCGGAGATCGGTGCGTCCCGCCGCGGGTGTCCCGCGATGATGCTATCGAACCAAAGTATGATTGCAGTATTGATGCTGAACCCTTCGTCTTGATCGACGGTTCGTGGGTCGCCATCCAGTCAATTCCAACCGAGCCTGAGATGTCCGCTGAGGAAGAACGTGAATCGCTTCGCTTGGAGCGAGAGGCAATCGAGCGCGGCGACGTGCGGATCGCTCCTGCGCAAGAGCGGAGCATCTTTATCGGTGATAAACAGGTTGGCCCGATTTTCGATTAGATACCTCGCACGGGCTGCTTGATGGTGCGATGCGGCACGGCTAACGCGATCACTATGTCTATCACTCGCGACGAAGTGGCGAAAATCGCCAGTCTTGCCCGCATCCGCATGTCCGATGCGGAGCTCGAGCGCATGGCGCCGGAACTGAACAACATCCTCGACTGGGTCGAGCAGCTGGGCGAGGTCGATACGAGCGACGTCCAGCCGATGACGGCAGTCATTCCGCAGCAACTGCGCCTGCGCGCGGACGAGATCGACGCCGACCCGCTGACCGGCGGTGGCCGGCGAGAGGACGTGCTCGCCAACGCTCCGGCCGCCGAACACGGTTTCTTCGGCGTCCCCAAGGTGATCGAATAATGACGGACTTCACCAACATGGGTGTGAAGGCGATCCGCGACGGGGTCGTCTCCGGCGAATTCACGGCACGCGAAGTGGCGGAAAGCTACAACGCGGCGGTCGCTGACGCGGGCGCGCTTAACGCCTTCATCATCGCCACGCCGGACAAGGCGATCGAGGCCGCCGAAGCGGTCGATGACTCGCGCTCCGGCGGAAGGACGCTCGGCAAGATGGCGGGCGTGCCGATCGGCATGAAGGACCTGTTCTGCACGAAGGGTGTGCAGAGCACGGCTGCGAGCCGCATCCTCGAAGGCTTCGTCCCGGAATACGAGAGCACCGTTTCTCAGAAGCTTTGGGACGCAGGTGCCGGCATGCTGGGCAAGCTGAACCTCGACCAGTTCGCCATGGGGTCGTCCAACGAGACGAGCTATTTCGGCAATGTATCTTCCCCCTGGCGCAAGCAGGGCAGCAATTCGGCGATGAGCCCGGGCGGATCGTCCGGCGGATCCTCCGCCGCAGTCGCCGCGCGCATCGCGCCTGCCGCGACCGGCACGGACACCGGCGGATCGATCCGGCAGCCCGCCGCATTTGCCGGCATTACCGGGATCAAGCCGACCTATGGCCGTTGCAGCCGTTGGGGCATCGTCGCCTTTGCCAGCAGCCTCGACCAGGCCGGGCCGATGGCGCGCGACGTCACCGACTGCGCGATCATGCTGGAAGCGATGGCGGGCTTCGACCCGAAGGATTCGACCAGTCTCGACATGCCCGTGCCCGAATGGGAAGCCGGCCTTTCGGCGGACCTGAAAGGTAAGAAGATCGGTATCCCGAAGGAATACCGGATGGACGGTACGGACGAGGAAATCCTCGCCAGCTGGGAACAGGGCAAGGAATGGCTGCGCGATGCGGGCGCCGAGATCGTCGATATCTCGCTGCCGCACACGAAATACGCGCTGCCGGCCTATTACATCATCGCGCCCGCCGAAGCGTCCAGCAACCTCGCGCGCTATGACGGCGTGCGGTACGGCCTGCGCGACCTGCCGGACGGGGCGGGGCTGCAGGACATGTACGCCGCCACGCGCGCCGCCGGTTTCGGGGACGAGGTCAAGCGCCGCATCCTGATCGGCACCTATGTGCTCAGCGCCGGCTTCTACGACGCCTATTACAACCAGGCGCAGAAAGTCCGCGCGCTGGTCGCCCGCGACTTCGAAAAGGCCTGGGCGCAGTGCGACGCGATCCTTGCGCCGACCACGCCGACCGCCAGCTTCCCGCTGGGATCGTTGAACGACGATCCGCTGACCATGTACCTGAACGACGTGTTCGCGGTGCCGGCATCGCTCGCAGGCCTGCCGGCGATGAGCGTCCCGGCGACGGTCAACAAGGACGGGCTCCCGCTCGGCCTGCAGATCGTGGGCAAGCCTTTCGACGAGCAGGGCGTGTTGAATGCGGGCCTTGCGATAGAACAGCGGGCGCAATTTGCCGCAAAGCCGGAGAAGTGGTGGTGAGGGACAGGCTCTACCGTTCGGGTATGTCGCTGGTCTTTGTGGTCTTTATGGGAATAATTTGGCTCGAGAACCCGCCTTGGCAGTGGGGCGCGGCGGAATTCGGAAGCCTTCTCAGGATCGCCGGCGTGGTCTTTGGCTTGGTTTTACTCCTCTCCTTATTAGACCGCTTCGCGAAATCGCACGGCATGGGCGAGGCTCGTTTCAATCAGAATGGCAAGGTAATAGACGATGACTAATTACCGCATCCAGGGCGCGACAGGCGAGTGGGAGGTCGTGATCGGCCTCGAGGTCCATGCACAGGTGACTTCCAACGCGAAGCTGTTTTCCGGCGCCTCCACCGAGTTCGGGGCGGAGCCGAACGCGCAGGTCAGCCTGGTCGACGCGGCGATGCCCGGCATGCTGCCCGTGCCCAACCGCGAATGCATCCGCCAGGCAGTGCGCACCGGCATGGCGATCGAGGCGCAGATCAACGCCTGGAGCCGGTTCGACCGGAAGAACTACTTCTACGCCGACTTGCCGCAGGGCTACCAGATCAGCCAGCTCTACCACCCGCTCGTGGGCGAGGGGCAGCTGCTGATCGAGGCGGACGAAAAGGCCGGCATTCCCGAGGACAAGGTCATCGGGATCGAACGTATCCATGTGGAGCAGGACGCGGGCAAGCTGATGCACGACCAGCACCCGACCATGAGCTATGTCGACCTCAACCGCAGCGGCGTGGCGCTGATGGAAATCGTTTCCCGGCCCGACATGCGCAGCCCCGCCGAGGCCGGCGCCTATGTCCGCAAGCTGCGCAGCATCCTGCGCTATGTCGGCAGTTGCGACGGCAACATGGAAGAAGGTTCGATGCGCGCGGACGTGAACGTGTCCGTGCGCAAGCCCGGCGCGGAATTCGGAACGCGCACCGAAACGAAGAACGTCAATTCGGTGCGGTTCGTGATGCAGGTCATCGAATACGAGGCGAATCGCCAGGTCGACGTGATCGAGAATGGCGGCACGGTGGACCAGGAAACCCGCCTGTTCGATCCCAACACCGGCACCACGCGCACCATGCGCAGCAAGGAAGACGCGCACGATTATCGCTATTTCCCCGATCCGGACCTGCTGCCGCTGGAACTGGATGAGGACTTCCTCGCCGAATGCCGCGAGAGCCTGCCCGAGCTGCCGGATGCCAAGCGCCGCCGGTACGAGCAGGAACTGGGCCTGACGCCCTACAACGCACGCGAACTGACGGCGGAGGTGGAGACCTTCGCCCGTTTCGAAACGCTGCTGGAAGCGAGCGCGAAGGCGATCGGCAAGCCGGCGGCCGACGTCGCCACGCAGGTCGCCAACTGGGCGCTTTCGGTGGCACCGGGCGTTATGAAGTCGCTGGGCGAGGAAGCGGACCCCGCCTTCGCCAAGGCCGATGCGCAGGCAGCGATCCTGGCGATGCAGGATAAGGGCGAGATTTCCGGCGGACAGGCAAAGGAAATCTACGAGATCGTCCTCAAGACCGGACGCGAGCCGGCCGAGATCGCCGAGACCGAGGGCTTGAAGCAGGTCAGCGATACCGGTGCGATCGAAAGCGCGATCGACGACATCCTTGCCAACAACCAGGACAAGGTGGAGCAGTATCGCGGCGGGAAGGACAAGCTGTTCGGCTTCTTCGTCGGCCAGACGATGAAGGCGATGCAGGGCAAGGCCAACCCGGCGGTGGTGAACCAGCTGCTGAAGGACAAGCTGGGCTGACGCCCGGCTCCGTCCGCCGGCCTATTTCCCGGCGCGGGCCACGAACCGTTCGACCCGCTGGCGGGTCCCGGACACGATCAGCAGGTCGCCCAGTTCGACCTGCGTGTGCGCTTCTGCATAGATGAAGTCCTGGCCCGGCCGCTTGACGCCGACCACCGTAACGCCGTGATCGGTCCGGATACGGCTCTGGCCGAGCGATTTGCCGGAAACGTCGCTCGGCGTGGCCATCTTGGCGATGGCGAAGTCGTCGTCGAACTCGATGTAATCGATCATCTGTCCGCTCAGGATATGGGCCACGCGCTCACCCATCCTCGCTTCGGGATAGACGATGTTGGTCGCGCCGGTCCGCTCCAGGATGCGGCCGTGATTGGCGTTGATGGCCTTGGCCCAGATCTGCTGTACGCCGAGGTCGGAGAGGGCGAGGACCGACAGGACGCTCGCCTCGAGATCGGTGCCGATCCCGACGACTGCAGCCTCGAAATCCTCGACGCCAAGTTTGCGCAGCGTTTCTATGTCGGTGGCATCCGCTTCCACGCACTGGGTCACCACATCGGCCATCTGGCGCACGTTTTCGGGGCTCACGTCGATGCCGAGGACTTCGTGGCCCATTCGGCCGAGCGAGCGGGCCACGGCTTCGCCGAAACGGCCCAGACCGATGACGAGGATCGGTTTCCTGCGTTTAGCCGACAATGGGGTTCTCCTCCGGATAACGATAGGGTTTGCGTGCATCGCCCAGCGCCAGCGCCGTTGCGACGGTAATGGTTCCGACCCGCCCGATGAACATCAGCGCGATGATGACGAGCTGGCCTGCCACCGGCAGGTCCGCCGTGATGCCGGTGGACAGGCCGACGGTGGAAAAGGCGGAGATCGTTTCGAACAGCACCGCGTCCATCGGCAGCGGAGTGATGGCCAGGATGAAGGCGGTGCCGAGGGTGATGAGCATCAGCGCTAGGATGATGACCGACAAGGCCTGCCGTTCAATGCCATGGCCCACGCGGCGACCGAACAGGGCAGCGTCGCGCTGCCCGCGGACTTCGCAGAAGACGATTGCCAGCAGCACGAAGAAGGTCGTTATCTTGATCCCGCCGGCGGTCCCCGCGCTGCCGCCGCCGATGAACATGAGCAGGTAATTGCCCATCAACGTCTCGTCACGGAAGCTGCCGACGTCGAGGCTGTTGAAACCGGCGGTGCGCGGCATGGCGGAATGGAAGGCGGCGTTGAGCGCCTTGTCCGCGAACGACATCGGGCCGAGCGTGTCGGGGTTGGACCATTCGGCCACCAGCACGCCGATGAAGCCCGCCGATAGCAGCAGCACCGTGCCGAGGACGGTGATCTTCGAATGAAGCGTCCATTTGCGCACCGCGAACGGACGGGCGCGCAGTTCCTGCATCACCGGGAAGCCAAGGGCGGTAATGATGACCGACAGCATGATGGGGACCAGGATCAGCCAATCTGACTGGAAGCCCATGACGCTGTCCGAAAAGGTCGAGAAGCCGGCATTGTTGAACGCGCTGACCGAATGAAACACGCCGTGCCACAGCGCCTCTCCCCAGCCGAAACCGTGGTGGAAGTGGAAGCGCAGGGTCAGGATCGCCGCGACGATCAGTTCCACCGTCACGGTGATGCCCAGTACCAGCTTCAGGACGGAGCGTGCGCTGCCGATGTCCAGCCGGCTGCGTTCCACCTGGGTGGCCATCCGGTCGCGCAAGCCGAAGCTGCGCCCGGCGAGCAGGCCGAGCAGCGTGGCGGCGGTCATGATTCCGAACCCGCCGATCTGGAACAGCAGCAGGATGACGCCCTGTCCGAAGCCGGTCCAGTAGGTGGGGGTATCGACCACGATGAGGCCGGTGACCGCCACGGCCGAGGTCGCCGTGAACAGGGCGGTGATGAAAGGTGCGCTATCGCTCCCGACCCGGGCGACGGGTAGCATCAGCAGGATCGTGCCGATCCCGATCGCGGCCAGGAACAGGGCCGGGATGAAGCGGATCGGGTTCTGGAGCGGCTTCGGCAAGCGAAAGGACCTCACGGACGCCTCTGCGATGGGCGGGCGGCGCGCTTATGCCTCAATCCGAGTCGGAGCAAGACGATAATGATACGGGCCTACCTTTCGCCCGTCAGCCGAGATAGGAGCGGGCCATTTCGCGGATGTCCACGCGCGCTTTCACCCGTGCTGCAAGAAGCGCCGTCCCGCTGATCTTGCGCTGTACGAACAGCGTTTCGACAGGCGGGATGTGCCAGGTCGCCCGGTCGCTCGCCATTTCCATGCCCTGTTCACGAAGGACGCCGACGAAGGCGCGGTCCCCGAAATCGAACGGGCCTTCGCGGTTCATCTCGCGAAGGACGATGTCGATCATCCGGTCGAGCAGGTCGCGATGGTTCTCGACGACGGCGGGGCCGACGAAACCGGCCTCCACCGCTGCCGCGCGCACCGCATCCCGGTCTTCGGCCAGCCCCGCCGAGAGCAGGCGCCGGTACCCGTCCGCGACCGAGGGTTCGACGTCGCGGGCGGCCCCGAAATCGAGTAGGATGAGCTGTCCGGTTTCACGCCGGTACCGGTAATTGGCAAAGTTGGGATCGGTCTGCATGACGCCGAACTCGAACAGTTCGCGCAGCACCAGGTCGATCAGTTCAGCCATGGCGCGATCGCGGATGTCCTGCGGCTCGGTCTCCAGCGCCTCGATCGGTTCGCCGGCGACGAAATCCATGGTGAGGACCCTGACCGTCGAGAGGTCGTCATGGGGCAGGGGGACGAGATAGCGGTCGTCGCCATCCAGCATCGTGGCATAGCGGCGCATCTGCTCCGCTTCGCGCAGATAGTCCGCCTCTTCGTGCAATTGCCGCTTCGCTTCCTCCAGCAGCGGCCCGATCGCCAGTTCGCGCGGCAGCAGGCCCGACACGCGCAGCAAGGTCGCGACATTGTCGACATCGCTGTCGATGCTCTCGCGAACGCCGGGATACTGGACCTTGATCGCCAATTCGCGGCCGTCGGGCAGGATCGCGTGATGGACCTGCCCGATGGAGGCGGCGGCGATGGGCGTGGCGTTGAACCGCCGGAAGCGCGTGCGCCAGCCCTTGCCCCATTCGGCATCGAGGACATCGCGCAGCTGCGCCGGTGGCATCCGATGGGCCTGTGACCGAAGGGCGGACAGTATCTCCGCGAGCTCCGGCGGAAGAAACTCGCCTGCATCCATGCTGATCATCTGGCCCAGCTTCATGGCGGCGCCACGCAGGTGGGAAAGCTGGTCGGTCAGGCGACGGGCATTCGCCGGGGTCAGGAGCAGGTCGCGCATCTGGGGGCGTTCGCCACGTGCGAGACGGCGCGCGCCTTCCCCGATCAGGCTTCCGGCAACCCCGCCGGCAAGTTTGCCGAAGGCGCCGAGCCGCGACGCGCGGCCGCTGGGCACCGCGCGGTAGCGGGCATTGTCGACAGGCGTATCGTCCTCGTCGTCCATCGGCATGGCATTACCTCCGAAATGGTCAGCGCGTCAGCAACGAAACGCAGGAAGGGCCGCCGGATTTCTCCGACGGCCCTTTCCGGATATCGCGTCTTCGTCAGTCGGCGCCGACGAAAATCGCCTTGGCGTTGGCGAACTCCTTTATGCCGAAGCCGCCATGTTCGCGGCCGTAGCCCGAATTCTTGACTCCGCCGAAGGGCATGGAAGGGTCGGCGACACCGAAGGTGTTGATGAAGATCATGCCGGTATCGAAATGCTGCGCCGCCAGTTCGATCGCCTTTTCGGTATTGCGCGACAGGATGCCGCCGCCGAGCCCGTAGCGGCTGTCGTTTGCGATGCGCATGGCATCCTCGTCGTCCTTCGCGCGGATGACGGAAGCCACGGGGCCGAAGATCTCGTCGTCATAGGCCGGCTGGCCCTTGGCCACATCGGTCAGGACGGTGGCGGGATAGAACGCGCCCGGGCCGTCCGGGATCTCGCCGCCGCAGGCGATGGTCGCGCCCTTTTCGACCGACTGGTCGACCTGCTTCTGGACATCGTCCCGCAGGTCGGTGCGGGCCATCGGGCCCATGTCGGTATCGTCTGAATTGGGATCGCCGGTCTTGACCGCTTCGAACCGGGCGACGAATTTTTCGACGAATTCGTCGTAGACGGCTTCCGTCACGATGAACCGCTTGCCGTTGATGCAGGTCTGGCCATTGTTGTAGAGCCGCGCATTGGCGCAGACTTTCACGGCGACATCGAGGTCGGCGTCCTCCAGCACGAGATAGGCATCGTTCGATCCGAGCTCGAGCACCGTGGGCTTGAGCGCCTTGCCGGCTTCTTCCGCAATGTGCTTGCCCGCACCATCGGACCCGGTGAGGGTCACACCACGCACCTTGTTGTGCGCGATGATCGCGTCCGACACGTCATGGTCGATGACGAGGACGGTGAAGAGGTTCTCCGGCAGTCCGCCCTTTTCGAAAATCTCCGCGATCTTGAGCCCGCTGCCGGTGCAGTTGGCGGCATGCTTCAGCAGCACGCCATTGCCGGTCATGAGGTTGGCGATAGCGTAGCGAATGACCTGATAGGCGGGGAAGTTCCACGGCTGGATGCCGTAGATCACGCCGATGGGCGAGTAATGGACGATACCGCGACCGGCGTTGCCGGGTTCGCGCTTCTCGTCCGCGAGTTCCTTGGGACCATTCTCTGCCGTATAGTCGCAGATGGCCGCGCACAGTTCGACCTCGTCGCGGCTATCCTTGATAAGTTTGCCGACCTCGTCGGTCATCAGCTGGGCGAGTTCGTCCTTGTGGTCGCGCAGGGCCTTGCCCACTCCGCGCAGGACCTCCGCCCGGTCTTCGAGACTGCGCATCTTCCATTCCTGGAAAGCTGCGTGGCACGCCTCGACCTTGTGCTTCGCTTCGTCCGCCGAGATGCGGTCGTAGGTCGACAGGTCTTCGCCCGTGGCGGGATTGATGGTGGTTACCTGGTTCATGGGGGGATGCCTTCCGGTTTCGGGGTTTGTTATCCGAACGTCAGGCAGGACGGTCCCGTTCCGAAACTGATTTCGGCACGGCCGCGCGCATCAAAAAAGGCCGCCGGATCGCTCCGGCGGCCTTCGTTTTAGTAGTACAGAAAAAAGAGGGTCAGCCCTGCTTTTCGCCCGTCAGCGGCATGTCGCCGAAGGCACCCGCATTGACCTTGCCGGTCATCTGGTCGCCGTTGACGGTGGCTTCGCAGTTCAGTTCCATCGGCATCGGGACGGTCATGTCCATCTTCCACTTCAGCGTGTCGCCGTCGATCGTGCCGTCCTTGACATCCATGGAACCCATGCCGCCGGCCATGCTGCCGGTGAAGGTGTTGCCATCGTCGCCCGGAACCACGGTGAAGGTCCCCTTCTGGTCGCCCATCGGGCTCTTCACGACGGTATCATAGGTGCCTGCTACGGACATTCTCGTCTCCTTGCTTGGTATGCGTTGTCTTGTGGAACCTACTCCTGCGACGCGGTCGAAGTTCCGGATTGCCGCACTTCCACGGGCAGGCCGAGCGCGTCAAGCTGCGGACGCACCTCGTCTGCGTCGCCGACGACCACGAAGACGAGATCGTCCCCGGTGAAGGATGCAAGCGCGGCAGCGTCGATCTCATCGGCGGTGAGGGCGGAGTACTTGTCCGCCAGCGTCTCGTAATAGTCGTCCGGTCGGCCGTACTGGACGATGTTGGAGATTCCGCCGAGAACGTCGCGGCTCGTTTCGAAGCTGCCCGGCAGCTGGCGAACATTGCCGTTGATCAGCCGGACCAGCTCTTCCTCGGTGACGCCCTGGCCGTCCGTGTAGGACGCCAGATCCTTGCGCAGTTCGACGATCGAGTCCCCGGTACGGTCCGCCTGGACGGGCGCGTAGATGAGGAAGCTCGTCCGGTCGAGCGGTTGCTGAACAAGGCTGCGCACCCCGTAGGACCAGCCCTTGGTCTCGCGCAGGTTCATGTTGATACGGCTGAGGAAGCTGCCGCCAAAGACCTCGTTCGCGGCACCCAGCGTGATCAGGTCGTCCGTGCCCCGGAAGTCCAGGACCCGGCCGGCGAGGATGATCGACTGCGGCGACTGGGGCCGGTCGACCAGCACGATGCGGTTGGTCTGTTCGGGGATTTGCGCATCGTAGTTCTTCGTGGGCGGGGGCGACGCCGGTGCTTGCCAGTCACCGAAATTGGCTTCCAGCTGGCGGCGCGCTTCGGCCAGCGTCGTGTCGCCGACCATGAAGATCTTCGCCGTGTCCGGACGCAACCAGGTGGAGTGGAACTGGCGAAGGTCCGAAACCTGCAGGCTGGACACGACGTCGGCATTGCCACGTCCGCTCGGCGGACGGCCATAGGGATGGTCGCCGAACAGGATCGGGGCGATCGTGCGCTGGCCGATCGCGCCCGGATTGTTCAGCTCGTTCGTGATCGCCGTCAGCTGCTGCGCGCGCACGCGCTCGAGCGCCTGCGGCTCGAAGGCCGGGTTGCGCACGAAGTCGGACATCAGCTCGAGCGAGGCATCGAGGTTCGGCACCAGCGCGCTCAGGTTGAAATAGGTGGTGTCGGCATCGGCACCGCCCCAGATCTGCGCACCCAGGCGCTCGCGAGCGATGGCCAGTTCGGACGCATCGAGGCTCGTCGTGCCTTCGTTCATCGCGCTCAGCATGAGCGAGTGGAGCCCGAGCTGGTCGTTCGGATCGGCCGCGAAGCCGGCATCGAAGACCATCTGGACGCTGACCGTGGGCACGCCTTCGCGGCGGGCGAAGTACAGTTCCATCCCGTTGGACAGCGTGGCACGCTGGATGTCGGGGAAGTCGAGCGGCTTCAGTTCGCCCACTTCCGGAAGCTGCGAACGGTCCGCTTCGGGCGCCGTCGCGCCGCCGCTCGCCTGCAGGGCGAAGGGCGGGTTGTAGAAGGCGGGGCCGGGCAGGCCGTCATTGTCGCCGCCGAAGATGAAACCGCCGCGGTTCTCTCCGCCTTCCTGCCGTTCGCCCGGCAGGACGTCGAGCTTGAAGACCGGACGGGAGAGCCAGCGCTGCATCACGGCCTGGACTTCCTGCGGGGTCATGGCCGCGGCGCGTTCGAGATTGGCGCGGAATGCGGCCGGATCGCCTTCGTACAGCAGGCCTTCGGCCAGCGTCGGCGCCTTGCCGGAAAAGCCGCCATTCTGCTCGAGACCGCGGATGGCGCCGGCGGCATAGCTGGTCACGGCACGGTTCAGTTCGTCCTGCGTCGGGCCATTGGCGAGGAAGTTCGCGATCTGCGCGTCGAGTGCGGCTTCGGCCGTCGCGGTGTCGACACCGGGCTTCACGTCCGCGTAGATGCTGACCTGGCCGGCCTGCGCGAAGATGCCGGCATTGGCGCTGACGGACGTCGCGACTTCCTGCCCGCGAACCAGGCTTTCATCGAGCCGCGAACTGGCGAGGCCTCCGAGGATCGTCGTGCCGATCGAAATCGGCAGCGAGTCCGGATTGTCGAGGCCCGGTACCGCCCACATGCGGTAGACGCGCGGGGACGCGATCTGGTCGTAGATGACCTTGGTCTTTTCGGCCGACAGGGTCGGGACCGGCGCTTCGACCTCGCGGCTGGCCGGACCGCTGGGGATCGCGCCGAACCATTTGTTGACCTTCTGGCGTGCGGTCGCGGTGTCGATGTCGCCCGCCAGCACGAGGATGGCGTTGTTGGGCGCGTAGTTGTCGCGGAACCACTGCTTCACGTCTTCCAGCGTGGCGTTGGAAAGGTCTTCCATCGAACCGATGGTCGAGTGGTGGTAGGGGTGCCCCGAGGGGTAGAGGTTTTCGAGCTGCTCGTATTCCACGAGGCCGTAAGGCTGGTTGTCGCCCTGCCGCTTCTCGTTCTGGACGACGCCGATCTGGTTATCCAGCTTCTCCTGCGTCACGGCGCCCAGCAGGTAACCCATGCGGTCGCTTTCCAGCATCAGGGCACGGTCGAGCGCGCCGGTGGGGACGGTCTGGAAGTAGTTGGTGCGGTCGAACCAGGTGGTGCCGTTGAAGTCGGTCGCGCCGACCTGCTGCAGGGGTTCGAAGAAGTCGCCCGGCGCGTTCTCGCTGCCGTTGAACATCAGGTGTTCGAACAGGTGGGCAAAGCCGGTCTTGCCGTCGGGCTCGTGCTTGGAGCCGACGTCGTACCACACGCTGATCGCGACGACGGGCGCCTTGCGATCTTCGTGGACCAGCACGGTCAGCCCGTTGTCCAGTTCGAACCGGTCGTAGGGAATGTCGACCTGCGCGACGAGGTCTTCGAGCGGCGCCGCTTCGAACTGCGCCACGTCCGCATCGCCCGTCGAGTCGGCGGCGAGGACGGTGCCTTCGGTCTCCTGCGAGAGGATATCGGCATCGAGGCCGTCGGCCCCGGTCGTGGTGCAGGCGCCCAGCGCCAGGGCGAGGGCGGCGATGCTGGTGGAAGTATAGATACGAAGCATGATTCTCAGTCCCCTAACAGATCGGTCGGGCCTATCGGCCCGGTCATCGGTTGCTCACGGTTTTTCGACGAACGGCGTTTTCGAGTATATCGGTGCGCCAGAAATACACCGGTTTCAATTCGTGGCGTACGAACAGGGCGGCCTGGCTGGCATAGTTCGGATCGTCCGGCCGGGTCGTGGCGGCGCCGTAAGGCTGGATCGATTGCGAGACCACGCGGCTGCCGTCGAGCCATTCCACGAACATCAGGAAGCTGTCCCCGTGGCGGACCGAGAGACGGCCGTCGTCGTCGACATTCCACAAGGTGCTGGCCCGCAACGTGTCAGACCCGCCATCGAGCGGAAGGTCGACATCGCCCTGCCGCAGGCGCAGCAGGTCGCTCATCGGCGGATCGAGGCGGCCGAAATGGGTCTTCAGGTGGTCGACCGCTTTCTCCATTTCCTCGCGCACGTCGGGCCATGGCGTGTTCTGGTAGGACGATCCCATGAATTCGCGGATCATCAGCAATGCCAGCGCATCGCCGCGACCCACGCTGTCCGCGGTGTAGTCCCAGTCCAGCAGCAGCGCCTTGGCCTGCTGCAGGTCGGCATCGTCCGACACGTCCAGTGCGGCGATCTCGTCGAACAGGCGCGCGACATAGCCTTCGCGCTCGTAGGCCGTATCGTACTTGATTCGCTCCAGGTTGGCGCGGTCGATGATCTCGGTTTCCTCCATCAGCTTCGCGGCCCGCCGCGCCCTGTTGGTGGATTTCAGCTCCACGCCCAGCTCGGGCGCGAACTGGTCGGGCGACAGGTCGTCGCCTTCGCCGGCGGCGGAAAACGGACTGTTGTTGGCGTTGAAGAGCCAGCCGCTGGCGGGGTTCACATATTGCGGCAGTTCATCGAATCCCACCGGACCATCCCAGATGGCGGCGCTGGTATTGCCGGGCAGGATGCCGCGCCAGTCGAAGCCCTTGGGTCGGTCGGGAAGGGCGGCGTTGTAGAAATAGGCGATGTTGCCGGCCTTGTCGGCATAAAGGAAATTGGTGCTCGGGATGTCCATGCGCGCCAGTATGGTGCGGAATTCCTCGAGGTCCTGCGCCTTGTTGAGCCGGTAATAGGCGTCGAGCTGGCCCAGCCTGCCCATGCCGCCATAGCGGATGGCGAAGAAGCCTTCGTCGTTCTCGATCACGGGACCATGAACGCTGCGGTGGACGGTCCGGCGGATCGGCAGGACGACCGGGCCCATCTTGACCGGCAGGGTAACGGTCTCGCTCTCAAGGTCGCGCCATTCGCCGTCGAGCCGGTACTGGGTCCCGGCCTCGTTCATTTCGAGGCGATAGACATCGACCATGTCGGGCGTGTTGACCGTGTTGGTCCAGCCCAGATCCTCGTTGTGGCCCAGGAACGGGAACGGGCTCCCCGGGAAATTCGCTCCCGCATAGTGCCAGCCTTCGCCGCTTTCGACGACGAGTTCGTACCAGGCGACGCCGCCGCGCCAGGGCTGGTGGCTGTTCGACACCAGGATGGTCGGCCCGTTGCCGTCTTCGGCCGACTTGCTCGGCGCGATGGCCCAGGCGTTGGAACCGGCATAGGCGCCGTCCTCGCCCATGTGGAGCGGGAGCGGGCGAGCAGATGCCGTCTTGGTCCCGGCATCCCCGTCCTGCATGATGGGTTCGGCATCGGAAGGCGCGACGAGGTCTTCGCGCGGGATGGCAGGGCCATGCTCGGGATTGAGCGGCTCACCCGCGACGAGCGGGCCGATGACGTTGTTGAGGCCGAAGAAGAACGGCTGGCGCAAGGCGAAGCCGGCAGCCACATCGGTCCCGTTCACGGGGAAGAGGTTCGCAAGCTTGACCTCGCCCGGATGTTCGGCGGCATACTGGTTGAGACCCGCGGCGTAGGCCTCGAACAGCGCGCGCGTATCCGCCGGAATCTTCGGATATTCCCGCTCCGCCGTGCCGCGCGCGTCCAGCAGGTGGTAGACGTAATCGACCTGCGCGCCGTCTTCCCCGGCGATCGCGCCGTAGCGGCCCCGGCTCATGGCGATTACGTCCTGCAGGGTGAAGAAATCGTCCTCGGAATGGGCGATCGCGGTCCCGTAGGCGACGTCCGCATCGGTCTCGCCGTAGATATGCGGCACGCCGAAATCGCTGCGGATGATCTCCGCGCTGTAGGTTCCGTCGCTCGCGGGCCCCGTTCCACGTTCGGCGAAGAACGGCTCCCATGTCGCCAGCGCCACGAATGCCACCAGCAGCACCGCGAGCAGGGCGAGGCCTGCGCGTCCGATCCATTTCATATTGCAATCCTCTCTTGCTGGCGCACCTAGCGCGTTGTTCGGCAATGGTGAAGGGCGGTATGCAGCCATCGCCAGAAACCCGGACGGCGGTTGCATGTTGATCGACCGGTGCACTTGTGTGGCGCAAGTGCAACACCATGTTAGCACGGCAATACAGTCAGGCTTTCCAAACTGAGGGACCTTTCATGAATCTCGAAAAGTTCACCGACCGCGCCAAGGGCTTCCTGCAAAGCGCGCAGACCGTCGCGATCCGCATGAACCACCAGCGCATCACGCCGCTGCACCTCCTGAAGGCGTTGCTGGAGGACAACGAGGGCATGGCGGCCGGCCTGATCCAGCGCAGCGGCGGCGAAGCCGGCCTGGCGGTCGACAGGGTCGACGCAGGCCTGGCGAAGATCCCCGCGGTGACCGGTGGTGGCGCACAGGCGACGCCGGGGCTCGATAATGACGCGGTCCGGGTGCTGGACCAGGCGGAACAGGTCGCGGAGAAGGCCGGCGACAGCTACGTCACTGTCGAGCGTCTCCTGCTGGCGCTCGCGCTTTCCTCTACCGAAGCGGGCGAAGCCCTGAAAGCGGCCTCGGTGACGCCGCAGGGACTGAACGCCGCGATCGAGCAACTGCGCAACGGCCGCACCGCCGACAGCGCGAATGCGGAAAGCGCCTATGACGCGATGAAAAAGTTTGCGCGCGACCTGACCGAAGCTGCGCGGGCCGGCAAGCTCGACCCGGTCATCGGCCGGGATGAGGAAATCCGGCGCACGATCCAGATCCTCGCCCGCCGCACGAAGAACAATCCGGCCCTGATCGGCGAACCCGGCACCGGCAAGACGGCCATCGCCGAAGGGCTTGCCCTGCGGATCGCCAATGGCGACGTGCCCGACAGCCTCAAGGGCCGCACACTGATGTCGCTCGACATGGGCGCGCTCATCGCCGGCGCGAAATATCGCGGCGAGTTCGAGGAGCGGCTGAAGTCGGTGCTGGACGAGGTGAAGGGTGCCGACGGGCAGATCATCCTCTTCATCGACGAGATGCACACCCTGATTGGTGCCGGCGCTTCGGAAGGCAGCATGGATGCGTCCAATCTGCTGAAGCCCGCCCTCAGCCGCGGCGAGCTGCACTGCATCGGCGCGACGACGCTCGACGAGTACCAGAAGTACGTCGAGAAGGACCCGGCGCTGCAGCGGCGCTTCCAGCCCGTCTATATCGAGGAGCCGAGCGTCGAGGATACGATCAGCATCCTGCGCGGCCTCAAGGAGAAATACGAACTGCACCACGGTGTGAACATCACCGACAACGCGCTCGTCGCGGCGGCGCAGCTGTCCAATCGCTACATTCAGAACCGCTTCCTGCCCGACAAGGCGATCGACCTGATGGACGAGGCGGCGAGCCGCATCCGGATGGAAGTGGAATCCAAGCCGGAAGAGATCGAGAACCTCGACCGGCGGATCATCCAGCTCAAGATCGAGGAGCAGGCGCTGTCGAAGGAGAGCGACCAGGCTTCGGCGGACAGGCTGGAAGTCCTGCGCAAGGAGCTTTCCGAACTGGAGCAGCAATCGTCCGAACTGACGACCCGCTGGCAGAACGAACGCGACAAGATCCAGGCGGAAGGGCGGCTCAAGGAAGAGCTGGATGCGGCGCGTATCGAACTGGAACAGGCGCAGCGCGAGGGCGATCTCGCCAAGGCGGGCGAGCTTTCATACGGCCGGATCCCGGATCTCGAGAAGAAGCTGGAGGATGCGCGCGGCGCGTCGCAGAACGCCTTGCTGCGCGAGGAGGTGACCGAGGAGGACATCGCCTCGGTGGTCAGCCGCTGGACGGGCATCCCGATCGACAAGATGATGGAAGGCGAGCGGGAAAAGCTGCTCCAGATGGAGGATATCCTCGGCAAGCGGGTGATCGGGCAGCAGCAGGCCGTGCAGTCGGTCTCCAAAGCGGTCCGCCGCGCGCGGGCCGGTCTGCAGGATCCCAATCGGCCGCTCGGCAGCTTCCTGTTCCTCGGCCCGACCGGGGTCGGCAAGACCGAACTGACCAAGGCCCTGGCCGGCTTCCTGTTCGATGACGACCAGGCCCTCGTGCGCATCGATATGAGCGAATTCATGGAGAAGCACGCGGTCGCCCGGCTGATCGGCGCGCCTCCCGGCTACGTGGGATACGAGGAAGGCGGTGTCCTGACCGAGGCGGTACGGCGCCGGCCCTACCAGGTCGTGCTGTTCGACGAGGTCGAGAAGGCCCACGCCGACGTGTTCAACGTCCTGCTGCAGGTGCTCGACGACGGGCGCCTGACCGATGGGCAGGGCAGGGTGGTGGATTTCAGCAACACGCTGATCATCCTAACCAGCAACCTGGGCAGCCAGTATCTCAGCCAGATGACGGACGATCAGTCGGTCGAGGATGTCGAGCCCCAGGTGATGGACGTGGTTCGCAGCCACTTCCGCCCGGAATTCCTGAACCGGCTGGACGAGATCATCCTGTTCCACCGCCTCGCGATGGAACACATGGCGCCGATCGTGGAGATCCAGGTCGGCCGGGTGCAGAAGCTGCTGAAGGACCGCAAGATCACGCTCGACCTGTCGGACGCCGCGCTGCGCTGGCTGGGCCGGGTAGGTTACGACCCCGTCTACGGCGCCCGTCCGCTCAAGCGCGCGGTCCAGCGCTACCTCCAGGACCCGCTCGCCGAAATGCTGCTCCAGGGTTCCGTCCCGGACGGCAGCACGGTCCGGATCGACGAGGGCGACGGGGAACTCAAGATGCAGGTCGAGTAACTTCGCTCAGCAAGCCGAACAAAAAAGGGCCCCGGTTTCCCGGGGCCCTTTTCATTCAGGTCTTAGCTCGTCTTAGAATTCGGCATTGAAGCCGGCAAAGAAGAAGCGCCCGGTGTTGCTGAAGATACCCGAGCCAGCACCCGCGCCGGTGAGCGCGAATGGCGGAAGCTTGTCGGTCAGGTTGTCAACACCGGTATAGAAGTTGAACCGGTCATTCACACGGAAGTCCAGGCGAATGTCGTGATACGCACGAATGGGATAGTTCACTTCCGCCGTGAGATCGGGGTTCGCCGGAGGCGCCGTCACCAGCTCACCGATCGTGCAAGACGTGTCCGTCTGCGGAATGACGCCCGCCCCGGTTCCATCGTCGACACATTCGGTCACGTACGGAACGTAGTTTTCCGCTGCGCCGATGAACTGCTTGTCAATCCAGCGCATGCCGTAAGACAGGGTGACCGGTCCGCGGGTGTAAGAAGCGTTGAAATTGAATGCCCATTCGGGGTCACCCAGTTCACCCTTCACGCGGTTCGGCAGGTCGGGGTTATCGACATCGAGGAAGTTGGTCCGGTCGAGCACGTGCGTGGCGATGACACGGAAGCTCAGGCGATCGTCATTGTCGAAAGTCTTCACGTAACGAAGGTCGAAATCGATACCTTCCGCGGTCAGGTTCGCATAGTTGATCGGCGCGATGTTGAGCGCTCCGGTCAGAGGCAGCGAGCCATCAGCTTCACGATCGGCGATCAGCGGACAGAAATTGTTGTCCAGTGACGGCGCATCGTAACAGTTCGCAAGGATCTGGTTCGCGCTGATGTTCGCGATGACGCTTTCGACTTCGATGTTGTAGTAATCCACCGATGCCGTGAACCCGGGCAGGAAGCGCGGTTCGAAAATCGCGCCGATGGTCCAGCTGTCCGAAACTTCGGCTTCGAGGAACGGGTTGCCGCCCTGATTCACCGAACGGTTGCCGGTCACGGGATCATCGTAACCTGCCGGAACCCCATCCGCACGACAGTTCTGCTCACGCGTCGAGGTACCGTTGTTGATGTTCACCTCTTCACACGGATCGGTGAGGAACAGGAAGTTCTCCGTCGACGGCGAGAAGAGATCGCTCAACGTCGGCGAACGAACTGCGCGCGAGTAGTTCGCACGAAGGCGCAGGTCCTGGATCGGCGACCAGATCAGGTTGCCGTTATAGGCCCAGACGCCGCCGGTTTCACCCGCACCCGAATTGTAGTCCGAATAGCGAGCTGCACCCGACAGGGTCAGTTCTTCGAAGCCAGGAACATTGGCGAGAATCGGCACCTCGAGTTCGCCGAAGAATTCGAAGACTTCCAGCGCCGGCGGATCGAACACGTCAAAGGCGTTGAAGAAGGTCGCACCACTCGCCGAAAGCGCATCGGGCTCGGAGAATGCCGTCTCACGACGCCATTCCGTGCCGATGACCACCGAAACCGGACCACCGGGCAGTTCGAAGAAGGACGAACTGTCGCTGCTGATATACGCGAGCGCGTTGTACTGCTCCGCCTTGTCGTCGAGCGTCGAGTCCACCAGCACATAGTCAAGCGCCTCTTGGCTCGGCGCCCCGAAGCCGAAGATGTTGAGCGGCACACATGCTGCGTCATCGTTGTTCGGATTCGCATCTACATTGATGCGGCAGACGGGGCCGTTGGGGCCCGCTACAGCATCGACCGCGTTGCGGACGTTTTGATAGATGATCTGGTTCTGCGCACGAAGATTGCTCGTGAACCGGCCATAGTTGAAAGAAACATCGTAGCGCGTGTTCGCTGCGATATCACCTTCGACACCCGCCACGAAGCGGTAGGTTTCGCGCGTGATCTGATCGTTACGAGTCCCGAAGTCAGTATTGTTGCGGTTAAGGGTGAAGCCCTGCGAATTGCCCGGTCCAATTCCGAAGGCCGCCAGCAGGTTGTCCTGAATGTCGATGAGCGTCGGAACGTCTGCCGGATTAAGGAATGCGTTGTCGAACCGGATAAAGATCGGCGACGAATTCAGGTTGGTAAAGCACGCCGGATTCAAGCCCGATGCACCGGTCAGACCGTTACAGAAGCTGTTGAAGAAGGTCGGAGTACCCTGACCGAGCGCTTCGATCCGGGCATACTTGGCTTCGGCGTAGGGACGGAAAGCGTCGCTGATATCGAAGCGTGCCAGAACGTTGAGGTTGTAGCGCTCGATGTCCGGGATGAGTGTTCCGTCGGAGAGGACGGAACCGGTACCGCCCACGGCATTGCCGTTGGAAAGCACGTCGTTTTCCTCACGGAAGAGACGCCCGTTCTGGTCGAAGCGAATGCGGGCGGCCGCGCCGTCTGCAGTACAGGCGATCGGCTGGATGAGCGGGTCGCCCTGGCAGAAGGTACCGACCGTACCGCCCTCGGAAAGGAAGTCGAGACGCTGACCCCCGATCAGTATCTGGTCGGGATTGCCGTCGGAATTGCTCAGTTCGGTGTCGGAATCGACGGTGACGAAGCTCGTGAACCCGATGCCGAAACCCGAAATGTCGGGACGCTGGGAATTCAGAACGCTCTCGATTTTGCTGTATTCGCCGACGACGGCGATGTTGCCACGGCCATCGGCGAAGTTCTTGCCGAATGCGGCGCTGACCGAATACCGGCCGTTGTCGCCACGTTCGGAAATACCACCCTGGCCGTTAAGCTCGAAACCTTCGTAGTCGCGCTTGAGGATGAAGTTGACCACACCGGCAATAGCGTCGGACCCGTAAACGGCAGAAGAACCGCCCGTAACGACATCAACGCGCTCGAGCAGCTCGAACGGGATCGTGTTGATGTCGACCTGGAAATCGCCGGCACTCGACGTGATGTGACGACGGCCGTTCACCAGCGTCAGCGTGCGGGTGGTGCCGAGACCACGAAGGTCGAGGAAGTTGAGACCGGTCGTACCGATGAAGCGCTGGGAGTTCGACGTGTTGAATGTCGAACGAAGCGAAGGCAGGTCGTTCAGGGCATCGCCGAGCGAAATCGCGCCGTCGTCGAGCAGTTCGCCTGCCTCGACCGAGGTGACCGGAACAGGCGAGTCGAGATTCGGACGCGCGATACGCGTACCGGAAACGATGATCAGGGGCGCATCGCCGGGAGTTTCGGCCGTGTCGCACTCACCGTCATTGTTCGCATCCACACAGTCGGGAAGAGTATCTTCATCCTCGACCTGCGCGTGGGCCGGAGCAGCAAAAGCACCGAGCGAGAGGGCAAGAACGCCCGCGCCGGCAAACAGACGCTGCTTGGTTGGAAAAGTGTATCTCATGAGTTGTCAGTCCCCCAGGAAAGCCAGCCATGCTGGCACAACAGATTGCAAAATCACACGAATCAGCCGTTTGCGAGCCAGCTGGAGTGATTTGCTACAGTGTTCCGCAATGCCGGTACAAATCGCAATGCGATCGTCACATCGGAAACGAATTGGTGCGCTGCTGTGTCTCAAGGGCAACACCGAGGCATCAGACACAGTGCGAGGCGTTTCTTCCGGGTGGTCAAACCTCGGGGTAAGTTCGGCGTCCGACCGGTGAGCGTCAGCTGTTTGAAGGATGTAGAGATCACTCGAACCTTCGAAAGCGCGTCCGGGTGATCGTCTTGCCAGACGTACTTCTTTGCCCGTCGGTCACGTTACGGTATGCCATGCCTGTCAGCTATATTGGAGAGATGCATTGAAGCGTGGATTATTTGGACTGGGCGCCATTTTGGTTGCCGCCTCTTCCGGCCTGGCAAATGCACAGGAAACGGCAGAAGCCAAATCGTCAGATGCCCTGACGTCGATTGTCGATTGTCGCACAATCACAGACGATGAGCAGCGTCTGGTTTGCTACGACGCCGCAGTCTCGGCGCTTCAATCTGCGCAGCAGGCGAAGGAGCTCGTCGTCGTGACGAGGAAGGACGTTCGCGAAGCTCAACAAGGACTGTTCGGTTTGGCGGTTCCTCGGATCAAGCTTTTCGACGAAGCCGATGAGAAATCCGAAGAGACTCAGGAACTGAAAGAGATCACGTCGACGATCGCATCTTTTCGCGAAGCTCGCCGAGGCTTCGTCTTCACATTGCCGGATGGGGCGGTTTGGGAACAGACCGATAACACCTATCTCGGAGGCATGCGCGAAGGAGCGACCGTTATAATAAAGCGCGGCGCGCTCGGTAGTTACTTCGCGACGGTCGGTTCCGGTCGGGCAGCGCGAGTGAAGCGCCTCAGATAATCAGGCAAGATTCTTGACGTCCGAGCATTTTCCCGCAGGACATAAAAAAGGGGCGGCCGTTGGGCCGCCCCTTCTTTGTTGGTACACGCAATCAGAAGCGCATGCGAACGCCGGCGTAGTAGCGACGTCCGAAGATGTCGTACACGTCGGCGGCCGTGTCGGATCCGGTCACGTTGAACGTCGTGCCGCTCAGGAGGTTCGGAGCGTCGTTGTCCAGAACGTTGTCAGCACCGAAATACACCTCAAGCTCTTCAGAAGCATAGAAGCTCAGCTGCGTATCGAGGTAGAATTCGGCGTCGACGCCAACGCATTCCGGCTCTGCACCGAAGGCAGCGCAGAAGCCCTGATCTTCGAAGGATTCACCGATGTACGTACCGGTGAAGCTCAGACGGAAATCGTCCGTGCCGTAACCGATATTGGCAGTGAAGCGGTCCTTGGCAGTACCGATTTCACCCGCTGCAGGATCGATATCTTCGCCTTCCAGAGGCGTGTAATCGTTCTTGAACACGTGGGTGTAGGCCACGCGACCGGTGATACGGTCATTGGTGGTGAGGCCCAGCGGCGTGTTGTAGGCGAGCACGACGTCGAGACCTTCGGTCTCGAGGATCGCTGCGTTGACTGCCAGAGCGTTGATCAGATCGATCGAACCGGCGCTGTTCACCGCCGTCGCGTCGCCACGACGAGTGATGAGGTCGCAGAAGGTCTGGTTGCCCTGACCATAGCACTGATCGAGACTGAACTGACGCGGGAACGCGGCAATGACGTTGTCGATGCGGATGTTGTAGTAGTCCGCGGTCAGCGTCAGGTTGCCGAGGCCCAGCGACCGGGCATCGAACACCGCGCCGGCGGTGTAGGACTCGGCCTCTTCTTCCTCGAGGTTCGGGTTACCGCCATTGAAACCGCTGATGCCCTGGAGGTCTGCCTGGTTAAGGGTGAACACACCATTGGCAGCAATGTTGGCGGCTACGCCCGGATCGGCACGGCAGTTGTCGCCAACTGCTCCACCGCCGGTTGCACCGATGCCCACGCAGGGGTCAACCAGCCCCGAGGGGAAGGTCTGCGAAAGGCCGGAGAACAGTTCACCGACGTTCGGAGCGCGGACCGACTTCGAGTAGGTTCCACGCAGACGAAGCGGCAAGAACGGCTGCCAGGTGACGGTTCCGTTGTAGCTCGTGACGCTGCCGACGGTCGAGTAGTCGGCGAGACGGATCGCGCCACCGATTTCAAGAAGCTCGAAGCCCGGCGTATCGGCCAGGATCGGGATCTTGATTTCGGCGAACGCTTCCTTGACGTCGAAACTACCGCTCGTGTCGGGCAGGACGTTACCGGCGTTCAGACCTTGGTTAGTAAGAGCGTCGTTGTCTTCGAAGGAGCTTTCCTTCCGGTATTCGCCGCCGATGGCAATACCGACCGGTCCGGCCGGAAGATCGAACAGCGAGCCGGAAACGATACCCTGAACGACATTCTGGCGAATGCCGGTCTGGAACGTGCCCTGTGCCTGAATGTAGTTAACTGCATCCTGCGACAGGCTATTAAAGCCGAAGATGTTCGCGGGAACACAGCCGTTGGCGCGCGCTTCTGCGTCGATACAGATCGCTTCGCCGGCGATGCCGTTACCGTTTTCATCACCAACTTCGGAACGCACCGCGAGGGCATTCCGGAAATTGACGACGTTCACCTGGCCGCTGGAGACCTGGTTTTCGGACACTTCGCCGTAGTTGTAATTCACGTCCCACTGGAAGCGGTTATCAAGGAAGTCTCCCTTGAGACCAACTACGAAGCGATAGAAATCGCGAGCAGTGCTGCCGCTACGCGGACCGAATTCGGACAGACGACGAGCGAAGCCAATGTCGCGAAGCCCATCACCATTCGTGTCGGTCGCAAGCGCCAGGATTTCCGCCGGGATCAGCGGGTTGGCGACCACGGTGTTCGTACCGGGCAGGTAGTTCTCGACATTGAAGCCGCCGCCCGACGGGAACACGCCGTTGGCGCCGCCGGATTCGAGCGGGAACGGCTCGATGATACGCGACGAAGTAGTGCGATTGAACGTACCTTCGAAGTAGGCTTCGACATCGTCCGAAACTTCGTAGTTGCCGCGTGCAGCGAACAGGTAGCGCTCGACAGGAACCGCCAGCGTACGGAAGTTCTGACGGTTGAAACCGTTCGGGCCCACGCCCGTGCCACCGCCAGCGCCGGCGGGAATGGTGCAGGTCGTCGTGTTACCTGCGTAGCATCCCTGAAGGTTGCCCGACGGGGAATAGGTGAAGGTGTAGGGCTGGTTGCCTGCGGTGGCCGGATCCCGGTCGCCGACGATGAAGCGGCCCTGCGGCGGGAAGCTCGAGAAGAACGGTGCGTCGCTGATGCCGAAATCTGCGAGATCGCCGGTCACGAAAGCTGCACGGTCACCATCGTCGACGCGCGTGTTCGCACGCTGACGCGAGAGCAAGCCTTCCTCGTTGGAATAACCAAGGTGCAGCATGATGTTGCCGCGACCGTCGGAGGTATTCGCACCCGCGGTGACGTTCGCCTGGTAGCGCGCTTCGTCGCCCTGCTCGGTGATGCCATACTGCGCGTTCGCTTCGATGCCCTCGAAGTCAGTCTTGTAAACGAAGTTCACAACGCCCGCGATAGCGTCCGAGCCGTAAAGCGCGGAAGCACCACCGGTCAGAATGTCGATGCGCTCGACGAACTGCGTGGGGATTACGTTCAGGTCGACGGTCGAGGAACCGGCGAGGCTGGCAACGACACGGCGACCGTCAATCAGAACGAGAGTGCGGTCGGAGCCAAGGTCGCGAAGGTCAACGGTCGCGACACCGGTGCCGGATGTCAGGAAGGCGGAGTTCGTACGGCTCAGGGCCGGCGTACCGAAAACCGGATTTTCCAGGAGCAGTTCCTGGATGTTCGTTACACCGGCGTCGTCAATCGCCTGATCGTCGACAATCTGCAGCGGCGCGGGCGACTCGACGGTCGGCGAGGCGATGCGCGTACCGGTAACGATGATCGTTCCGGTGGCCGGCTCACCCGGCTGCACGGTTTCCTCAGGCTGGTCGTCGTCCACCGATTGAGCCAGCACAGGCGCTGCGAAAAGCGCGAGGCTGACGGCAATCGGGGCGGTGCCGGCCTTCAGGAGCTTAATATTTCTCATGTTCATAGTCCCTTTCGAAGCGCCGACGGACGCCGACGCAAATTCGGTTGGCACGCAAATCGGCGGACCCCCGGCCCGTTTCTCCATTTGCTGGATGCCGAATGCTTCAGGATAGGTCCCGTCCGCAATTGAAAGCGTCGGTTTTGTCACATTTCGCGCAACGTAGTGCTTTTGTTGCAACAGTGTTTCAGCAGCGGGCGAGATGTGATCGGTTCCATGCGACGGAACGCGGAATTCCAGATTTTAAATCGACGGATCTTGTCCCCCACCCATTCTTGACCCGCTTCCTTCGCGTGCTAACCGGGTTGCAAAGTGAAACCATCGGGAGAGATCGCGTGACCACAGCCTATATCGTCGATGCCGTACGGACTGCCGGGGGCAAGCGCGGGGGGCGGCTTGCGGGGGTGCATCCGGTGGACCTGGCGGCGCGCACGCTGGATGCGCTGGTGGAGCGCAGCGGCGTCGATCCGGCGACGATCGACGACGTGATCATGGGCTGCGTCAGCCAGGGCGGTGAACAGGCGATGCAGGTGGGGCGCAACGCCGTGCTCGCCACGAAGACGCTGGGCGAGAAGACCCCTGCCGTGACTATCGACCGGCAGTGCGGCTCCAGCCAGCAGGCCATCCAGTTCGCCGCGCAGGCGGTGATGAGCGGGACGCAGGACGCGGTGATCGCCAGCGGTGTCGAAAGCATGACCCGCGTGCCGATGGGTTCGACCGCGATGCTCCACATGAAAGAGGGGATGGGCAACTACAAGTCGCCGGGTCTCGAAGAGAAATATCCCGGCATCCAGTGGAGCCAGTTCATGGGCGCCGAGATGATCGCGCAGAAGCACGGCTTCGACAAGGACGCGCTCGACCGGTTCGCGCTGGAAAGCCACCGGAAGGCCGCGCGCGCCACCGAGGCCGGCGCGTTCGAGAACGAGATCGTGCCCATTCGCATCGAGACGCCGGAAGGCGAGGCGATGCACACGGTGGACGAGGGCATACGCTTCGATGCGAGCCTCGAAAGTATCGCCTCGGTCAAGAAACTGTCGGAGGACGGCCGGATCACGGCCGCCACCGCCAGCCAGATCTGCGACGGGGCCAGCGCGGTGCTGATCGTGAACGAGGATACGCTGAAGGCGCAGGGCCTGACGCCCATGGCGCGGATCCACAACCTGACCGTGACTGCGGGTGATCCGGTCATCATGCTGGAAGAGCCGCTGTTCGCCACCGACCGCGCGCTGGAGCGGGCCGGGCTTACCATCGCGGACATCGACCTTTACGAGGTGAACGAGGCCTTCGCGCCGGTGCCGCTCGCGTGGCTGAAGCACACCGGCGCCGATCCGGATCGCCTGAACGTCAATGGCGGGGCGATCGCGCTGGGCCACCCGCTGGGGGCCAGCGGTACCAAGCTGATGGCGACGCTGGTCAACGCGCTGCGCGCCCGCGGCAAGAAATACGGCCTGCAGACGATGTGCGAAGGCGGCGGGGTCGCCAACGTCACCATCGTCGAGGCGCTTTAGGACCGACGCCCGGCATCGGCCGGGTAGTGACACTCACGAAAACGAGAGGACAATTTCCATGGAAGTCAGCAGCAACACTCCCGCCGTCGTCACCGGCGGCGCATCGGGCCTCGGCGAAGCGACCGCGCGCGCCATCGCGGCAAACGGCGCGAAAGTCGCCATTTTCGACATGAACGCGGAGAAGGGCGAGGCGGTCGCGAAGGATATCGGCGGCATCTTCTGCAAGGTGAATGTCACCAGCGACGAGGATGTGGATGCCGGTTTCGCCAGGGCGCGCGAAGCTCACGGGCAAGAGCGCATCCTGGTCAACTGCGCCGGCATCGGCAACGCGATCAAGACCGCCAAGCGCGACAAGCAGTCGGGCGAGATCAGCCATTTCCCGCTGTCGGCCTTCGATTTCGTGATCCAGGTCAACCTCGTCGGCACGTTCCGCTGCATCGCCAAGTCGGCGGCGGGCATGATGACGCTGGACCCGTTGTCGGACGACGGGGATCGCGGCGCGATCGTCAACACCGCCAGCGTGGCGGGCGAGGACGGCCAGATCGGCCAGGCGGCCTATTCGGCGTCCAAGGGCGGGGTCATCGGCATGACGCTGCCGATCGCGCGCGACCTGATGAACGAGGGCATCCGCGTGAACACCATCCTGCCCGGCATCTTCAACACGCCGCTGATGAATGCTGCGCCCCCGCAGGTGAAGGATGCGCTGGCCGCCAGCGTCCCGTTCCCCAAGCGGCTCGGCAACCCGGAGGAATATGCCCGCCTCGCCATGACGATGATCGAATGCGGCTATTTCAACGGCGAGGACGTGCGCCTCGACGGCGCGATCAGGATGGCGCCGCGCTGAGCGAAAACGGCTCTGTCCTACACGCGACCGGGTGGCTAGCATGCCCCCGATGAGAACACCGGATCGCCCCGTCCCGAGCCCTTCTGCAGAGCTCGCGGGCGGGGCGACTTTTTTGCCCCTGGACAGTGGTCCAGGCGGTCCATGGCTCCGGATCGGGACCGAAATCCGCAAGGAAATGCCAGCATGACCGACTTCACCCAGATCAGGGTCGACATCGCGGACAATATCGCCACCGTGACCCTGCACCGGCCGGAAAAGATGAACGCCTTCACCCGGGTGATGATGCAGGAATTCATCGATGCGCTCGACATCACCGATGCGGACGACACGGTACGCGCGGTGATCGTGACGGGCCACGGGGACCGGGCCTTCTGCGCCGGGGCCGACCTGACGCCGGAGGGGGAGGACGGCAACGTGTTCGCCCGGCACAAGGAGGTGGACGACCTCTCGGACGAGATCGTGCGCGACGGGGGCGGCCGTCTGGTGTTGCGGCTGTTCAACTCGAAGAAGCCGCTCATCGGGGCGTGCAACGGGGTCGCGGTGGGCGTGGGCGCGACCATGCAGCTGCCGTTCGACATGCGGCTGGCGAGCGAGAATGCGCGCTTCGGCTTCGTGTTCGCGCGGCGCGGGATAACGCCGGAGGCGTGCTCCAGCTGGTTCCTGCCGCGGCTGGTGGGCATGCAGACCGCGCTGGAATGGTGCATGACGGGGCGCATATTCGGTGCGAAAGAAGCGCTCGATGCGGGCCTCGTGCGGTCGGTCCATCCGCAGGACGAACTGATGGACGCAGCGGTCGCGCTGGCGCGCGAGATTGCGGACAACACGTCGGCCGTGTCGGTCGCTATGACCCGCGCGATGCTGTGGCGGCTCTCGCCCACGGAGCATCCGATGATGGCGCACCGGATCGACAGCCGGTCGATCTACCGGCTCGGGAAAAGCGCGGATTCGAAGGAAGGCGTGCGCAGCTTCCTGGAGAAGCGGCCGCCCGATTATCCCGACACGGTCAGCGCCGACATGCCGGACTTCTACCCCTGGTGGGAGGAACCGGACTATCGCTGAAACTTGCCAAGCGCACCCGGTCCCCTACTGAATCGTCGCATGTCTACCGATTTCGACCTCGCCAACTTCCTGCCCTACCAGCTGTCGATCGCGTCCAACGCGGTCAGCAACCGGATCGCGGAGCTCTATTTCCGCGAGTTCGGCCTGAAGGTCACCGAATGGCGATCCATGGCGATGCTCGGCGATGCGGGGCCCCTGACCCAGCGCGAGATCGCGCAGCGCACGCTGATGGACAAGGTGGCGGTCAACCGCGCCTGCAAGGTGCTGGAAGAGCGGGGCCTGGCGCGTCGCCTTCCGCACGAGCGGGACGGACGTTCGCACCATCTGGAGCTGAGCGAGGCGGGTCAGGACATGCACGCGCGGATCGTGCCGATGGCGCGCGGAATCGAGGAAGCGCTGCTGGCGGAAATGGCGCCGGGCGAGGAGAAGACCTTGCGACACCTGCTGGACCACATCCGCCAGCGCGCGACGCAGGTCGGCCCCGAAGCCTGAGGAGCAGGACTTCGGGGCCGTAAGCGAACCCGTCTGTAGCGTCAGCTGGGCTGCGCGGCGGGACCGGTCGAGAACGCGTCGTTGATCGAACAGGCCGCGGGGCCGAGAATGACGATGAACAGCACCGGCAGGATGAACATGATCAGCGGAATGGTCATGATCGCGGGCAGACGAGCGGCCTTTTCCTCGGCCCGCATCATGCGCTCGTTGCGGAATTCGGCCGACAGCACGCGCAGCGCGGAGGCGAGCGGCGTACCGTAGCGTTCGGTCTGGACCATGGTCGTGACCACGCCCTTCACCGATTCCAGGTTCACGCGATAGGCGAGGTTGTTGAAGGCCTTGCGGCGCTCCGACAGGAAGGACAGCTCGATCGCGGTGAGGGTGAATTCCTCGCCCAGCTCGGGATAGGCCCGCCCCAGTTCCTTCGCAACGCGGTTGAAGGCCGCGTCGACGGTAAGGCCGGCCTCCGCGCAGATGACCAGCAGGTCGAGCGCGTCGGGAAGGCCCTTGCGGATCGCATTGGTCCGTTTGCCCGCCTTGTTAGATAGGAAGATTTCGGGTCCCTTGTAACCGGCGAAGACGAACGCTCCCAGCGCCAGCACGCGCATGAACGGGCTGAGTTCCATGACGCCCATGACGTAGAACAGCAGGAAGGCCACGATACCCAGAACGACCGGCAGGATCATGCGCAGGCCGATGATGTAGACCGCCAGTTCCTTGTTGCGGTAACCGGCCCATGCGAGCTTCTGCTGGATGACTTCCAGCTGGCTCTGCTGGAGGACCTTCATGCCCTGCAGGCGGTCCTTGATCTTCTCCGTGCCTTCGGTCTTGCGGACCAGGCTCTGCCGTTTCTTGGCGGTCGACTTGACGATGCCGGCTTTCAGTTCGTCGCGCCGCTCCGCCAGCGCCTTGACGCGCTTGGCCATGGGGTCCTTGATCGTGATGGCGGCGTAGATCGCCATGACCACCGCCAGCGCGGCAACGCCGGCAAGGATCGTCCCGACGAGGACGACGTCGTATCCCAGAAGAGTGGGGCCAGAAGTCTGATTGAGCATGTCTCTGGTTCCCCGTCAGATCTCGAAGCTGACCATCTTGGCCATGATGAAGGCGCCCAGGCTCATCCAGACCATCCCGCCCATGCCGGTCACGATGAGGCGCTCGTCCTGCCAGAAATCGTCGATATAGGTCGGATTGATCATGTAGATCATGATGAACACGATGAAGGGCAGGGCACCCACGATGTAGGCCGATGCCTTGGATTCCGAGCTCATCGCCTTGATCTTGAGCTTCATCTGGCTGCGCTTGCGCAGCACGTCGGCAAGGTTGGACAGCGTTTCAGCCAGGTTGCCCCCGGTTTCGCGCTGGATGGCCAGCGTGATGCAGAAGAAGTTGAATTCCGGGATGCCGATCTTATCGGCGGCGTCCTGGAGGGATTCCTCCATGGTCTTGCCGATCTTGATGCGCTCCACGATGCCCTTGAACTCGAAGCCGACCGGCCCGGGCACTTCCTGCGCCACGACGCCGAGCGTTTCGGTCACCGGCAGGCCGGAGCGCAGGCCGCGCACCAGCAGCTCGATGGCATCCGGGAACTTGGCGTTGAACTGCGCGGTCCGCCGCTTCATGAAATAGCCCACGACCATGTGCGGCAGGCCCGCGCCGACGATCACGCCGACGCCGAGCGCGAGGAGGGCAGCCCCCGTGCGCAGGTAGATCAGGAGCGCGATCCCGATGACGAGGCCGAGCGTGGTATAGAGGTACTGGGTGACGGACCAGCCCTTGCCGGTCCGTTCCAGCCGCCCTTCGAGGGCCTGCACCCGCGAACCCGACCCTGCGACCTTGTAAGCCTTGGGCTTGCGCGCGGCGATCGCCTTCTTGAGCTGGGATTCGACCTTGGTGTCCGTGCTTTCCGAATGGCGGAACCGCACGGCCTGCAGGCGGCGCTGGCTTTCCTTGGCCGCGGAAGGACCGGCCACCAGCAGGTAGCCGACCACGATCAGGGCCATGATCCCGCCTGCTATCAGCAAGAGCTGCAGAATGTTCATGTGTCTGTCCCGATCTTTCCCAACTCGAATTCAGTCCGGACGCGGCACGGCCTCGCGGCCGTGCCCGTGCGTCATTCCACCGGTGCGGTCGCCCGGGCGCCTTCGCCCTTCTTGGCGAGCAGCGATTTCAGGTCGAAGCCGCCGAGGAGCGATTTCTTATCCGGCGTTTCCTCGCTCGCTTCCTCTTCGGAAGCACCGAAGATCCGCTTGGCCAGCTGCTTGATCACGCCGGTCGCCTTGCTGGCGCCGTTGGCGTCGACGAAGGTCTGGCCGAGCTTCGCGGCATTGGCGGCCGCCTTCATGTCGTAAGGCACGCTGAAGTCGATCTTGCGCTCGATCGAGGCTTCGAAATCGGCCTTGCTGATTTCCGCGACATTGCCCTGGACCTTGTTGGCCACGACGATCGGAACCGCATGCGGCGCGTTGGTCTTCAGCCAGGACAGGATGCGGATCGTGTCGCGGGCCGATGCCAGCGTCATTTCCACCGCCACGATGACCACGTTCACTTCGGTCAGGAGGTGCGGGAAGTTGATCAGCATGTTGCGCGGCAAGTCGATGACCGTCATTTCGAACGCCTGGCGGAATTCCTCCTCCAACTGCACGAAGGCGGCACCGTCCGTCATCAGCGGCGAATTGATCGGCGCTTCTGCGGACAGGATCGACAAATTGTCGTTCGCCCGGATCATGGCGCGTTCGATGAACAGGCCGTCGATGCGGCTCGGATTGTCGATCGCATCCGTCAGGCCGCGACCCGGTTCGAGGTCGAGCGCGAGCGCACCGGTCCCGAAATGGACGTCGAGGTCGAGGAGGGCGGTCGGCAGCTTGTGATCGTCGCTGAACAGCCACGCCAGCGACGTTGCCAGCATGGATGCACCGACGCCGCCGCGCGTGCCCACCACTGCCGTGGTGACGTGGCGCTTGATCGCTTCCGGATCGTTAGACCGCGGCGCGGCGAACACCGCCTGGGCATTCGTCAGCGCATCGCGCAACTGTCCGCCGGAAAGCGGCTTCAGCAGGTAGTCGTGGATGCCGCTCGCGATCAGGTCGCGATAGAGGCGCACGTCGTTGACCTGCCCGATGGCGATCACGACCGTGCCCGGCTCGCACACCTCGGCGAGCGCGTTGATGTCGTTCAGCGGATCGCCGCTTTCCGACAGGTCGACCATCAGGATGTTCGGGCTGGCCGAGACGGAGAGCGACTGGACGGCGTTGCGAAGGCCGCCCTTGTTGCACTTCTCCGGCGCCCAGCCCATCTCGATGACCACCGGACGCAGCACGTCAAGCGCGGCCTCGTCGCAGATGAAGGCGGCGAAGGGATCGCGATTGCCCGATCCCGAGGGTTTCCAGGGTGCGTTCATGGTCCTCAGTCTCCCGTTGCGCTCTCGGCCTGCAGGCCGCCGGCGCCGGTGGGCGCGGTTTCGCGATAGGTATCGATGGCCTTGTTCGAAGTGCTGACGACCGTGGTGCCGGTTCCGCTCTGCCCTTCGATCAGGTCCTGCGGGTTCGCGACCATGGCCGCGAGATTGGTGTTGGTCGCGCATCCGTAGTTGGACGAGGTCGCGTTGTTGTAGTTCATGTCCGACTTGGCCGACCAGTCGGGGCAGCCGGGCACGTAGGCGCTGGACCGCGTAATAACGATCCGCGTCTGTCCCGGCTCGACATAGCCGACCGTGGCGGGTGCGCCCTGTGCCACCATCACGCCGCGGCGTTCCGCGAGGCGCATGACGGCATCGCGGGTCGCGCCGCTGTTTGCCGGATCATCGATCGAGACGCGGTCTCCGTAGCCGAGGCCCATCGCCTCGAACCAGGCGTCGAGCCGTTGCTGTTCGGGAACGGTCAGGCCGCCCGGTCCGGACTGCACGTCGAGCGTGAAGTTCGTCCGTTCGACCACCGGCTGGTGGACGCTGTAGAGCGACGCGTTGTCGGGCATGCCGCCGCACGAGGCGAGGGCCAAGCCGAGAGAGACGGCGACCGCTCCGGACAGTGCGCGTTTCGGTGCAAAGGACATTGTGGTCACCTTCCTCACTTGATGCTGAAGCCGGGGCGCGCGTCGGCCTCGGCCCGGCGCCCGTTCGGGGCGGCGGCGTTGTCGTTGTTGGCGCGTTGCGGCTGGCGATTGCCCGGCAGCACGTCGTCGCTCTCGATGCGCGAGATATCCGGCTGGTTGTCGCCGGCATCACGCACAGTCGGGACCGGGCGGCTTCCGCCGGTTACGCCCGCATTGTCCTGGAACCCGAAAGTGCGGGCCAGTTCGTTGGGGCTGCGATAGGCGTCCGTAGGCAGCGCGATGTCGTTCGCGTTGACCGGCTTCACCAGGTACGGCGTGACCACGATCACCAGTTCCGTTTCGCCCTTGCGGAAGCTGGTCGAGCGGAACAGGTTGCCGATGATCGGCAGGTCGCCGGCGCCCGGCGTCTTGTCGATCGTGTTCTGCGCGCTGTTGCTCATCAGGCCGGCGATCATGAAGCTCTGGCCGGAGCCGAGCTCGATCGTCGTTTCCGCGCGGCGGACCGTCAGGGCGGGGATCTGGAAGCCCTCGATCGAGACGGCACCCTGCGAGGACAGCTCGGAAACTTCCGGGCGGACCCGCAGCGAAATGCGGCCATTGGCGAGGACCGTGGGCGTGTAGGCGAGGCTGACGCCGAACTTGCGATATTCGACCGCCGTGGTGCCGAGACCCTGGCTGATCGGGATCGGAAATTCGCCGCCCGCCAGGAAGTTGGCGGTCTCGCCCGAAAGCGCGGTCAGGTTGGGCTGCGACAGGGTGGTCACGAGACCGTCCTGCTCCGCCAGGTCGAGCGCGCCCGCCAGGTCGAGACCAAGGAAGCGGCCGAGACCGGCAAAGGTGGAGCCCGATCCGGTACCGGTGATGACGGTCGTGCCATCCGATCCTTCGGTCACGCCGGTGCCGACTGCGCCGCCGGGCGAATATTGCGGCGCGAAGCCGCGACCGGTGGTGACGCCGAACTGGAAGCCGCCGGTCGTGTCGGCGCTGAGCAGGTTCGCGCCGATTGTGCGCACCAGCGAGCGGCTGACCTCTGCGAAGCGCACCTGCAGGTTGACCTGCAGCGGCGTCGCCATCTTGAGGCGGCTGATCACGTTGGCATCGTCACCGACGAAGGCTTGGACGAGGCGCTCGGCCTCGGCGGCATCTTCGGGTGCGGCGACCGTTCCGGTGAGGAGCACGGTGTTCGTGCCCATCGTGGCGACCGAGATCTTCGCTTCGGGCATCGCCAGGGCGAGCATCTGGTCGACGCTGCCGATATTCGATCCGACGCGGACATTGGCGGACCAGACGATGTCGCCGGCGGCGTTGCTGGCATACACCGTGGTCTCGCCGCCGGCCTTGCCGAACAGGTAGAGCTGGCGCTGCGACTTGACCTGGACATCCGCGATCGCGTCGTTGGCAATGAAGACGTCCGCCATGTTGCCCGGAACGTTGACCAGCTCGCCGCGGCCGATCGACAGGACGATTTCCTGCGACGGGCTGAGGACGGTCTGGGCACTCGCGGTGCCGGTGGCGACCCCGGAGAGCGGGGCCAGTGCGAGGCCGGCCGTAAGCAGGCTGGCAGTCAGGCGACGTTTCATCGTTGTGCCCCTCGTGTTTCGTGCGGCGTCAGGCGCTGTGAAATTGGTACGAATGCTCATCTCAGCGCCCCTCGACCGGAACTTCGGTGGTCTGCTTGCCACGCGTCACACGGACCACGGGACCGGCAGGCTTGGCGGGCGCCGCATTGGCGGCCGTGCTCTGCGCGGGCTGGGTGACGGTACGCTGGTAGCTCGGATATTGCGGCGCGCTGGGCTGTTCCGCCTGCTTGGGCGGGAGGCCGCTGCGCTGGAAACGCGAGACATCGCCGCCGGTCACGAAGGACGTGCCCTTGTCGATCGGACGCGACATGGCCGCGCGGATGATGGCTTCTTCCTCTTCGGGCGTCGCGTTGTCGGGCACTTCGATGTCGCCCGATGCGATGGCCTTTTCGAGTTCGCCCTGATTGTCGGCGATGGAGCGCAGCGAGAGGCTGAGCGTGCCGATCGTCTGGGCGACGGACACCTTCTCCGCGATCTTCGGCGTGACTTCGAGGGTCACGGTGCGGAAGGCGCGGACGATGGTCTTGCCATCGACGATTTCCTGCGTGGTCGACTGGTCTGTCGCCAGCACGCGGACATTGCGCAGGATCGTCTCGGTGGCCTTGAGTTCCTCGTTCCGTTCGCGGACCGACTGGGTCAGCATCAGGTCGACGCGGTCACCCGGGAAGACGAAGCCGGCAACGCCGGTCTTGGCGGACACGGGAACGGTGATCGCCCGCATGCCCGGCCCGAGAGCCGCGGCGAGGAAGCCACGGTCGCCCGGCGCGACGAGCGAGCCCTGCGTCACCGGTTCGCCAGCCGTGATCGGATTGCGAACGACCGTGCCCAGGAGCTTGGAGATGTCGGACTCGCCGTCGAGGAAGTAGGCGTCCTGCACCAGTTCCTCGGGCCACATCTGGAAGCCGATCGCATCGGCTGTGATGATGGTGCCCACCGGCAGGCCACGCTGAGCCACGAGGACGCGCGGTCCCTGCGGTTCGGGCGGAGCCGCCTCGACTTCGGGAGCTGCTGCTCCAGCGAACAGGCTGCGCGCTGCCAGCGCGGTACCGACGGCAATGATCAATGCGCCGATCAGCAGAATCAGCTTCTTCCGGTCCATGGCTTTTCAAGCCCCCTTTTTCGACCCCACCAAAACCCCGGGGTCATTTGCGATTGCACCTGTTACGGCGCGAATGGTTAAAATCGGGTTCACCCCGCTCCGATGGCCTGGGCCGCGTCGGGCAGGTAATGCGCGTTGAGGATCCAGAGCCCGGCGGCGGAGATCGCGACCCCGTAGGGAATGGCGATCTTGTCCTTCTGCCGCCTGGCGATGTGCCAGGATCCGAAGACGATGGTGAGGATGCCGCCCAGGAGCGCCATGACGATCAGCAGCTGCACGAACAGGGTCGGCGAGACCCACAGCGCCAGCGCGGTCAGCAGCTTGACGTCGCCGCCGCCCATCCAGCCCATGGCGAACAGCCCGGCCAGTACCGCGAAGGCGGCAAGCGCGACGCCGAATTGCATTGCGACGTCCGGCCAGAGCGACAGCCCGCTGGTGATCCAGAAAAGCGGTGCGGCGAGCGCGATGCCGCCGGTCAGCCAGTTGGCGATCTTGCGCGAGCGAATGTCGGTAAACGCCGCGACCAGCAGCGCAATTGCCAACGCAATCAGCAATCCGTAGTGGATGTATTCGCCCAGCATTGAAGCCCCCAGAAAAGTCCCTTGGGTGCCGTGCTAGCGAACAGGGCTTACCAAATAGTAACCACGCGCAGGAGGCCGGTATTAGCCAAGCATCGCAAGCCGATCGCGAACCGAAAGCCTTCGACCGGCGCGCCATTCCGAACGCAGCGACCGAGGCGCGATGGACGCTGCCGGACGGGCAGGCGATCCGTCGGATCGACTGGCCCGGTGCGGCGGAAAACCCGCGCGGGTCGGTCCTCTTCCTGCCGGGACGCGGCGACCATTACGAAAAGTATCTCGAAGCGCTGGACCACTGGCACCGGCAGGGCTGGCGGGTCACGGCCGCGGACTGGCGGGGGCAGGGTGCTTCCGGCCGGCTCGGAACCGATCCGACCACCGGGCACGTGCAGGACTTCGCAAACTGGATCGACGACCTCGCCGCGTTCTGGAACGAGTGGAAGGCCGGAAATCCCGGCCCGTACGTGCTGATGGGGCATTCCATGGGCGGTCATCTTGTTCTGCGCGCGCTCGCCGAAGGCAGGGTCGATCCCGATGCGCTGGTGCTGTCGGCGCCGATGCTCGCCTTTTACGGGTCCGCCATTCCGGCATTCGCCCTGCACGGCGCGGCGCGCCTCATGACGCGGATCGGCGATCCGCGCCGGCCGGCCTGGAAATGGAGCGAGAAGCCGGGCGAGATGCCGGCCGCCAGGGCGAACCTCCTGACCCACGATCGCGACCGCTACGAAGACGAGATCTGGTGGCGCACGGAGCGGCCGGAACTCGTCATGGGGCCGGGAAGCTGGGGCTGGGTGGAACGGGCCTTCGCATCCATGCGCAGCCTCTTCCGCCCCGGCGTTCTGGAAGGCATCCGGACGCCCGTATTCCTGTTTGGCACGAGCAACGACAAGCTCGTCGACATGGCGGCCATACGGGTCGCGGCGCATCGCATACCAGATGCCGAGCTGCTGGAGTTCGGTGACGAAGCCCATCACGAGATCCTGCGCGAAGCCGATCCCGTCCGAGACAGTGCTATCGAGGCAATCGATGCCTTCCTGGATCGCACCGCACCGCCGGAATGATCTACGATTTCGCGATTGTCGGTGCCGGCATGGCCGGGGCAAGCCTCGCGGCCGAACTGGCGCCGGAGGCGAGCGTGCTGGTCCTCGAAATGGAGGAGCGACCCGGATATCACGCCACGGGTCGCTCCGCGGCGTTCTGGGAGCAATGTTACGGTGGGCCGGGCATACTGCCGCTCACCCGCGCATCCGGTCCCTGGCTGCGCACGAACGGGTTCCTGAAACACCGGGGCGCCGTCTATCTCGCCCGCGCGGAAGACCAGGCGCTAATCGACGATTTCGTGCGGCAGTTCGAAGGTCTGGGAGCCGAGTTCGAGATGATCGGCCGCGAAGCGCTAGACCGGCTCGTCCCTGGCCTGCGCGCGGACTGGGACCGGGGCATCTACCAGCCCGGCTGTTCCGACATCGACGTGGGAGGGCTCCACGCGCATTACCTGTCTCAGATGCGTTCCGGCGGGGCCCGACTGGTCTGCCGTGCCGAACTGACAGAAGCCACGCCCGGCGCATCATGGAAACTGACGACGGCGGATGGTGGGACATACGAGGCGGCGGTGCTGGTAAACGCAGCCGGCGCATGGGCCGACGATCTGGCCAAGCTTGCCGGTGTCGCGCCGCTCGGTATCCGACCGCTGCGCCGAACGGTCGCGCAACTCCGCACCGATCCCGGCCCGCCGGACGACCTTCCCCTCTGCCTCGATATTTCCGGGCGGTTCTACTTCAAGCCGGAGAGCGGCAAGCTCTGGCTCAGCCCGCACGACGAGACGCCCGATACGCCGCACGATGTCGTGCCCGAGGAAATCGACGTCGCCACCGCGATCGACCGGTTGGAAAGCGTGGTCGACTGGAAGGTCCGCGCCGTGGAACACAAATGGGCCGGCCTTCGCAGCTTCGCGCCCGATCGCCTGCCCGTATATGGGCGCGATCCGGACAATGCGGCATTCGCATGGTTCGCGGGCCAGGGCGGGTACGGCATACAAACCGCTCCGGCAGCCGCCAGCGTGATGGCGGACCACCTGCTCGATCGCGCGCCGTCGCCGCTCGCCGCCGGGATAGACCGCCGGACAAACGCGCCCGATCGCTTGCGCTGATCCGCGAGGGGCGTAAAACGATTAACCGGGTCGCGCTTTCTCAGGAGCAGGCCATGGCGCACCGTTTCGAAATCCGGAAGAACAAGAAGGGCGAGTTCGTCTCGTACTTCATGCACAACAGCGAAGCGATCTTCTGGACGGAGGGTTACAGTTCCAGGGCCGGCGCGAAGAACGCGATCGAATCGGTCCTCAAGAACGGGCCGAATGCGGATGTGGTGGACAAGTCCGCCGAATAGCCCGGTCAGAGAGCGGCGCGTTCGGCCTCGTCGCTTGCCAACCGGTCGACGCGCTCGTTCTCGGGGTGGCCCGAGTGACCCTTGACCCAGTGCCAGGATACCTGGTGGCGTTCGGCCGCTTCGATCAGTTCATGCCACAGGTCGGCATTGCGGACCGGCTTCTTGCTCGCATTGATCCAGCCGCGCTTCTTCCAGCCCTCGACCCACTTGGTGATCCCGTCGAGGACGTACTTACTGTCCGAATGGAGATCGACCTGGCACGGTTCGGTAAGGGCATTCAGCCCCATGATCGCGGCGGTCAGTTCCATGCGATTGTTGGTCGTGTCCGGATCGCCGCCGGACAGTTCCTTCTCGTGCTTGCCGAGCCGCAGGAGCGCGCCCCAGCCGCCCGGACCCGGATTGCCCTTGCAGGCACCGTCGGTGAAGATTTCCACGCGTTTCATCGTGCGAACGCTTCTGCGCCGTTTCGGCGATAGAATTCAAGACGCCGCGCGAAATCCATCGGATCCTTGCGCCGGACCAGCGCGTCGTCCGCGGTTTCCAGCCAGTCCTCGGCCCGCGATGCCACGAACCGCAACGCCGCCCCCTGCGCCAGGAGCGGCAGGTGTTGGCGTTCCTCGGCTTCGAGAGGGCGGACCGATTCGTACCCCTCGACGATGGCGGCGCCGATCCGGGGGTCAAATTGCGTGCCCGTGCGGTCGAAACTCCAGGCGGCGTGGGTCACCGCCAAGTCGTAGGCCATCGCCTCTTCGCAAGCGAAATAGAAGTCGATCAGCCCGGTGACGCGATCGCCGCGCATCAGGACGTTGTCCGGGAACAGGTCGGTGTGGCAAGTCGATCGCGGAAGCCCGTCGGGCCAGTCGCTTTCGACCTCGCGTGCGATCTCGATGATGCGGGGAAGGGACGGGTCTATCCGGGCGAGCCCAGCCTCTCCGCACTGGACCAGCGTCCGGGCGGTCGCCGCGATGTCGAGCTGGTTTGCCCGTCGCCCACCGAAGTCGCGGCTTGCCTCGTGCAGCCGTGCCAGTTGGGTTCCAACGGCGCGCGCCTGTTCTGGCGAGGGGGTATCGGGCGATACGCCGGGAAGGAATTCGATGAGGGCGACGGCCTTGCCGTCGATCTCTCGCGAGAGGGCACCCGATTTGTCATGAATAGTGCGCGGTACCGGGCAGCCCTTCGCCGACAGGTGGTCGAGCAGGCCCAGGAAATAGGGCAGGTTCCCGATGTCGATCCGCCGCTCGTACATCGTGAGGATGAAGCGGCCTTCGCTGGTCTCGACGATCCAGTTGGAATTCGAGACCCCTTCTGCGATGCCCTTGGCCGATACCAGTTCGCCGACATTGTAGGCGGAAACGAGCTCCGCGAGGTCTTCGGACGACAGGTGGGTGTAGACAGCCACGTGCGGGCCGTCAGTCCATCAGTTGCCGGGGCAGCTTGAAGACCATCTTTTCTTCGGTGGTGAGGATCGTATGTTCCTCGATTGTGCGCCATTCCGCCAGCTTGTCGACGACTTCGCGCACCAGCTTTTCCGGCGCGGATGCCCCCGCGGTCAGGCCGATCGTGCCGACGCCCTCGATCCAGGCGGGATCGATCTGGCTCGCGCGCTGGATAAGCCGTGCGTCGGTGCCGCAGCGCCGTGCGACCTCGACCAGGCGGACCGAATTGGAAGAGTTCTCCGCGCCGATCACGAGCACGAGATCACTGCCGGGCGCCACCTGCTTGACCGCCGCCTGCCGGTTCGACGTCGCGTAGCAGATGTCCTCCGCCTTGGGTCCGGCGATGGTCGGGTATTTTTCCTCGAGCGCCGCGACGATCTCGGCCGTGTCGTCGACGGAAAGGGTCGTCTGCGTCAGGTAGGACAGCTCCGCATCGTCATCGAATTCCAGCGTGGCGACGTCCTCGACCCGTTCCACCAGCGTCATCGTCCCGTCTGGCACCTGGCCCATCGTGCCGATCACTTCGGGATGGCCCGAATGGCCGATGAAGATGATGTGGCGGCCCTTTTCCAGCTGCCGTTCGGCCTGCCTGTGAACCTTGCTGACCAGCGGGCAGGTGGCATCGACATAGAGCAGCTTGCGCCGTTCGGCTTCCGCCGGGACCGACTTGGGCACGCCATGCGCGCTGAAGACGACCGGCGCATCGTCGGGCACCTCGTCCAGCTCCTCGACGAAGATGGCGCCTTTTTCGCGCAATTCGTCGACCACGTACTTGTTGTGGACGATCTCGTGCCGGACATAGACCGGCGCACCGTACCGATCGAGCGCCTTTTCCACGATCTCGATAGCGCGGTCCACGCCGGCGCAGAAGCCGCGCGGGGCGGCGATCAGGAGGGTCAGCAGCGGCTTGCCGTCATTGCTGGCGGCGTCTTGGCGAAAGGGGGCGTTCATGCCCCACCATCTAGCGCTTGCGCGCGCGTCTCGCTAGGGCTGCGCCACAAGACTGACGAAGGATACCGTTTCTATGCCATCGATGCGCACGATTTTGCCTGTTTCCGTCGCCGTGCTGGCGCTTGCCGGCTGCTCGCGCGAAGGCGAGCTCGTCGTCGATCAGGGCGTGGGTGTCGCCGCGGTGCGCACCTCCTGCCCCGCCGTCGGCATTCCCCAGTATACGGGCGACGTCACGACCTTCTCCCGGCCCGGCGACACGTCGCTCGCCAGTCTCGACGTGACGGCGACCATGACGAACCTGCGCAATTCCTGCAGCGAGACGGGCGAGCGGGTCTATACCGAGGCGACCTTCGACGTGCTGGCGCGCCGCAACACCACCGCCGGTGCGCGCACGGTCCAGATCCCGTATTTCGTGACAGTCCTGCAGGGCGGGACCGCGGTGCAGTCCAAGCGCGTCGGTCAGGTCACGGTGACCTTCGCCGACGGGCAGGACCGGGCCGTCGGACAGGGCCGGGCATCGAGCTGGGTCGACCGTTCGGCCGCGACCCTGCCGGAGGAAATCCGCGAGCGGATCACCCGTCGGCGGCGTCCCGGGGATGCGGATGCAGCGCTCGATCCGCTCGCCGATCCCGATGTTCGGGCAGCGGTGCGGCAGGCGACGTTCGAGATGCTGATCGGGTTCCAGCTGAGCGAGGACCAGCTCGCCTACAACGTCACCCGCTAGGGCGACGCGCTTCCACAATCGGGAGCGTTGGTCTAGGCGCTCCGCCATGTCAGACACACAGACGATTCACGCGCGTTTCGCGGCCAAGATCGATGCCGTTCTCGATGCCCTCGAAGCCGAGGGCGCCCTGCCGCCCGACGCATCGCGTTCGGGCGTGACGGTCGAGCCGCCACGCGAGGCATCGCATGGCGATCTCGCGACCAACGCCGCGATGGTCCTGGCGAAGCAAGCCCGGACCAATCCGCGCGCACTGGCCGAAAAGGTCGTCGAGCATCTCTCGCGCGACGTCGATATCGCAGGCGCGGAAATCGCCGGTCCCGGCTTCATCAACCTGCGGCTCGTGGACGACGCCTGGCGGGCGGAACTCGCGACCATCGCGTCCCTTGGCGAGACGTACGGCCGTTCCGCCATGGGCGGCGGGACGCGCGTCAATGTCGAGTACGTGTCGGCCAACCCGACTGGCCCGATGCACATGGGCCATTGCCGCGGTGCGGTCGTCGGCGATGCGCTGTCGAGCCTGCTGGAGTTCGCCGGGCACGAGGTGATCCGCGAATATTACGTCAACGACGCGGGCGGCCAGGTCGACGTGCTCGCCCGCTCGACCCATCTGCGGTATCGTGAGGCGCTGGGCGAGGATATCGGCGCCATTCCCGAAGGACTTTATCCCGGCGAATACCTGAAACCCGTGGGCGAGGCCGCGGCGTCGGAATTCGGCGACCGGTTCAGGGACGCGGACGAGAGCGAGTGGCTGGAGATATTCCGGGCGTTCGCGGTCGAACGCATGATGGATCTGATCCGGGACGATCTCGCGCTGCTGGGCATCTCGCACGATGTCTTCGCATCCGAAGCGGCACTCCAAACGGCGGGGAAGCCGGAAAAGGCGGAGCAATGGCTGCGCGCCCACGACCTCGTTTATGACGGGATGCTGGAGGCGCCGAAGGGCAAGACCCCGGAGGACTGGGAGCCGGTCGAACTGCCGCTGTTCCGGTCTACGAAGTTCGGGGACGACCAGGATCGCCCGATAAAAAAGTCCGACGGCAAGTGGACCTATTTCGGTGCGGACCTCGCCTATCATTTCCAGAAGGCGGAAGAGGCGGATGCGCTGATCGACATCTGGGGTGCCGACCATGCCGGGACGGTCAAGCGCATCCGCGCCGCCGTCTCCGCGCTGACGAGCGGGGCGGGGCGGGACATTCCGTTCGACGTGAAACTGGTCCAGATGGTGCAGCTCCTTCGCGATGGCGAGCCGGTCAAGATGTCGAAGCGGTCCGGCAATTTCGTGACCATGGCCGAAGTGGTGGAGGAAGTGGGCAAGGACGTGGTCCGCTTCACGATGCTCACCCGCAAGCCCGAAGCGCAGATGGATTTCGACTTCGCCAAGGTGGTCGAGGCGTCGAAGGACAACCCCGTCTTCTACGTGCAATACGCGCACGCGCGCATCCGTTCGACCATGCGCAAGGCCGGCGCGGAAGCGATGGCGCCGTCGGGCGACCATCTCGACCGGCTCGGCAGGGACGAACTCGCGCTGGTTTCGCAGGCCGCGCAGTTCCCGCGCGTGGTGGAGTCCGCGGCCAGGGCCCGCGAACCGCATCGCATCGCGTTCTACCTCTACGATCTCGCGGCGGCCTTCCACGCCTACTGGCACCTGGGCAACGAGGACGAGCAAAAACGCGTCATCGTGGCACAGGACAAAGAGCTGACCGAAGCCAGACTTTTCCTGGCTGCGCAGATCGGGCAAGTAATCCGCAATGGTCTCGCCATACTCGGGGTCGAGGCCGTCGAGGAGATGTAGGGTGACAGGGGCAATGGACGAGCGCGACGATCGGGACGAGGAATACCTCACGTCCTACGAAACGCTTCGGGACGGGGACGACGCGAACGGCGATGCCGACGGCGAGACCGAACTCGAATTCGACACCGAAGACGAAAGCCTCCCCTGGCTCGAATCCTCCGAATATGACGAGGAAAGCGGTCCGGACACGGCGCGCGTCATCGCCTTCGTCCTGATCGGCCTCATCGCGCTGGCCGCGATCCTGGGCGCCGTCTGGTGGCTGTCCAACCGCGGACCCGATCCTGACCTGGTGGCCGACGGCAGCACGATCGAGGCGCCCGAGGGTCCGGTGAAGTCGCGTCCCGAGGATGCGGGCGGCAAGGAATTCGAAGGCAGCGGACAGGTCGCTCCGGGCGTCGGCGAAGGCAAGACGACCGAAGGCCGGCTGGCCGAAGGCAATTCCGCGCGTCCCTCCATCGATGCCGAAGGGAGCCAGCGGCCCGAAGCCGCCGAGGGCGAGGCATCCGGTTCGGGCGGCATCGGCGTGCAGCTGGGCGCCTATTCCCGGCGGGAACGAGCGGTGGAGGCGTGGGAAGCCCTCGTCCGGCGATCCGACACGTTGAGCGGCAGGCGCTATCGCGTCGAGGAAGCGACGGTCGACGGTGCTACCGTGTTCCGGTTGCAGGCGGTCGCGGGCGACAATTCGGATGCGAACCGCCTGTGTACGGCGCTGAAGTCCGAAGGGATCGAATGCCAGGTGAAGGGCTGACGCGCGCGATTGTCCACATGGGCGATCGCAGGTGACTTGCCTGACCATCGCCCTGCTGCGATTTTCGGTTCCATGACACCCGCCATATTCGGCATTCTCGGACCGGAACTGTCCGACGACGAGCGCGCCTTCTTCCGCGATGCGGATCCCGCAGGCTATATCCTGTTCGCGCGCAATTGCCAGGGCAGCGAGCAGCTGCGCCGCCTGACCGACGATCTGCGCGCGATCCATGGCCGGGACAGGACCTTCATTTCCATCGACCAGGAAGGCGGGCGGGTCGTCCGGATGAAGCCGCCCGAATGGGATCGTTACCCCGCGGGCGAGGCCTTTGCCCGCCTGTACCAGCTGGCACCTATCAGCGCGATCGAGGCAGCGCGGGTGAATGCCCGCGCGATGGGCCTGGAACTGGCGGCGCACGGCATCACGGTCGATTTCCACGCGCCGCTGGACGTGCGCCGCCCGGAAACCGACGACGTCATCGGCGACCGGTCGCTGGGAGACGATCCGGTGCAGGTCGCCGCGCTGGGACGCGCGGTTCTGGACGGGATGGCCGGCGCCGGCGTCGTGGGTTGCCTCAAGCACATGCCGGGCCATGGCCGCGCGACCGCGGATAGCCACAAGGAAATGCCGGTGGTCGATGCGTCGGACGAGGAACTCGAGACCGACATCGCCCCGTTCCGTGCCCTTTCCGACGCGCCGATAGGAATGAGCGCCCACATCCGCTTCACTGCGTGGGACGCCGAAAACCCCGCCACCCAGTCGCCCTGGATCATCGAGGAGATCATCCGCAAGCGCATCGGTTTCGACGGTCTGCTGCTGACCGACGATATCGACATGCAGGCTCTCGAGGGGACGATTCCGGAACGGTCCGAGCGGGCACTGGCGGCCGGATGCGACATCGCGCTCAATTGCTGGGGCAAGATGGAGGACATGACCGGGATCGTCGAACGCAACCCGACCATGTCCGACGCCACGCGCCGTCGCTGGGACCGCGCCATGGAAGGCGCAGGCGCCGGCGATCCCGGCGGCGATCGGCAGGATTTGCTCGCGAAGCGCGACAGCCTGCTCGCGCTGGTGGAACGGGCCGCGTGACGCAGGACGGGCTCTTCTTCGCCGGTTCGACGGGCGGCGAGGACGACGCCTGGATCGAGCGGGACGAGGGCGCGCGCACGGACGCCAAGCTCTACCTCGAACTGGAAGGCTGGGCGGGGCCGCTCGACCTCCTCCTTGACCTCGCGCGGCGCCAGAAGGTCGATCTGCGCCAGATTTCCATCCTCGAACTGGTCGACCAGTACCTGGTCTATATCGAGGAGGCCGAAGCGCTGAAGCTGGAGCTGGCCGCGGACTACCTCGTGATGGCGGCCTGGCTCGCCTACCTGAAATCCGCATTGCTCCTTCCCCGCGAGGAGCAGGAGGATCCCAGTCCCGAGGAACTGGCGCTGCGGCTGCAACTGCGGCTGCAGAGGCTCGGTGCGATGCGGGAATCCGCGGCACGGCTGATGGCGCGGGACCGGATAGGGCGCGACGTGTTCCTGCGCGGAAGTCCCGAAGGGCTGCGGACCGACCGGACGACGAAGTGGACCTGCGACCTCTATGCGCTGATGCAGGGGTATGGCCAGGTCAAGGCGCGCACAGCGCCTGCCGTGCACCTTGTGCGCGAGCGGCCCGTGATGACGCTGGAAAGCGCGCTCGACCGGGTGTCCGCGATGCTCGGCGTGACGCTCGACTGGATCAGGCTCGAACAGTTCCTGCCGCCCCATGCGGAGCCGCGCTTGCGCAAGTCGGCCCTCGCATCGAGCTTCGTGGCCGCGCTGGAACTGGCGCGGCGGGGCCGGGCCGAAATCGCGCAGGACGAGACATTCGGCCCGATGCGCCTTCGACGGGTGACCGCATGAGCGAGGAACGAGACGACCTTGCGCGCGCGGTCGAAGCCACCCTGTTCGCATCCGAGGAGCCGCTGAGCGCGGACGTCATCGCCAGCCATCTGGGCGACAGCCCGGCATCGGCGATCCGCGCCATCCTGCAGGACCTCGTTTCGCATTATGAAGACCGCGGTATCCACCTGGTGGAGCGGGGCGGCAAATGGCATTTCCAGACCGCGCCCGATCTGGCCCACCTGCTGCGCCGGGAACGCGAACAGGTGCGCAGCCTCAGCCGCGCGGCGACGGAAGTGCTGGCGATCATCGCCTATCACGAGCCGGTAAGCCGCGCGGAGATCGAATCGATCCGCGGGGTGCAGACAGCGAAGGGTACGCTGGACGTGCTGATGGAAGCGGGCTGGGTCCGGATCGCCGGACGGCGCGAAGTGCCCGGCCGCCCCGTGATCTATGCCATCACGCCCGAGTTCCTGCAGCATTTCGGCCTCTCGAGTCGCAAGGATCTTCCTGGGATCGAGGAATTGCGGGCGACCGGGTTGCTGGACCCGGTGGACAATGCGTTCGACGCCATGATGGCCGCAGACAGCGATAGTGTCGGTACGGAAGCGGACAGCGAGGACTAGAATCGCAAAGGCGGGTGGCACTGGCCCGCGCAACACTCTATATCGGTCGCTTAACACGAGAATTGAGAGTTCCCCATGGGTGGTATCGGCGTCTGGCAAATCCTTATCGTGGCCCTTCTGGTCCTCGTCCTGTTCGGCGGGGGCAAGATCTCCGGCATGCTCGGCGATCTCGGCAAGGGCGTGAAAAGCTTCAAGAAGGGGCTCGCCGAAGACGACGAGCCGGATAGCCAGCCTGCTGCCCGGATCGAGGGTCCGTCCCATGCGGCCAAGCCCGCGGGCGAAACGGTGAACGAGACGAACCCCGCCGATCGTCAGTCCTGATCTTTTCGAAAAGGGGCTCTGACAGCCCATGTTCGACGTCGGCGCTACCGAGCTCCTGCTCATAATCGTGGTCGCGATTATCGTGATCGGACCCAAGGACATGCCCGGCGCGCTGCGCACGGCAGGCCGCTGGGTCGGCAAGATCCGCCGCACGTCCGCCCATTTCCGGGCCGGTTTCGACGCCATGGTGCGCGAGGCCGAGATGGAGGAAATGGAGCGCAAGTGGAAAGAGAAGAACGCCAAAATTATGGCCGAAACGCCGGAAGGCGAGATGGGCGCGCTTCCGACAGCCGAATCGCGCGCGGCGCCCAAGGCCGATAAGGCCGAGACGAGCCAGTCCGACGCGGACGACAATGCGGCCGATCAGCCGGCGCTCCCGCTCGACAAGCCCAAGGCGGATTGAGGGCAATGGCGCTGGGACTTCGCGATATCGACGAAACGCAGGCTCCGCTGCTCGATCACCTGGTGGAACTGCGCGGGCGGCTGGTCCGCTGCGTCATCGCGCTGATACTCGCCTTCGGCGTGTGCCTCTATTTCGCCAACGACATCTACGGTTTCCTCGTGCGACCGCTGCACGCAGCGTTTCCGCCGGGCGAGGGCAGGCTGATCTACACCAAGCTGTACGAGGCCTTCTTCGTCGAACTGAAGGTGGCCCTGTTCGCAGCGTTCTGCATCAGCTTCCCGATCATCGCCAACCAGCTTTGGGCATTCGTCGCGCCCGGCCTCTATGCCAGGGAGAAGAAGGCGTTCCTGCCCTTCCTCCTCGCGACCCCGATCCTGTTCACGGCCGGCGCGGCGCTGGCCTATTACGTGGTGATGCCGCTAGCCTTCGTCTGGTTCCTCGGCTTCCAGGGTGAAGCGGGCGGGGTGCAGATGGAAGCACTTCCCGCAGCTGGGGATTATCTCGACCTCGTCATGCAGTTCATCCTGGCATTCGGGATCAGCTTCCTGCTGCCGATCCTGTTGCTACTGCTGAACCGCGCAGGAATTGTGTCCCGTAAGCAATTGTCCGGGGCCCGCCGCTACGTGGTCGTCGGCGTGTTCGCCGCGGCGGCAATCCTGACCCCGCCCGATCCGGGATCCCAGCTATTGCTGGCCGTGCCGCTGCTGCTGCTCTTCGAAGGCTCGCTGCTCATCATGTTCTTCAGCGAGAAGCGTAAGGTCCGGGAAGAGGGCGAGGAACCTGCCGCCACCTAGCCAGGAAGTGATTCGCGAATTCGCATGTCGGAGCGCTCGCGTTCGCGGCGTTGGCGATCATCCTCTACCTCGCGTTCTTTCGGATCGAAGGTCGGCTCATCGCACTCAGGAGTATGCGCCCCCTTCAGAGAAGCTCGAACCGAGCTTGGCCTGGAGGAGACGAGGCGCGATCTTTGCAATCGCCACATCTGTACCGCGCCGGAACAGGCGCAAAAAAAACGGGGCCAGAAGGCCCCGCTTTCTCTATCAATTTGCTCGCAGCTTACGGGCTGGCGGGCGCATCGTCATCTTCGTTGTCGGCAGCGATGATGATGCCGGCGATCACCGCCGCAGCAGCAACGAGGCCGATGATGATGCCGGAACCGCCACCGAGCTCGCTTTCGTCGGAAACCGGAGCGGAGGCACGATCGGCCTGGACGCTCTGGGCAACGACCGGAGTCGCGGCGAGCGACACGGCAGCCGTAGCGGCGAGAACAGAAGTAACTTTCATTTATCGGTCTCCTTGGAGATCGTAGTTCAACTCAAATTCCCCCTAGGGGGGCACGAAACTCTTTGCAACCACCAACGTACAAAGTGCTGAAGAACGTCATCGCTTTGCGCGTCTACGCTTTCACGACCGTCTTTTCAAAGATGGCGCTACGGGTCAAGCGTTTCAAATCCGTGAATGTTCCCAAGGAAAATCATCGGCAAAAGGCGTGGCACAAAAGCCACGTTCAGCGGCCCGTCTGGCCGTTTTCCGCGCGGAAAACGCGGATGCCGGCAACCCAGGTCTGCAGGACGCGGGTGTCCCGAAGCTCCGAGACGCCTGCAAGCATCGGATCTCGGTCGACGATGATGAAGTCGGCCCACTCACCCGGCAACAGGCGCCCGAAGCGCCCTTCCGCGAATCCGGCATAGGCGCCGTTGGAGGTAAAGGCCGCCAGGGCGGTCGAGCGGGCGACACGTTCGTCCGGGTACCATCCGCCGAAGGGCTGGCCATTGCTGTCGGTCCGGGAAATGGCGGCAGCAAAACCCGCGAAGGGATCGGCCGATTCGACAGGCGCGTCCGATCCGAAGGCGAGCCTGGTCCCCGCATCGCGGATCGACTGCCAGGCATAGGCGCCTTCGAGACGCGGCGGATCGAGCCGTGCTTCCGCCATTTCGCGGTCGGAGGTCTGATGCACCGGCTGCATCGAGGCGATGATCCCATGCTCCCCGAATCGCCGAATGTCCGCGACATCGACGATCTGCGCATGTTCGATGCGCCAGCGCCTGTCCCCTTCGTAGGTGGGTGCCATTTCCTCGATCGCGGTCAGGACCTCCGCATTGGCGGCATCGCCGATAGCGTGGATGGCGAGCTGGAAATTGTCGAAGGCCGCGCGGCTCATGAGGTTCCGCAGATCCGTCGGGGTTTCCAGCGGAAGGCCGCGATTTCCGGGATCGTCCGCGTAGGGCTGCTTGAGCCATGCTCCGCGCGACCCCAGCGCGCCGTCGAGATAGAGCTTCACTCCGTTAAGACGCAGGCGGTCCCCATAGAGCCACTGCGAAGGGCCGGGACCCCCGATCAGGGCCATGTTGTCGGTCCCGGCGGCGTAGGACATGATCCGCATCCGCAGCCAGCCGGCATCGCCCGCCCTGCGGAAGCTCTGCCAGTCCTCGATCGTCGATCCCATGTCCGCGACTGCGGTCACGCCCTGCGCCAGCAGGATTTCCTGCGCCCGTGCGAGCGCCACGTCGCGATCCGAGGCGAGGGGGGCGGGGACGTATTCCTGCACCAGCGCGGCTGCGGCATCCACGAAGATGCCCGACGGCGCGCGCGTGCCGGGCAGTGTCTCTATCCGTCCGCCGGAGGGCGACTGCGTTTCCGCCGTGATCCCGGCGCGGCGCATCGCCTCCGTGTTCGCCCAGCTGGCGTGGCCGTCCACGCGCTCGAGATAGACCGGTCTGTCGGCGACTGCCGCGTCCAGTTCCTCCGCCGTCGGGAAACGTCCCAGACCCCACCGTTCCTGGTTCCAGCCACGGCCGATGATCCATGCCCGGTCCGGATATTGCGCGGCGTAGGCGGCGATCGCCTGCTGCGCTTCGGCAAGCGAATTGGTCTGGGACAGGTCGAGCGTCAGCGCCCCGAGGCCGATCCCCATTACATGGACATGGCTGTCGATCATGCCCGGAAGGAGCGTGCGGCCCTTGCCGTCGATGACGACTTCCGCGTCCTTTGGTACGTCGCGCGTGCTGGCGATCGTTTCCCTCACGCGGCCGTCACCGTCGATCAGCAGGGCTACGAAGCGTTGCACTTCGCCGTCCTCGTCGATCGTGATGCCCTGAATGTTGCGCACGAGCGTGTCGGCGAGCGCCGGAACGGACAGGGCGGTGGCCGCAACCGCGGAAAGGATGGCCAGTGTGCGTTTCATTGCGTCTGCCTCGAAGAAGGGAAATACCGGTCGGTATGGTCGGCTGACATTCTTATGGTGCCGGACCGGCGCACACAACTCCGGCTTTTCAATCGGTTTGCCGGACCCCGACGCTATCCCTTTTCGGACCGCTTCGGATGCGCGCGCCTTGCGGGCCTTGCACTGAGACATAATTCGCTTACGCGCGTCGCATGACAGACAATCCGCTGGAACAGCTCACTCTCGATCACGTGCGCGCGGCTGCCGATCGCATTGCGGGGGCAGTGCAGAAGACGCCGACCATGCTCAGCCGCACGCTGAGCGAGATTGCCGGCGCGGAAATCTGGCTCAAGTTCGAGAACCTGCAGTTCACTGCCGCCTACAAGGAGCGGGGCGCTCTCAACGCGCTGCTGCAGATGTCGGAAGAGAAGCGCGCTCGCGGCGTTATCGCGGCATCGGCGGGCAACCATTCGCAAGGGCTCAGCTATCACGGCACGCGGCTGGGTGTTCCGGTCACGATCGTGATGCCCCGAACGACCCCGGTCGTGAAGGTGATGCAGACCGAAAGCGTGGGCGGCAAGGTCGTGCTGGAGGGGGAAACCTTCGACGAGGCCTACGCCCATGCCTGCAAGCTGGAAAAGGAGCGCGGCCTCACCTTCGTCCATCCCTTCGACGATCCCGACGTTGCGGCCGGCGCCGGCACGGTCGCGCTCGAAATGCTCGAGGAGGCGCCCGGGATCGATTGCTTCGTGACCCCGATCGGCGGGGGCGGGCTCATCTCGGGCATGTCGACCGTGGCGCGCGCCTTGCGCCCGGAGATGGACGTGATCGGCGTGGAGGCGGAGCTGTTTCCGTCCATGAAATCGCGCATCGAAGGCACGAACCTGCCCTGCGGCGGGGATACGCTGGCCGAAGGCATCGCGGTCAAGGAGCCGGGCAAGTTCACCTCCGCCATCATCAGGGAGCGCGTGGACGACATCCTGCTGGTGGGCGAGGATGCGCTGGAAAAGGCGGTTTCCCTGCTGCTCCAGATCGAGAAGACCGTGGTCGAGGGGGCAGGAGCCGCGGGCCTTGCGGCCGTGCTCGCCAATCCGGAACGCTTCGCGGGCAAGACTATCGGGCTCGTGCTGTGCGGCGGCAATATCGATACCCGCCTGCTGGCGAACGTCCTGTTGCGCGACCTTGCCCGGTCGGGCCGACTGGCGCGGCTCCGCATCAAGCTGAAGGACCAGCCCGGCGCGCTGTACCGCGTGATGAAGGAATTCGAGGCGCATTCGGTCAACATCATCGAGATCTACCACCAGCGCATCTTCACCACGCTCCCGGCCAAGGGGCTGATCACCGACATCGAATGCGAGGCGCGCGACCGCCAGCAGCTGGACGCGCTGGTCGCGGCGCTGCGCAATGCAGGCTATTCGGTGAGCACGGTGGAACTCGCCTGACGGACGGGCGGACGCTTCAGCTGTGCAAAGTAACCATCTGAAAGCAAAGCCTATGGTTAAGGGGCTTTAACCGGCCGCCTCGCGAAGGCATAGTGCGACGCAATTCGTTTCGTATGCGAGTCTTGCCCGCAAGAGAGGACCAGCCAAACCCCGTGTCGGCCCCAGTTCGTTTCCCGCGCTTTTTCGTCACCACGCCCTCGCCGTGCCCGTATCTTCCGGGCCGGACGGAGCGAAAGGTGTTCACCGAGCTCAAGGGGCCGGACGCGGAGCAACTGAACGAGGCGCTGGGGCGGATCGGCTTCCGGCGGAGCCAGACAGTCGCCTACCGGCCCAGCTGCGCCGGATGCCATGCCTGCGTTTCGGTCCGCGTGGTCGCGGACGAATTCAGCCCCAGTAAATCGCAGCGGCGCTCCTTGCGCGCCAATTCCGATCTCGTCGCGACGGAATGCCGCCCCTGGGCTACGGAGGAACAGTTCGACCTGCTGTGCAGGTACCTGTCCGCCCGCCACCCGGAAGGCGGCATGAGCACCATGGACGAAATGGATTATGCGGATATGGTGGAACACACGCCTGTATCCAGCTATGTGATTGAATACAGGGAGCCTGCCGATGGGTTGCAGCAGGGCCGCCTCGTGGGCGCCTGCCTGACCGATAGACAGGTTGACGGGTTGTCGATGATCTACAGCTTCTTCGACCCGGATCATGAGAGTAGGTCGGGTCTTGGTAACTATATCATCTTGGATCACATCCGGCGGGCGGCCGCCGATGGTCTGCCCTACGTCTATCTCGGCTACTGGGTCGAAGGCTCCGACCGGATGCAGTACAAGGTCAAGTTCCGCCCGATGGAGCGGCTTTCCCGCAGCGGATGGGAGCGGGTGTCCGACGAGGAACACCGGCGGCTGCTTCGTGGATCGGCCGACGGGACCCGCTCGAAAGTCGTCGCAGGCGATCCCGCGTCCTTCCGCAAATAGGCGCCTTGCGCGCACCTGCCTGACCGGTGCAGCGCTGGCGATGGCGCTGGTCCACCAGCCTGCATGGGCACAGGACCAGTCGCCGCCGCCCAGCCTCGAAGACCTCATCCCCGATTCGGCGGTCGAGAACCCCGAGGCCTGGGCCGAGGAAACCGAGGTACCCGACGAGTTCGAGGCGATCGAGCCGCTGGAACCGGTTGACGGCCAGGCGGAGCTGGACGCGATCGAAGCGACCGCTCCTCTCGCGGACCTTCCGGAACTGACGGTCGACTGGCCGGACGATCTGGACATTCCCGAGCTGCAACCGCTCGATCCGGACCCCGACATCCAGTTCGCCGAGAACGACTTGCCGGTCGAGATCGAACCGGAGATCGGCGATGTCGAGCAGGTGGACGAGCAGATTGCCGTCGCCTTCCCGACCGATACGGCGCTCTTCCCGAACCGCGACGAGTTCCTGGAAGATTACATTTCCCTCTCGACCGTCGAGGAACTGGGCGACAGCGACAGTCTCGCCCTGCTGGCCGCGCGCGCGCGCGCGGACGAGGAATTGCTGCGCGAACTGCTGCGCGTGTACGGGTACTACGACGGCACGGTCCGCCGCATCGTGGGCGGCATCGCGCCGGGCGAGGGCGAGGCGGATCCCGATGCGGGCGTGCGGTTCGATATCCTGCCGGGCGAACGCTACAGCTACGGAACGATCGACCTTGGCCGGCTCGCCACGGCGCCCGACGCCGATTTCCTGCGTTCCGTCTTCGAGATTGAATCGGGCGACTTCCTCAACAGCTACGAGATCGTCGAGGAACAGGCCGACCTCGACCTCGCGCTGGGCGAGACGGGTTACGCATTCGCGGAGATCACCGCGCCCGAACTGCTGATCGACCATGCCGACCTGACCGGCGACCTGACGATGCTGGTCGATCCGAAGGGCAAGTACGTCTTCGGCGGCGTCACCAGCCGGAACGAGGACTTCCTGTCTGGAAGCCACCTTGCTTCCATTGCCCGCTTCGAGCCGGGCGAAACCTACCAGCGCAGCCTGCAGCTTGACCTACGCCGGGCGATCACGGCCACTGGCCTCGTATCGTCCGTGGTCATCACGCCGCGCGAAGTGACCCCGCCGCAGAACGGGGAGCCCGGCGTCGTCGAGATGGACGTGGAGCTGACCGAAGCGCCGCTGCGCACGCTGGCCTTTGCGCTGGGCTACGGCAGCGAGGAAGGCATCCGCATCCAGGGAAGCTGGGAGCATCGCAACCTCTTCCCGCCCGAAGGTGCACTGCGCGTCCGCGGCATCCTCGGGACCAAGGAACAGCTGGCGGGCGTCACGTTCCGGAAGAACAATTTCGGCGGGCGCGACCGTGTCCTGACGTTGGACGCCTTTGCCAGCACGCTGGACAGCAACGCTTTCGATGCGAGTACGGCGGGCGTCACCGCGCAGTACGAGAAAACCTCCACGCTCCTGTTCCAGAAGCCCCTGAGCTGGAGCCTCGGCATCCAGGGTATCGCTACGCGCGAAAGCCCGCCTGCCGTGGCCGGTGTCGAGCCGCCGCGCGAAACCTATTTCATCGCCGCGCTGCCGGCGAGCGCCCTCATCGATGCGAGCGACAACCTGCTCGACCCGACCGAGGGCTTCCGGCTGGGCGGGCGCGTTTCGCCCGAACTGTCGATCAACAACGGCGAACAGAGCTTCTACGTAAAGACGCAGATCGACGCGAGCTACTACCAGTCCGTCAGCGACGGCGTGATTGCGGCGGGCCGGGTCCGCTTCGGCACCATTCCGGGCACCGATCTGGAAAACATCGCCCCGTCGCGGCGCTTCTATGCCGGCGGTGGCGGATCGGTGCGCGGTTACGGGTTCCAGCGGATCGGCCCGGTCGACACGCTGGGCGAGCCGAGCGGGGGCCGGTCGGTCGTGGAAGTCGCGGCGGAAGCGCGCATCCGCACCGGGTTCCTGGACGGCGCGGTTTCGGTCGTGCCCTTCGTCGATGCCGGATCGGTCAGCGACGCGATCTTCCCGGATCTCGAGACAGTCCGCATCGGGGCCGGGGTGGGCGTGCGTTACGCAACCGGCTTCGGGCCACTGCGCCTCGATGTCGGCGTCCCGCTCAATCCGGGACCGGATGACGCGCCTGTCGGTGTTTACGTCTCGCTGGGGCAGGCTTTCTGATGGCGGACACGACAATCGACACCGCGGGCGAGAATTCGAACGAGCCGATGGACACGGTAGCGGAAGATACCGCGCCCGCTTCCGCGCGCCGCAAGCGGCCTTTGCCGGTCCGGGCGCTGCGCTGGCTGGTTTTCCTGCTCCTGGGCCTCGTCGCCATCGTGGCGATTGCCCTGGTGGTGCTGAATTCCCCGATCGGGAAGCGTTTCATCGCGGACGAGATTGCCAAGGTCGCGCCCGCCTCCGGCCTGCGTGTGGAAATCGGCCGGATCGAAGGCAGCATCTACGGCCAGGCCGAACTCTACGACGTGATCCTGTCCGATCCGGAGGGACGGTTCCTGACCATTCCGCGCGCGGAACTCGACTGGCGCCCGCTCAGCTGGCTGACCAGCGGTCTGGACGTGCGCAAGCTGGTCGCCTATGACGGCGTTCTGTCGCGCACGCCCCAGCTCCTTCCGGGCGATCCCGACGCGCCGATCCTGCCGGACTTCGACATTCGCGTGGACCGGTTCGAACTCGACAATTTCACGATTGCCGCAGGCGTCATCGATGACGAAGCGCACCGCGCCGACCTGATCGCAAAGGCCGACATTCGCGACGGCCGGGCGATGCTCCAGAGCAGCGGCGAATTCGGCCAGAGCGACCGGTACGTGTTCGACTTCGAATCCGTGCCCGACGATGACACGTTCGACCTCGCGCTCGATTATTTCGCACCGGCCGACGGCGTGCTGACGGGCCTTGCGGGGCTCGACGACGATTATCGCGCCACGATCCGCGGCGATGGCAGCTGGTCGGCCTGGAACGGGTATTTCCTGGCCCGTCGCGGCGAGGAGCGGCTCGCGGCCGGTCGCCTGACCCACCGCGAAGGTCTCTACCGCATTTCGGGGCAGGTCGCCCCGGACGATTTCGTCGAAGGTCTGGCGGCGGACGCGCTGGGAGAACAGGTTTCCATCGGCGCGGTCGGAACGCTGGAGGACAGCATTCTCGATGGCGGCTTGGCCATCGGCACCGATGCCCTGCGCGCAGTGGGCTCGGGCGTTCTCGATCTTGCAGACAACAGCGCCGACAATTTCACGATCGATGCGCAATTGCTCGATGCAGGCCTGCTCGGGCCGGATCTGCGCCTGGAAGGCGCGCGCGCCGAAGCCGTCATCGACGGCAGCTTCCGCGACCTCTCCGTCGCCCACACGCTGGAACTCGATCGCTTCGTAGCGGGAGAGATCGTGACCACCGACGTGGTGCAGAGCGGCACGGTCACGTATGACGGTGCGCGCTGGACCCTGCCGCTGGATGCGAGCGTAGGCCGCATCGATACCGGCAATGCCTATGCCGATCCGCGGCTGGTCAACGGCACGGCGACCGGCACCATCGTCTATACCGGGCAGGAAGTCCTGTCCGACGACCTGCGTATCCGGTTCCCCGATGCGTCCGCACAGCTCGCACTGCGCGGCGACATCGCCGCGGGGGCCTACGCGATAGCCGGCCCGATCAACCTGCAGGGTTTCGACCTGCAGAATGTCGGCGTGGTGAACGGTAATGCGAAGATCCGTTTCCGCATCGGGACGAACGTGCCTTGGTCGCTGCGCGCGAATTTCGCCGCGCGCGTGCCGCGCGTCACCAACGCGACGCTCGCCAATGTCGCCGGACCGGATATCCGCACCAGTGGTGCGCTGTCGCTCGGCGGGGCGGAACCGATCGTCTTCGATAATGTCCGGGTCAATGCGGCGAAGCTGCAGCTTGCCCTGAACGGCCGGATCGTCGGCAGCCGGACCACGATTGCCGGGCGCGGCCGCCATACCGAATACGGTCCCTTTACGGTCGAAGCCGCTCTGGCGGACGACGGTCCGCGCGCCGTGCTGGTCCTGGCCAATCCCTATCCGGCCGCGGACCTGCGGGATGTGCGCGTCGCCATCGCGCCGAGCCGCGAAGGCTTCCTGATCGAGACCGAGGGGCAATCGCTCCTCGGCGCGTTCGACGGCAACCTGGAACTGGTCGCACCCGAAAACGGACCGACGCGCATTGCGATCGAGCGCTTCAATGTCTGGCGCACGACCATCATGGGCGACCTCGTCCTTGGCGACAGCGGCGTCGATGGCGGCCTCGCCCTGCGGGGCGGCGGGCTCAACGGGTCCGTCGGACTGGCGACACGCGACGGCGGGCAGGGCTTCGTGGTCGACCTCACCGCCAGCAACGCGACCTTCCCCGGCGCGACGCCGATCCGGATCGGTAGCGCCGATATCGACGCGCGCGGCTTCTTCCGCGGCGAAACGAGCACGATCAACGGGACCGCACGCGCCAGCGGTTTCGAATACGGCAATTTCTCGATCGCGCAGATGAGCGCGCGAGCGGAAGTGACCGACGGGCGGGGCAATTTTGACGCCAATCTCGCCGGCCGACAGGGCAGCCGGTACGCGCTCCAGCTGCAGGGCCAGTTCGCGCCCGAACGCATCGCACTGGTCGCGCGCGGCAGCTATGCCGGGCGCGATATCTCCATGCCGCGCCGGGCCGTCCTGACGCCGGTCGAAGGCGGCTATGCGCTGGCGCCCACGCAAATCAATTTCGCGGGCGGGGCGATCGTTGCGTCCGGCACCTTCGGCGATGCGACCGATCTCGAACTCGGCATTTCGCGCATGCCGCTGTCGCTGGCGGACCTCGCCGTGCCGGACCTCGGCCTCGGCGGCACTGTGTCCGGTATCGTGGATTACCAGTCGAGCGGCAACGGACCGCCCACGGGCTCCGCGCGGGTCAAGGTCAATCGCTTGTCCCGTTCCGGCCTCGTGCTGACTTCGCAGCCGATCGACGTAGCGCTGGTCGGGAACCTCACGGCAAGCAGGTTGGATATGCGCGCGGTCATCAGCGAGAACGGCCAGCGGCGCGGGCGGCTCCAGGGCCGCATCACGGGGCTTCCGGCGGCAGGCGATCTGCCCACGCGACTGCAGCAGGGCGACCTGTTCGCGCAGCTGCGGTATGGCGGAAATGCCAGCGCGCTGTGGCGGCTTGCAGCGATCGAAGCCTTCGACGTGACGGGCCCCGTGTCCATCGCGGCGGATGTCACCGGCACGCTCAACAATCCGAGGATCAACGGATCGGTCTCGAGCGACAGCCTCAGGCTGCAGAGCGGCCTGTCCGGCACGGACATCACAGATGGCACGCTGCGGGGCCGGTTCTCCGGCGCGCGGCTCAGCATCACGCGCTTCTCCGGGGCGACCAGCAATGGCGGCCGCGTGACCGGCAGCGGGACCGTGGACCTGTCCAATCTGGGCTCGCGCGGGCCGTCACTCGATATCAAGATCGCGGCGCGCAACGCGCGGCTGCTGAACGCGGCCGGTCTGGATGCGACCGTAACCGGACCCCTGCGGGTCGTGTCGAACGGGGTCGGCGGGACGCTGGCGGGCCGCCTTACCGTGGACCGCGCGAGCTGGAAGCTCGGCGTTGCGGCCGAAGCTGCCGAACTGCCGCAGATCAAGACGACGGAGATCAACACCCCGGCCAATTATCGCGGCGGAGCGGCGGCCAGTGCGCCATGGCGCTACCTGATCGACGCATACGCGCCGAGCCGGATCGACGTGGACGGGATGGGCCTCGACAGCGAATGGTCGGCCACGGTGCGCGTGCGCGGCACTACTGACGAGATGCGCCTTGGCGGCCAGGCCGAGGTCGTGCGCGGGGACTATACCTTCGCCGGCACGCGGTTCGAACTGACCCGGGGCGTCATCCGGTTCGACGAAAGCGGCCCGATCGATCCGCGACTCGACATCCTGGCGGAGACGGAGAAGGACGGGACGCAGTTCAGTGTCGATATCGGCGGAACCGCGCAGCAGCCCGAAATCGCGTTCAATTCGGTCCCGAGCTACCCGCAGGAAGAGATTCTCGCACGCCTTCTGTTCGGTGGGTCGATCACCAATTTGTCCGCCACCGACGCCCTGCAACTGGGCGCGGCCGTCGCCAGCCTGCAGGGCGGGGGCGGCATGGACCCGATCAACCAGCTGCGCACGGCGGTCGGGCTCGACCGGCTCCGCATCGTCAGCGCGGATCCGGTGATCGGGCGGGGCACCAGCATCGCGCTCGGCAAGAATATCGGGCGGCGCTTCTACGTGGAGATCATTACGGACGGTCGCGGATACAGCGCGACCGAGGCGGAGTTCCGCGTGACGAGCTGGCTGTCGCTGCTCGCTTCGGTGTCTTCTATCGGGCGCGAGAGCATCGTCGGCGAATACCGCCGGGACTACTGACGGACGAACGACGGGCGACCGTTCCTGACAAGAGCTCTTGACTGACAAGACTTCTTTACAGTAAAGAGGTCTTGTCAGGCATAGGAGTGATTCGGTTGGAAAACCGCTTGAAGATTTTTCGCGAGGACAAGGGCTGGAGCCAGGGTGAACTCGCCCGCAGGCTCGGCGTATCGCGGCAGACCATCAATGCGGTCGAGACCGACAAGTACGATCCCTCCCTGCCGCTGGCATTGCGCATGGCGAAGCTGTTCGCCGTGAGCGTGCCGGATCTGTTCATCGATCACTGGGAGCCCGAAGAATGAACCAGGAGCAAGGCAAGCCGATACCGTGGACGCGCAAGCTCGTCGTCCCGATGATTGCGGGCGCGATCTGCGGCGGGCTCGTCGCGTTCGCCACCACGCAGCTGTTCGATACCGACTGGGTGGGCGCGGCCGGCCCGTCCCGCATGTTCGCAGGGGTCATCGGCGCACTCTACGTGCTGCTGGCCGTCGGGGTGCTGGTCGGCGCGATGTCGCCGGCGCTCGGGGAAAAATACCTGCAGGCCGAAGACGCGGACGAACTGCGCGAGCAGCAGGCCATGCTCGTCCAATCCAGCTTCGCCATGCTCGCATGGGGGATCGGGCTGTTCCTGCTGTCGCTGGCGGCGCCCGTCGGGCCGCTCGCCATGCCGCTGGTCGGCATCGCGGTATGCGTCCTGATGCTCGCCGGCATCTATTTCGCCTGGCAGTCGCACCGCCGCTCGGACGAGCTGTTCGCGGCCGTGAACAGCCAGGCGACGGTCTATGCCTATTACCTGATGTTCCTGGTCGCGGGCGGCTGGGCGGTCCTCGCCCATCTGGCGGTCGTGCCGATGTTCCAGCCGATCGATCTCATCACGACCTTCTTCGTCGTCGCGCTCCTCGCCGCCTTTGCGGCCGCGGGACAGCGCGGGATGATGGTCCCGCGTTAGGCACGTGCCACGACCCATAAAAAAGGCGCCCGGATCGCTCCGGGCGCCTTTTCCTGTTTCCGAAAGGCCTTCGATCAGGCGCTGTAATACATGTCGAATTCGACCGCGCAGGGAGTCGTCTCCATGCGGATGACCTGTTCCCAGAGCAGTTCGGCATAGGCATCGATCTGGTCCTTGGAGAACACGTCGCCCTTCAGCAGGAATTCGTGATCGTCCTCCAGCGCGATCAGCGCCTCACGCAGCGAACCGCAGACCGTGGGCACGTTTTCCAGTTCCGCCGGCGGCAGGTCGTAGAGGTTCTTGTCCATCGCCTCGCCCGGATCGATCTTGTTCATGATACCGTCGAGGCCCGCCATCAGCAGCGCCGAATAGGCGAGATACGGGTTCGCCATGGCGTCGGGGAAGCGGAATTCCACGCGCTTCGCCTTGTCGCCCGCCCCATAGGGAATGCGGCAGGATGCCGACCGGTTGCGCGCCGAATAGGCGAGCAGCACGGGTGCCTCGAAGCCCGGGACCAACCGCTTGTAGCTGTTGGTCGTCGGGTTGGTGAAGGCGTTCAGCGCCTTGGCGTGCTTGATGACGCCGCCGATGTAATGGATGCAGGTGTCGCTGAGCCCGGCATAGCCGTTGCCGGCGAAGGTCGGCTTGCCGTCGTTCCAGATCGACATGTGGGTGTGCATCCCGCTGCCGTTGTCGTCCTTGATCGGCTTGGGCATGAAGGTCGCCGTCTTGCCGTAGGCATGCGCGACCTGGTGTACGACATATTTGTAGATCTGCATGTTGTCGGCCGTCTCGACCAGCGTCGAGAAGGTCAGGCCGAGTTCGTGCTGCGCGGCGGCGACCTCGTGGTGATGCTTGTCGCAGGGCAGGCCCATCTCGATCATGGTGCTGACCATTTCGCCGCGTATGTCGCCGGCGGTATCGACCGGCGCGACTGGGAAATACCCGCCCTTGGCGCGCGGACGGTGGGCCATGTTGCCCGCCTCGTATTCCTTGCCCGAATTGGTCGGCAGCTCGACATCGTCGATCATGTAGCCCGATCCGGCATAGCCGTCCTCGAACCGCACGTCGTCGAACATGAAGAACTCGGCTTCCGGACCGACATAGATGGTGTCGCCCACGCCGCTCTGCTTCAGGAAGGCTTCGGCGCGCTTCGCGGTGGACCGCGGGTCACGGGCGTAGAGTTCGCCGGTGCTGGGTTCCACCACGTCGCAGAAGAGGATCAGCATGGGGGTGGCGCTGAACGGATCGACATAGGTCCGCTCCAGGTCCGGCTTCAGGATCATGTCGGACTCGTTGATCACCTTCCAGCCGGCGATGGACGATCCGTCGAACATCAGTCCGTCTTCCAGCTCGTCCTCCCCCATGACGCTCGCCACCATGGTGAGGTGCTGCCATTTGCCCTTGGGATCGGTGAAACGCAGATCGACCCATTCGATCTCCTCGTCCTTGATCTGCTTCAGTACGTCTTTCGCCGATGCCATGGTGTGTCCTTTCTCGTGCGGTACGAATTGTCGTTCGGGTGATCAGATTGCGTCGTCGTCGCGCTCGCCCGTCCGGATGCGCAGCGCGCTCTCGATCGGGCTGACGAAAATCTTGCCGTCGCCGATGCGGCCGGTCTGGGCGGCGTTCGCGATGGCTTCCACGGTGCGCTCCGCGATGTCGTCCGAAACGACGATCTCGAGCTTCACCTTGGGCAGGAAGTCGACGACGTATTCGGCCCCGCGATACAGCTCGGTGTGACCCTTCTGCCGGCCGAAGCCCTTGGCCTCGGTCGCGGTGATGCCGGACACGCCGATTTCGTGCAGCGCCTCCTTCACCTCGTCGAGCTTGAAGGGTTTGATGATTGCTTCGATTTTTTTCACGTCGTCCTCATGCGTCGTATGCGCTGAAGGCACACGCCCCGATCCCCTCGGCATCCCTGTAGATCAAGAACCGTGCCAGTTGCCGCATGCTTCGTATCATACGAAACAGGGCGCATCCATGGCAGCGGGGCCGATTCATTGCCCAAATTTCGGGCAGGTCGTGCCCTGTTTTCAGGCAGGAAGCCGCAGGCCTTCGGTCTCGTCGAGGCCGGCCATCAGGTTCAGCGACTGGACGGCGGCGCCGCTGGCACCCTTGCCGAGATTGTCGAGCGTGGCGACGAGGCGCGCATGGTATCCGGCTTCGTTGCCGAAAACGTGCAACTGCATGGCATCGGTCGGCTCGGCGCCTTCGCGGATCAGCAGTTCCGACCGGTCATGGTCCCGCGACACCGTGACGATCTTCGATCCGGCGTAGAATTCGGCCAGCGCGTCCTCCAGCCGGAGTGCGTCGGGGCCGCCGTTCATGGCGCCCAGGTGCAACGGCACTTCCACGGCCATCCCGCGAAAGGCGGGAATTACCGAAGGCGAGAAAATCACCGGGTGGGCGAGCCCTGCATGCTCCTGCATTTCGGGCAGGTGCTTGTGCGCAAGGTCGAAACCGTATGCGCGCCAGGCGATGTCGCCTTCCGCCCCGAACCGGTCGATCAGCGCCTTTCCGCCTCCCGAATAGCCGGAGACCGCGTGCACCGTGAAGGGCCAGTCGCGCGGCAGCAGGCCGGCCCTGACCAGCGGGGCGACGAGGCCGATGAAACCGGTGGGGTAGCAGCCGGGATTGGATACGAACCGGGCCTTGGCGATGGCATCCCGCCCGACGATTTCGGGGAAGCCGTAGGTCCAGCCTTCGGTCACGCGATGCGCGCTCGACGCGTCGATCACGCGCACCCGGTCGTTCTCGATCAGGGCCACGGCTTCGCGCGCGGCTTTGTCGGGCAGGCACAGGATGGCGAAGTCCGCCTCGTTCAGGGCGGCGCGCCTGGCGGAGGGGTCCTTGCGCTCGTCATCGCCCAGCACGACCAGCTCGAATTCCGGCCGGCCCGTCAGGCGGTCGCGGATTTCCAGCCCCGTCGTCCCTGCCGCGCCGTCTATGAAGACGCGCGACGTCATGGCTCGCGGGGTGCCAGCCGGTCCTTGCGAATGTAGCCGGTCGGGCCTTCGGCACCGCAACAGCCCCAACACCAGGAGCCGGCGAAGTCGAGCGCTTCGAACGTCGCGCCCGGCGCGAGTTCGGCGATCGTGTCGGAATCGTCGCGGGCGGACAGGTGAAGGCTCGCACCGTTGTCGCCGATCGATACCATTTGCGGGACGACGTAGTGCGCGACCAGGAAGCGGTCGGCCAGCGCGATATGCGCCAGGTCGCCGCGAATGGGCAGGGTGCCCTTTTCCGGTGTCGAAATCGGGCCGCCCAGCTTCAGCGGCCCTTCGGGCACGGTATAAGGCTGAGCGTCGTTCACTGTGTCCGTCTGTTCCCGTTGCACTTGCCAGGCAAGCAATCGGCGGCGCTTATCCCCGATGCGCGGCGCTCGCAAGTTCGGCTATGCCGCGAACCGTTCGCGCAGCATGTGGAATGCGGCGCGCAGGCCCAGCGCCGCGCCACCGGCGGCCCGGCCGGGTTTGTGCGACGGGCGCCAGGCGAAGGTGTCGAAATGCGCCCAGTCGATGGGCGTCCCGTCCTTCCGGTTGCCGACGAACCTGTCGAGGAACAGCCCGGCCACGCTCGCGCCGGCAAAGGCGTTCGTGTGCGCATTGTTGGTGTCGGCGATTTCGGAATGGAGCCACTCGGCATAGGCTTCGGGCAGGGGAAGTCGCCAGGGTTCGTCGTCATGCGCCTTGCCGGCCGCGATCAGGGCGGCGGCGGTTTCGTCCCGCCGCGTCATCAGGGCGGGAAGGTCCGGTCCCAGGGCCACGCGTGCCGCACCCGTGAGCGTCGCGAAATCGATTATCAGTTCCGGGTCGTCCTCGCTCGCCCGCGCCAGTGCATCGCCCAGGATCAGGCGGCCTTCGGCATCGGTATTGCCGATCTCCACCGTCAGCCCCTTGCGGCTCTTCAGCACGTCCCCGGGGCGGAAGGAGTTGGAGGAAATGGCATTCTCGACCGCCGGGACCAGCACGTGCAGCCGCACCGGCAGGCCGGCGCCCATGACGAGATCGGCCAGCGCCAGAGCATGGGCCGCGCCACCCATGTCCTTCTTCATCAGCAGCATGCCCTTGGAGGATTTGACGTCGAGGCCGCCGGAATCGAAGCATACGCCCTTGCCGACGATAGCCAGCCGGGGATCGCTTTCCCGCCCCCATTCGATCCGGATCATGCGCGGCGCATGGTGGCGTGCCGCCGCCCGTCCGACAGCGTGCACCATAGGATAATCCTGTTCCAGCGCGTCGCCCTTGGTAACGTGCAGTGCCGCGCCGTGCGTCTTGGCGATCCGTTCCGCCTGCTCCTCCAGCGCGGCCGGGCCCATGTCCTCGGCCGGCGTGTTGACGAGGTCGGCCACGAGGCAGGCCGCGCGCGCTTCCGCCTGCGCGCCTTCGATATCTTTCACGTCCTTCGTCAGCAGCACCCGCGGACCCGGCGCATCCGGGTTCTTGCGGTACCGGTCGAACCGGTACTGGCCGGTCTGCCAGCCGTGCAGGGCGGGGCCCGGCTCGCGCCCGGAGACGCGATAGGTGCCCTCGGGCAATTCTTCCGCGAGCTTGGCCAGGCACCAGCTGGAAAGGCTGTCGGGATCGGCGACACCGCCGACCGCGAACCATCCGTCGCCGTCGGGCACGATGGCGACCTGGTATCCCGCGCCTTCGAACTTCTGCGCGGCTAGCGCGGCCCGCTGGCCCGCGGTCAGTTTCTGCGACCAGTCGTCGAATGTGGCCGTATTGACGAGATGGATGGCGGTCGCGTCCTGTCCGCGATCGGGCTGGATGAGGTCTGGGCTGTCGTTCATGGGGACCAACATAGAACGATGTCGCCAAAAACCTAGCGCCGGGGCCCGAATTGGCCGGTGTCGGGTGCTCTCGGGCATGGCGACCCGGCCGAGGCGACTGGCAAAAGGGCGCGGCAGCGACTAGGTGGGGCGCATGACCGAATATCAGATGATCGACAGCCGCGAGACCGTCTACCGCGACGGAACCATCAAGCTACATGGGGAGGACGGTTTCGAAGGCATGCGGCGGGCCGGACGGCTGGCGGCCAGCATTCTCGACGACATCGCTCCCATGATCGAGCCCGGCGTGACCACCGCGGCGATCGACGACCGGGTGCGCGAACTGATGCTCGCCGGGGGATCGGTGCCGGCGACGCTTGGCTACAGGGGCTACACGCACAGCTGCTGCATCTCGGTCAATCACGTCGTATGTCACGGAATTCCCTCGGAAAAGGCGCTCAAGGACGGCGATATCGTCAATATCGACGTGACCCCGCTGCTCGACGGATGGCACGGCGACACCAGCCGGATGTATTTCGTCGGCGACGTGCCGCTGAAGGCCCGGCGGCTGGTCGACGTGACCTACGAATGCCTCATGCTCGGCATCGAGGCCGCGAAGCCCGGCGCGCGCCTCGGCGATATCGGCGCGGTCATCGCGGAGCACGCGCACAAGCACCGATACGGCGTGGTCCGCGAGTTCTGCGGCCACGGGCTCGGCCGCCTGTTCCACGACGCCCCCGAAGTGGTGCACGCCGCCCGCGCCGGCACCGGCCCCGAGCTGCGCCCCGGCATGTTCTTCACCATCGAACCGATGATCAATGGGGGCCGTCCATGGACGAAGATGCTGAAGGACGGATGGACCGCCGTTACCCGCGACAAGTCGCTCTCGGCCCAGTTCGAACACTCGATCGGCATCACCGAAGACGGCAACGAGATCTTCACGCTGAGCGGGAAGGGGCTGCACCAGCCCCCTTACGCGGTCTAGCTCCCCCGCGCGGCTCGCAGCGCCGCGCCCCCTGCGAAGGGAGCGATGCAGCACAGCGCCAGGCTGATCGCGCCGCAAATCGCCAGCGCGGCATGGTCGAACCGTGCCAGCGCGCCAGCTCCGAATATCAGCACCGGTAGCGCGAGCGGGACGAGGAGCAGGCCGCCCAGCGCGGGACTTCCCCGTATCCCGGACGTGACCGCGGCGATCATGATCCCGGTCGCCGCCAGACCGGGCGTTCCCGCCAGCAGACCGAGCAGCACGAACGCCAGGCTTCGTCCGTCGAGATTGAGCAGAGCAGCGGCGGGCAGGCTGGCGACGATCAGGAACGGCGCGAAGGTGAGCCAGTGCGCCGCGAGCCGGACCGCCACCGCAGTCTCCGGCGCGATGCCGCGAAGGGCGAACTGGTCGAACACACCCTTCTCGAGGTCCGGCCGGATCAGCCGGTCAAGCGGCAGGATGGAAGCAAGAAGGGCGGCAACCCAGATTACCCCGCCCCCAGTGCGCGCGAGGACGACCGGGTCCGGCCCCACCGCGAAGGGGAAAACCATGGCGACCGCAAGGAAGAACAGCGTCGGCAGAAGGGCACCGACGCGCAGGAGATCGCGAATGTCGCGATACAGCATCCGCCCCATCACGGCGCGTAATCCGGCAGATCGAGTGTCGCGAGCTGCGGCAGGTCGAGCGGCTGGTGCGAGGCGATGAGGCACAGCCCGCCACCCTCGCAATGCCGCGCCATCAGGTCCAGAACGGTCACTTGCGCTGCCCGATCGAGTGCGTTCAGCGGCTCGTCCAGCAACCATATGTCGGCACGCTGGTTCAGCAACCGCGCGAAGGATGCCCGTTTGCGCTGGCCGGCTGAGAGATAACCGACCGGCACGTCCATGATGTGCGTCAGTCCGAGCATCTCGTGGACATCCGATGGGCCCGCATGACCGTCGATTGCGGCCCAGAAGGCGAGAGACTGTTCCAGCGTGCGATCGGGGTCGAGTGCGTCCCGGTCACCGACGAGGCCGACCGCGCCCATCCTTGCGATATCACCTGCAAATGCCGCATCGAGCCCGCCGAGGATACGCAGCAGGCTGGTCTTGCCGCAACCATTGGGCCCGCGAACATGCAGCGTCTGGCCTGCGCCGATGCTCAGGGTCAGGCCGCGGAACAGGAGCCGGTCGCCGCGTCGGCACGCTAGATCGGTCGCGGTCAGACTGGCCCCTTGCATGGCGCCGCCGGTTAGGGGAAAGCGCAGCCAGCAACAAGACAAGCCGTGCGAAGGATGATCCGATGGCCGTGATGGAACTGACCCAGGAGGACCGCGAAGTGGCCCTGACCGCGCTCAAGAGGTGGTCGATGCGCGATGACGAAAAGGCGATCCAGCGCAAGTTCGAGTTCGCGGATTTCAGCGAGGCTTGGGGATTCATGAGCCGTGTGGCGATGCTGGCGGAGAAACACGACCACCATCCGGAATGGTTCAATGTCTACAATACGGTCGAGATCACGCTGACGACGCATGATGCAGGGGGCCTCTCGCAGCGCGACGTCAAGCTGGCGAAGTCGATCGACGCGCTGCTTTGAACCGGAGGCGTCAAAGGGAGTGGGTGTTCGCCCGAACCATCTTGCGCACCCGTCCCGGCATCCAGCGGCTCGCAAAGGCGAGACGCCTGGCCGTCTTGCCGACCTTCGTGTGAAGCTCGTTCCCGTGGACGGCACGCCAGGCGGCTTCGGCAACCTCCTCAACCGGCGTGATTTCGAGGCCTGCATCCGTCACGCGCGTACGGATCGCTTCGTTGGACCCGGCATTGGGCGCGTGCTCGAGCAAGGGCGTATCGATGAAAGAAGGCATCAGGGAGCGTACCTTGATCCCGAATTCCGCCCATTCACCGTCGAGAGCTTCGGTCATCGCGCGCACGCCGAACTTGGTCGCGGAGTAGACCGAAGCGCCTGCGGTTCCGTAAATCCCGGCGGCGCTGCTCGTGGTGAGCAGGCAACTGCCGGGCGCGCTTTTCCTGAGATGGGGCAGCGAGGCCTGCGCCCCGAACAAGGCGCCCTTGAGATTTATGTCGAGGCACCGTTCGATTTCCGCGACGGAATTTTCGTCGAGCGACCCGCCAAGCGGCACACCGGCATTGTTCGCGACCACGTCGATCCGGTCGCCGGCCGCCTTTGAAAAGGCATCGAGCGCGCCGTCCCACTCGGCGCGATCCCGCACGTCGAAACGGAGGGAAAAGCAGTCCGAGGACCCGAGAAGCCTCTCCGTTTCGGCCATGCCGGACGCGTCGACGTCCCCCAGTCCGACGAACCAGCCTTCGTTTGCGAACTTGCGAGCAATGGCGCGGCCGATGCCGGACGCGCCGCCGGTGATGAAGATAGCCTTGCGCATTGTTATGCCCCTCAGCCGCCGACCGAGTCCTCGAGGCCCTTCACGTACTCCGCTCCTTCCACGATCTGGGCGGTAGAGCTTTTCACGGTGTCGCCGATCGGCTCGGCCCTGCCGCCCAGACAGGTCGCCAGGAAGTTCTCCGCCACCGCATTGAAGGCGATGTTGTTGGCAGGGTTTGCGAAACCGTGCCCTTCGTCCGGGAAGAGGACATAAGTGACCGGAATATCGGACTCCTTCATCGCGGCAACGATCTGGTCGCTCTCCGCCTGGTTCACGCGCGGATCGTTGGCGCCCTGTCCGATGAGGAGCGGCTTCGTGATCTCGCCCGCCTTGTAGAGCGGGCTGCGCTCCTTCAGCATGGCGAGGCCTTCTTCGGTATTCGGGTTGCCCATCCGCTCGTGGAACTGCGCGATCAGCGGCTCCCAGTAGGGCGGGATCGATTGCAGCAAGGTTTCGAGGTTCGAGGGACCGACGATGTCCACCCCGCAGGCGAACTTGTCCGGCGTGAATGTCAGTCCGGCCAGCGTCGCATATCCGCCGTAGGACCCACCCATGATCGCGACCTTGTCGGCAGGCGCGATGCCTTTCTCGATTGCCCAGTCGACCGCATCGATGAGGTCGTCATGCATCTTCTTGCCCCATTCGAGGTCGCCGGCGGAAATGAAGTCCTTTCCGAAGCCAGTCGAACCACGAAAATTGACGCTCATAACCGCGTAACCGCGATTGGCGAGCCACTGGTGGCTGGAATTGAAGCCGTATCCGTCGCGAGCCCACGGGCCGCCATGGACCATGAGCACCATGGGGACGGCCTGTTCGGGGATGCCGTCCGCATCGGTATCGGTCCCGGGGGGAAGCGTCAGGTAGCTGGGCAGGATCAGGCCGTCGCGGCTCGTGATCTCCAGCGTCTGCATCGGCTGGAGCGGCGCGCCCTCCAATTCGGGACGGGACGTGTAGAACTCGGTAAGCGTGCCCGCAGTCCGGTCGTAGAGATACGTCTTGGTCGGCGTGACCAGCGGGTCGTTCCACACGATCCACTTGTCATCCTGTTCGGTTCGCGACGACACGCCGAATTCGCCATCGAGCCGACTGTCGAGGAAATCGAGCGATGCCTTCACATCCGGATCGAGAGCCGTCCACTCGGTGGTGAGGTAGGTGAAGGAATAGGCCTCGATCTCGCCGGTCTTCGGATCGGTCATCGCGCCGCCAATGTCCGCCTTCTCGTTCTCGGCGATCAGTGTGCGCTGCCCGGTCGCGACGTCTTCGGCGTACAGCGCGGCCGTGTTGCGATCGCGGCTGTCGATCCAGTACATCGTCTTCCCGTCGGTGGTGAAGCCGGCCGGACTGGTGGTCAGGGAATCGGCGAGGCCCGTACTGTCGCTCGGCTCCTGTGCGATCTGGCCGTCGACGATCGGGAAGTAATCCATTCCGCCGGCGGTGTTGGGCCGGATCGCCATGCGCAGGTCCAGGTTGTCGTCCGCCATGAAGCCGGCGAAGCCGTCATTCTGCTGGACGAGCGAGAGCTCGCCCGTGTTGAGGTCGAGCAGATGCACGTCATGGAACCGCGGGTCGCGGTTGTTCAGGCCGACGAGAACCTTGTCGCGAACCGTCTCGGACGTACCGACCATCTGGACCCGCGTATTCTCGAAGGGCGTCAGGTCGGTCTCCGCACCGCTGGCGATGTCGACGCCGTACAGCAGGAAGTTCTCGTCGCCGCCCTTGTCCTGGATGTAGAGCAGGCTCTTGCTGTCCGGAGCCCAGAAATAGGACTGGATCGGGCGATCGGTCGCGCTGGTCATCGGCCTGGCGGCGTCCGGATCGTCGGCCGGGGCGAGCCAGACGTTCAGCACCCCGTCGCGCGGCGCCAGCCAGCTGAGCCAGTTCCCGTCCGGACTGATCCGCCCCGCGGCGCGCGTCGGATTTCCGAACAGGGCATCGCGCGGGATAAGGGGGGCGGCCTGGGTTGCGTCGGTCATCGATACTCCGGTTGTCTGGTGATTGTCGGCAAGGGCGGGAATTGCACAGGTCATGGCAAGCACCGCAGTCCCGCACAGAACTGCCTTTTTCACGAAGCGATCCATCGTTTTTCTCCCTTTGTCCCCAAGTGCCGGATGCGCGCCTCGTGGCGCGTCAAAGTGCAGGGTTGTTGTAGCAGTGCCAGGTCAGGATGGCGATAGCCCCGCGGTACGGGCTCCAGCCCTCGGCGAGAGCGCGAGTCTCCTTTTCGCTCGGACGCTCGTCGAGGCCGAGAATGCGGCCGATACCCGCCTGGACTGCCAGGTCGCCCGCGGGCCAGATGTCGGGCCTGCCTTCCGCAAAGAGCAGGTAGATTTCGGCCGACCAGCGCCCGATGCCCTTGATCCGGACGAGTTCGGCGATGGCTTCTTCGTCGCTCTCCGGCAGGTTATCGAGATCGAGCTCCCCGCGTTCGACCAGTTCGCACAAGGATCTCGCATAGCCTTGTTTCTGCCGGGAAAGGCCACAGGCGCGCAGCGTGTCGTGATCCCGCGCCAGCAGCTCTCCCGGTGCCATGTCCTCGCCCAGTTCCGCTTCCAGGCGGTTCCAGACGCTGGCCGCCGCCGCCACGCTGACCTGCTGGCCCACGATCGTGCGCAGCAGGGTGCGATAGCCGGTCGGGCGAATGCGGGCTTCGGGATAGCCGGCCTTGTTGCGCGCCTCGGCAATGGCGGGTTCGCGCTCCGCGACCCGGTCGATGCCTGTCCTGATCTGCTCGGCGCTCAGGCCCATCTTCGCATCCTCTCGCCTTGCAAAGCGCACGTTCAGCACCTAGCTGCGCGCACATTCTTTCATGTCGCCAAAGGTTGCCATCATGCCCAAGCTCGTCGTCGTCAACCGTGCCGGAGAGGAAAGCACGATCGAGGTCGAGGACGGCCTGACCGTGATGGAGGCGATCCGCGACAACGGCTTCGACGAATTGCTGGCATTGTGCGGCGGGTGCTGTTCCTGCGCGACCTGCCATGTCCATGTGGACCCTGTCTTTGCCGACCGCCTGCCCGCCATGAGCGAGGACGAGGACGATCTGCTGGAATCCAGCGACCACCGCCAGGAAACGTCGCGTCTTTCCTGCCAGATTCCGTTCGAGAGCGATCTCGACGGGTTGAAAGTGACTATCGCCCCTGAAGATTGATCTTCGTTGCGGGCAGGGGGGCGAGTGCCTACCTCCGGATCGATGAACATCACGACGACGACCGCGAATACGCTCGACCTGATCGGGAACACGCCGCTGGTGCGCTTGGCCGGTCCCAGCGAAGCGGCCGGATGCGACATCTTCGGCAAGTGCGAGTTCGCCAACCCGGGCGCTTCGGTCAAGGATCGCGCGGCGCTGGGCATCATCCGCGACGCGGAAGCAAGCGGGGAACTGCAGCCGGGCGGGACGGTGGTTGAGGGAACCGCCGGCAATACCGGCATCGGCATAGCGCTGGTCGCGAACGCGCTGGGCTATCGCACGATCATCGTCATGCCGGACAACCAGTCGGTCGAGAAGATGGACACGCTGCGCGCGCTGGGCGCGGAGCTTGTCACAGTGCCTCCGACCAAGTTCGCGGACTGCAACCATTTCGTCCACACCAGCAGGCGTCTGGCGCAGGAGACACAAGGCGCGATCTGGGCCAATCAGTTCGACAATACGGCCAATCGCAAGGCCCATATCACCGGCACCGCGGTCGAGCTTTGGGAACAGATGGACGGACGCATCGACGGTTTTACCTGTGCGGCGGGCACCGGCGGCACGATTGCGGGCGTCGGCATGGGCCTGAAGGCGCGGGACGAGACGGTCCAGATTGCGCTGACCGATCCGCACGGCGCGGCGTTGTACAATTACTTCGCCCATGGCGAGTTGAGGTCGGAAGGCAGTTCGGTCGCGGAAGGCATCGGGCAGGGCCGCATCACGGCCAATCTGGAAGGTGCGCCGATTGACACGCAATTCCGCATTTCGGACGAGGAAGGCCTCGCGTGGGTGGCCCGGCTCCTGCGGGAAGAGGGACTGTGCCTCGGCCTTTCGAGCGGCATCAATGTCGCCGGGGCGGTGGCTCTGGGCCGGCATCTCGTCGAAAGCGGACGGCAGGATGCGCGCGTGGCGACGATCTTGTGTGATACGGGTTTTCGCTATCTTTCAACGCTTTACAACCCGCAATGGCTGCAGGAGAAGAACCTGCCGGTGTTCGACTGGCTGAAGGGCCGGGAGGCCTAGGCATTGACCGGCCCGAAAGGTCCGCATAATCCCGGGACATATGGCCGATAACCCCATCATGCGGGCGCTTGCCCCGGATGAGAACGCCGATGCACCGCCGCTGGGCGGATCGCGACGCGAAGCCGTGCAGCGCCTGCAGATCGGGCTCTCCGGAATCCTGGCAATGGTTCTTCTCGTAGGACTGGTGGACGTGATCCGGCAGCAGGCCGACGAGACGGAGGAAACCGCCGTCCCCGAAGCCGCCGCGACGGTCCAGCCATCGGCGACGGTTCCCGCCAAGAACGATCCGCTGGCGCAGGCCGGCGTGGTGCCGGACCTCCCCGCCGAACCGACACCCAAGGCGTCGCAGAGGCAAGGCGGCCCGATTGCCCCGGGCGCGGAAGAGGCCGGCCCGCCGCGCGATCTCGATCAGGGCGAATAGCATTTCCATGAAAGCCTTGCTGCTGGGGCTCGTCTCAGCGGGCCTCGCGGCCTGCGCTGCGGAGCCGGCGGCGACCGATCCCGTCGAGAGCGCGCCCTCGATGGGCCTCATGACGTCGTTGCCGATCTACTGGTCGGAAGCGCGATCGATGGAAGAGATGCTGGCACCGCGGGAGGCGTCGCACTGGCTGCGCGATCATCTCGAGGATGATTTCCGCCTGGTGCCGCTCGACACGCTGGCCGCGGATGCTGCAGGCAATCCGTCGTCTGCTTTTGCCGGGCTCGACCTGCTCCTTCTGGCCCAGTCGCCTGCCCTGCCGCCGGAAGATTTCGTTGCACTCGACAGGTGGGTGCGGGACGGGGGCGAAGTGCTGATCTTCGCCGATCCGCTACTCACCGAACACAGCGAATTCGGCCTCGGGGACCGTCGGCGACCGCTGGATATCGCGCTGATGGACACGATCCTGGCGCGATGGGGCCTGGCCCTCGGTTACGACGGAGCGCAGCCGGAAGGCTACCGGACGATCGAGGCGGACCGGATTGCGGTACCCGTCAGGGAGGCTGGATTTCTAGAGCCCGAAGGCGCGGCGCCCGCTGCGGATTGCCGGATCACGGGCACGGGACTTCTCGCCGAATGTACCATCGGGCAGGGGCGGGCCGTCATCCTCGCCGATGCGGCCATGCTGGAGCATGACGGCTCGGAAGACCAACTGCAGCAGCGGACCGCTGCTTTCGACAGCCTGCTTGCGCTTTTGCGGCGCGGGAATCGCTGATCCGGGGATTTTGCGTGCAGGGTTGGGCGCGCGGCCTCATTTCGAACGGGAGAACACGGGAACGGACAGGGTCGCTTCAGGAGGTGCAAGCGTACTCCACAAGCGGCGTTGCTATTTTATTAACCAAAACAATCAGTTGCGAGATTTCCCAAAAAATCCCGCGTTTTGCCCTTCCATCCCGTCCCGTCGCGGGATAATACCGCATTCCATCGGACAAGGAATCTTTCGACGCATCCCGCAGGGGCGGGGTGGGCCACCCGCGAGCGTGCGCAGGCGTGGACGGCGAAGCCTTGTCTCGAAGGAGGTTCGGTCGAGGGGTGCGCGACAGGGATGTCGGAGGTTTGGATCAATTACAGCGGTCAAGCCTATTCGCCGGCAGGCGATAAGGGCCGCTTTGTCCTGCCTCCGTCCTTCAGGAACGTGGTCAAGGAAGCCGGCGAGGGGACCAAGAAGGTCTGCATCGGCGAGCATCCCAAGTGGCCCTGCCTGACCGGCTTCGGCCTCGATCACGAGAAGGAGCGGCGCGAGCGGCTGGATCGTGAGTACGATCTCGCCCTGCAGAATGGGCGCGATTTCGATTACGAGGAGCGGTCCGACAAGCTGTTCGGCTTCGAGAAGATCCCCTTCGACGATAGCGGTCGTTTCGTCCTCTCGACCTGGCTCCAGCGCTACGCGAACGTCACCGAGGGCCTGTATTTCCGCGGCTCCGGGCGTACTTTCACGATCTGGGCGCCCGAGGAACTCTACAAGATGGGACCGGAAATGGAGGCGGCCAAGATCGCCTGCCAGACGCTGGTCGAGGACTACGAGGCGAAGCGCAAATGACGGACGCCCCCCATGTCCCGGTGTGCCTCGAAGGTGTGATTGAAGCGCTCGATCCGCGTCCCGGACACGTAGTTGTCGATGCAACGTTCGGCGCGGGTGGCTATTCGCGCGCCCTGCTGGCAGCGGGCGCGACCGTGCACGCCTTCGATCGAGACCCCGATGCCATTGCCGCCGGCTCCCGCTGGCCCGAAACGCGCGAGGACCCGCCGCGGCTGGTGCTGCACCCGGTCGAGTTCTCGCAGATGGTTTCCGCCCTCGCGGCGGCCGGCGTGGATGCGGTCGACGGGGTCACGATGGATATCGGCGTGTCCTCCATGCAGCTCGACCAGGCGGAGCGCGGCTTCGCCTTTTCCGCCGACGGTCCGTTGGACATGCGCATGAGCCAGTCCGGCCGGAGCGCGGCCGACTTCCTGAACGAGGCGGACGAGACCGAGATCGCCGACGTGCTCTATCACTTCGGCGAGGAGCGCCAGTCGCGCCGGGTCGCGCGCGCCATCGTGGCGGCGCGCCCGCTGGAAACGACCGGTGAACTCGCCCGGGTCGTGCGCAAGGCGCTCGGCTATCGTCCGGGCGCGCCCAAGGACCCGGCGACGCGGACCTTCCAGGCCGTGCGGATCCACGTGAACGCCGAACTCGACGAACTGCGCAGCGGCCTCGCCGCGGCGGAGACGCTGCTGCGCGAAGGCGGACGGCTGGCGGTGGTCAGCTTCCACAGCCTGGAAGACCGGATCGTGAAGCAGTATCTGCGCGATGCCTCCGGGCAGACGGGCGGCGGCTCGCGCCATCTACCGCAGGTCGAGACGGCGCCCGCCATCTACCGTGACGTTTCCAAGGCGATCCGTCCTTCGGCGGCGGAGATCGCACGCAATCCGCGCGCCCGCTCCGCCACCCTGCGTCACGCCGTCCGGACCGCCGCACCGGCGCGGGAGGCCGCATGACGCCCGCCGGCTCCCGCCTTCGCCAGCTAGGCTGGGCCGTCGTCCTCAGCATCTGCCTGGTCGTGTTTCTGGCGCTGACCTTCCACGTCAATTCCGTGAAGAGCGAAGTACGACTGGCGGAACGCGAGATCATCCGTCTGGAGCGCAAGAAGCTGGTTCTCGAAACCGAGTTCGAGGCTCGCGCCAGCCAGCAGCAATTGGCCGACTGGAACCGGCTCGAATTCGGTTACGAGGCACCGGCCGCGGGCAATTACCTCGAACACGAGCGCGAACTGGCCAATCTGGGCGAGCCGCGCGGTCCCGGCGCGCCCGAACCGATCCGCGTCGCTCAGAATACCGAGCAGGCCGCGCCCTCCGGCGCCGAAAATGCGTCCGGCGACGAAAGCGAGCGTGGCTCCGAGCGGTCCCCGTTGGGCGCCATGCCCCGGTCCACCACCTTGGCGGAGCGGCTTTCGGCCAACCGGCCCCTTGCCATTCCCAGCGCGGAGCTGAGCCAGTGAACGCCGTGTCCGTCAGCACCACGATTTCCGCCGGCCGCGCCGACCGCGTGACCGAGCGGCGCAGCCTGTTGCTGGTCGCGCGCCAGCGCATCCTGCTGGTCGCGTCCGGTTTTGCGCTGGTCGCGATGGTGGCGCTGATTAAGATCGGGTCCTTCGGCTTTTCCGAGCGCGCGATCGCGGCCACAACCCTGGAAGAGGCGCTGCTGCCGCCGCGCGGGGAACTGACCGATCGCAACGGCTATCCGCTGGCCCGCGCTTTCCCCGCCTACGCGCTGTGGTTCGATCCGACGGCGCTGGGCGAAGGGGAAGCCCCGCTGGTCCGGTCCCCGCGCGAAGTCGCCGTCCGCCTGAATGCGATCTTCCCGGAAATGGATATCGAGGTCACCGCCGCGAAGCTGGCGTCCGGACGGGCGGGATATTTGCGCCGCCGGGTCCTGCCCGAAGATGCCGAGCGGATTCACGATCTGGGCGAGCCCGCGCTGAACCTGCCGCAGGAGACGGAGCGGCATTATCCCCAAGGTTCGCTCGGCGCGCATGTCCTGGGCTACGTCGATCGCGACGGGATCGGCCGGGCCGGCATGGAGCGGGTGCTGGAAGAACGCCTGACCGATCCCGACCTGCGCGATCATCCGGTCGCCCTGTCGATCGACATGCGCGTCCAGGGTGCGCTGGAGGACGAACTGCGCCGCGGCATGCTGGCGGTGGACGCCAAGGGCGCGGCCGGCATCGTGCTGGACGTGGACACCGGCGAAGTGATGGCGCTCGCCTCGCTCCCCGAATACGATCCCAACAAGGTCGTCGCGCACGATCTCATGCTGCCCGACGAGGAAGCCGCCGAAGGCGGCGTTCCCAAGGCCTTCAATCGCGTCACCAACCAGGTTTACGAGCTGGGTTCCACCTTCAAGCCGCTGACCGTGGCCGCCGCGATCGACGCGGGCGTCGTGCGCGATCTGGGCCGGCCCTGGAACGCCGCGCCCGTGCAGGTGCAGGGCCGCACGCTGCGCGACAGCCACTTCCTCGGCAATTCGCTCAACGTGCCGCAGACGCTGATCCATTCCTCCAACACGGTGACCGCCCGCATTGCCGACGAGATGGGGCAGGCGCGGCTGCAGCGCACGCTGGTCGATCTCGGCATGAGCGAGCGGCCCTATATCGAACTGCCCGGTCGCGGAAAGCCGATCTGGGAAGGCGGTAAGTGGTCGCGGATCAAGAACATGACCGTCAGCTACGGCCACGGCGTTGCGGTGACCCCGCTCCATCTGGCCAGTGCCTATGCCGCCATGGTGAATGGCGGCCTGTGGCGCCCGGCGACGCTCAACCGGCTCGATCCGGGCAAGGCGCCGAAGGGCCGGCGCGTGTTCAAGGAATCGACCAGCTCGCGCATGCGCCAGCTGCTGCGCATGATCACGATCTACGGCACCGGCAAGAAAGCCGATGCGCCCGGTTATCGCGTGGGCGGCAAGACCGGCAGCGCCGAAAAGCCGGGCGTGCGCGGCTATCGCGAATCCTCGTTGATCTCGACCTTTGCCGCCGCTTTCCCGATGGACAAGCCGCGCTACGTGGTCGTCGCCATGCTGGACGAACCGCGCGGGACCACTGCCAGCTCGTTCCAGCGGACCGCCGCCTGGAACGCCGCGCCCATCGTGGGCCAGCTGGTGCCGCGCATCGGTCCGCTGCTGGGCGTCCAGCCCGACACCGGCCACGATGTCGATATCAGCGACCTGAAGCCGCTGGTCGGGGACGTGGACTGATGCGGCTGGAAGAACTTGCCCGCAAGGCCGGCCTTTCGCTGGCGCAGGATGCCGGCGGCGCGCAGGTCACAGGCTTCGCGATCGACCACCGCAAGGTCGCGCCGGGCACTGTCTTCGGCGCCTTTCGCGGAGCGCGCTTCGACGGCGAGGATTTCATCGACGCGGCCGTGAAGGGCGGGGCGGCGGCGATCGTCGCGCGGCCCGGGGCCACGGTCGAAGGCGCGGTCCATATCGCGAGCGACGAGCCGCGCCGCACCTTCGCGGCGCTGGCGGCGCAGTATTTCCGGCCGGTACCGGGCACGATCGTGGCGGTGACCGGCACCAACGGCAAGACATCGACGGTGGAAATGACCCGCCAGCTGTGGCGGATGGCGGGCGAACGCGCCGCCAGCATCGGAACGCTGGGCGTCACCACGCCGGACGAGAGCGTGTCCACCGGCCTCACCACGCCCGACATCGTGACTTTCCTGTCCAACATGAGTGGTCTGGCACGCGAAGGCGTGACCCATGTCGCCTACGAGGCGTCCAGCCACGGCCTTAGCCAGTACCGCAACGAAGGGCTGGCCGTCGCCGCGGCGGCATTCACCAATTTCAGCCGCGACCACCTCGACTACCACGCGGACATGGAGGATTATTTCTCCGCCAAGATGCGCCTGTTCGACGAGGTCGTGACCGACGGCGCGAAGGCGGTGATCTGGACCGATACGGATGTCTGGTCGGACCGCGCGATCGAACACGCGAAGGCGCGCGGGCTGGACGTTTTGACGGTGGGCGAGAAGGGCGGGACTATCCGCCTGCTGGGCCGCACCCCGACCCAGCTGGGGCAGGATTTACGGATCGCCTATGACGGCGCTGAGCGCACGCTGCGCCTGCCGCTGATCGGGGCGTACCAGGTTGCGAACGCCCTGACCGCGGCGGCGCTGGTCATTGCGACCGGCGGCGACGCGGGACGCACGTTCGAGAACCTTGGGCGGTTGCAGCCCGTGCGTGGACGGCTGGAACGGGCCGTCATCGCCCCGGTCGGCGCGCCGGTCTATATCGACTACGCCCACACGCCTGACGCGCTGGAAGCGGCGATCCTGGCGCTGAAGCCCCATGCCGCTGGCCGCCTCATCACCGTGTTCGGTGCGGGCGGCGACCGCGATGCGGGCAAGCGCGCCCCGATGGGCGAGGCGGCCGCGCGCCATTCGGACGTCGTCATCGTGACCGACGACAATCCGCGCGGGGAAGATGCCGCCGCCATTCGCGCCGAAGTCCTGCGCGGTGCGCCGGACGCCCGCGAGTTCGGCGGCCGTCGCGATGCCATCGCCGCGGCGATTGCCGAAGCACGGGCGGAGGACATCGTGCTGATCGCGGGCAAGGGGCACGAACAGGGACAGATCATCGGTAGCGGAGAGAATATGCGGGTCTTGCCATTCGACGATGTTCAGGTTGCGCGCGAATGCGCCGCGGCCGAAGGAGCGGCATGATGGCGCACGCATTGCTGCAGACCTGGCCCGAGGACGATCGCGACCTGCTGCCGCTGGCGCTGTGGGATGCCGCAGCCATCGCGGAGGCGACCGGCGGCGTCGCCAGCGGGTCCTTCCAGGTCTCGGGCGTGGAAATGGACTCGCGCGACGTGCGCGAAGGGGACCTTTTCGTGGCGCTGCGCGGGGAAGCGATGGACGGCCACCGGTTCCTAGAAGCGGCGTTTGCCAATGGCGCGGCCGCCGCGCTGGTCGACCGCGAAGTGCCCTATCCGCATGTGCGCGTGGCGGACACCACGGCCGCGTTGCACGCGCTGGCCGCGGCATCGCGCCGGCGGGCGGATGCGGTTCGCATCGGCGTGACGGGCTCTGTCGGCAAGACGGGCGTCAAGGAAGCGATCTTCGCCGCGCTCGACCGGTCGTCGCGCGGGGCGGCGCACCGTTCGGTCCGCAGCTACAACAACCATGTCGGCGTTCCGCTCAGCCTTGCCCGGATGCCCGCGCGCAGCCGTTACGGCGTGTTCGAGATGGGAATGAACCACGCCGGCGAGATCGACGTGCTGACGGGCCATGTGCAGCCGCACGTGGCGGTGGTCACCACCATCGCGCCCGCGCATATCGAGAACCTCGGCTCCGAAGAGGCGATCGCCGATGCGAAGGCGGAAATCTTCGGCGGTCTGGGCGAAGGGGGCATTGCCGTCATTCCGGCCGACAGCCCGCATTTCGCGCGCCTGCGCGATCATGCCCTCGCCGCCGGCGCGAAGATCTGTGCCTTCGGGCGCGGTCCGGATGCGGACATGCGGCTGCTCGATGCCATCCCGCAGGGGCATGGCGGGGCGCTGGTCACGGCCGAACTGAACGGGACGCGGCTCTGCTATTCCGTGTCGGAGCCGGGCGAACACTGGATCGACAATTCGCTGTGCGTGATGGCGGCGGTCCATGCCGCGGGCGGGGACCTTGCCGCGGCGGGCCTCGCGCTGGCCGAGATGGGCGGTCTGAAGGGCCGCGGCGCGCGCCACCGGATCGAAGTGCCGGGCGGCAAGGCGACGCTGATCGACGAAAGCTACAACGCCAATCCCGCTTCCATGCGCGCGACCCTGCGCCAGCTGGGCCAGACCCCGGCGGGGCGGCGGATCGCCGTGCTGGGCGCGATGAAGGAGCTGGGCGATTTCTCCGCCCGGTTCCACGAACAGCTGGCCGAGCCGATCGGGGCCGCGAACATCGATCACGTGGTGCTGGTGGGCGAGGAAATGCGCCCGCTCTATCGCCATTTGGGGAAAGAGGCGGCGGCGGTCCTTGGCAATGGCGGGACCTTCGCGCATTGCGCAAGTGCGGCCGATGCGATCGAGGCGCTGGAGGAATACGGGCTGACCGCCGGGGACGCGGTGCTGGTCAAGGGCTCCAACTCGGTCGGCCTCGGAGCGCTGGTGGCCCGCTTGACGGGCGCGAACTGAACGGGTCGGGACCGCAGCATGCTCTATCTGCTTGCCGAATGGCTGGATTTCGCGGGGATTTTCAATCTCGTGCGGTACCAGACATTCCGGACCGGCGCGACGCTGATCACGGCGTTGCTGATCGGCCTCGTGATCGGCCCCCGCTTCATCAACATGCTGCGCGTGCGCCAGGGCAAGGGGCAGCCGATCCGCGAGGACGGGCCGCAGACCCATCTCGCCAAGCGGGGTACGCCGACCATGGGCGGGCTGATGATCCTGATCTCGCTCGTCGCATCGCTGCTGATCTGGATGGATCTCAGCAGTCCGTTCGTCTGGGCCTGCCTCGCGGTGACCGCGGGCTTCGGCCTGATCGGCTTCATGGACGATTACGACAAGGTCTCGAAGAGCAGCCACAAGGGCGTGTCTGGCCGGGTCCGGCTGCTGCTCGAATTCACCGTCGCGGGCATCGCGTCCTACATCATCGTCAGCCAGATCAACACGAACCTCTACGTCCCCTTCCTGTCCGACGTGTCGATCCCGCTGGGCCCGTTCTATTACGTGTTCGCGGCTTTCGTGATCGTGGGTGCGGGCAATGCGGTGAACCTGACCGACGGGCTGGACGGCCTTGCGACGATGCCGGTCGTGATCGCGGCGGGCACGTTCGCGCTCATCGCCTATCTCGTGGGCCGCGCCGACTTCTCCGAGTATCTCGGCATCCCCCACGTGGAAGGGGCCGGCGAACTGGCGATATTCTGCGGCGCGATCATGGGCGGGTGTCTCGCCTTCCTGTGGTTCAACGCGCCGCCTGCCGCCGTCTTCATGGGCGATACCGGAAGCCTCGCACTCGGCGGGGCGCTGGGCGCGATCGCCGTCGCCAGCCACCACGAGATCGTCCTCGGCATCGTGGGCGGGCTGTTCGTGATGGAGGCGCTTTCGGTCATCATCCAGGTCTTCTGGTTCAAGCGTACCGGCAAACGGGTCTTCCGCATGGCGCCGATCCACCATCATTTCGAGCAGAAGGGCTGGGCGGAAAGCACCGTGGTCATCCGTTTCTGGATCGTCGCGATCGTGCTCGCGCTCGCCGGTCTGGCGACGCTCAAGCTGCGATGATCGTCTCGCCCGTCTTCGCCGGCAAGCGCTACGCCGTCCTCGGGCTGGCGCGTTCCGGCGCGGCTGCGGCCGAAGCGCTGCTGGCGAGCGGGGCGCACGTTACCGCGTGGGACCGGCAGGATGTGGCCCGTGCGCCTTTCGAAGGACGCTGCACGCTCGCCGATCCGCTCGAAACGGATCTCACGGCCTTCGACGGCCTCGTCGTTTCCCCGGGCGTGCCGCTCAACACCCACCCTATCACCGCCCATGCGGAGCGTTTCGGCGTACCGGTGATCGGCGATATCGAACTGTTCGCGCAGGCGCGCCAGTCGCTGCCGGCCCATCGGGTGGTCGGCATCACCGGGACGAACGGCAAGTCCACCACGACCGCGCTCGTGACCCACATCCTCGATGAGGCGGGCGTGCCCGTGCGGATGGGCGGCAATATCGGCGTACCGATCCTGGGCGAGGATCCGCTGCCTGAAGGCGGGGTTTATGTCCTCGAACTGTCGAGCTACCAGATCGATCTCACCCGCTCGCTCGCCTGCGACGCGGCGGCGCTGCTCAACATCACGCCCGACCATCTCGACCGGTATGACGGCTTCGAGGCGTACTGCTTTTCCAAGGCCCGCCTGTTCGCGATGCAGAATGTCGGCCAGTTCGCCGCGTTCGGCGCCGGGGACGCGCCGACGGAAGCGGTGCGACTGGCGGAAGAGGCGCGTCGCGGCGCAGAGCGCGCCGTGCGCCTGACGCCGCAATCCTACGCTCAGTTGCAGCCCGACTGGCCCGCGCTTGCCGGGCCGCACAATCTGGAAAACGCCGCGGCGGCTATCGCACTGGTCGAAGCGATCGGCGTCGACCGGGCCGCGTGGGAGCCCGCGCTGCGGTCCTTCGGCGGCCTGCCGCACCGCATGGAAGTGGTGTGCGAGAAGGACGGCGTGACCTTCGTCAACGACAGCAAGGCGACCAACACCGCCTCTGCCGCGCCCGCGCTGGCTGCCTATCCGGCGGATCCCGATCCGCGCATTCACTGGATCCTGGGTGGCCTGGCGAAGGAGGAAGGGCTGGGCGAGTGCGAGGCGCAGCTGGGCAATGTTGCCTGCGCCTACACGATCGGCGAGGCCGGCCCCGCCTTTGCCGCTCTCCTGACCGGTCGGGTGCCGGTGGAGCCGTGCGAGCTGCTGTGCGAGGCTGTGCAGCGCTCGTCGGCGAAGGCGAAGACAGGCGAGGTGGTGTTGCTGTCGCCGGCCTGCGCCAGCTTCGACCAGTTCCGCGATTTCGAGAAGCGGGGCGAGCATTTCCGCAAGATCGTGGCCGAAGTGACCGACTGCGATCCGGCCGATTTCGGCCCTGTCGGAGGGGCTCCACGATGAGCGCGACGCAGCCGTACATCCCGCGGCGGACCGACAACCGGGTGGGCGGCAGGCCGCGCCACCGGTCCTTCTGGAACGAGCTGCGCGTGTGGTGGCGGGAAGTGGACCGGGTGCTGCTGGGCCTCGTGCTGGTCCTGATGCTGATCGGCACGGTCGCGGTTTCCGCCGGTTCGCCTGCCACCGCGGCGCGCCTTTCGACTGCGGATGAAGCGCTCGATCCGCTCTATTTCTACTGGGCGCACCTCCGATGGACCGCGATCGGCGTCATGGCGATGCTGGGCCTGTCCTTCCTGCAGCGCGAGGATGCGCGCAGGATCGGAATCCTGCTGGCCTTCGCGATGGTGGTCCTGATGATCCCGGTCATCATTCCGGGCATCGGTCACGAGGTGAACGGCGCGCGGCGCTGGCTGAAGTTCGGCCTGACCCTGCAGCCGTCCGAATTCCTGAAGCCGGGTTTCGCGATCCTGCTCGCGTGGATCCTGTCCTGGCGCATCCGCGATCCCGACCTGCCGGTGGCGTGGGCGACCGGCGCGGTGATGGCGCTCGTCGGAGCGCTGCTGATGCTGCAGCCCAATTTCGGGGACACCATGCTGTTCGGCGGCGTCTGGTTCACGCTGATCCTGCTGTCGGGCGTCGCGATGAAGAAGATCGCCGGGATCATCGTCGGCGGCCTGTCGGGCGTGACGCTGACCTATTTCTTCTACGACAACGCCCGCAACCGGATCGACAGCTTCTTTGCCGGCGGCACTGCCTACGACCAGGTGGACCTGGCGCAGCGCACGCTGCTGTCGGGCGGCTGGACCGGCACCGGCTACGGCCTCGGTATCCGCAAGATGCGGCTGCCCGAAGCGCATACCGATTACATCTTCTCGGTCGTGGGCGAGGAATTCGGCCTGCTCGCTTGCGCCGTGATCGTCGCCCTGTTCCTCGCCATCGTGGTCCGCGTGCTGGTACGGCTGGCGGACGAGGAGAACCTTTTCGCGCTGCTGGCCGGCGCAGGCCTTACCGCGCAGCTGGGCGGGCAGGCCTTCATCAACATGCTCGTCAACCTGCAGCTTTTCCCGTCGAAAGGCATGACGCTGCCCTTGGTATCCTATGGCGGGTCCTCTACGGTCGCGACCTGCGTGACCGTGGGCCTTCTCCTTGCCATCACCCGGCGCAACCCGTTCCTGACGCGCGAGACGCCCGGGCTGAAGGTTCTCCTGGGGACGAAGGCCGAGAAGGAAGGAAGTCCCCGATGACCGGCCCGAACCGCCATTACGTGCTCGCCGCTGGCGGCACCGGCGGCCATATCATTCCCGCCTTCGCACTGGCGACCGAGCTGGAACGGCGCGGCCATCACGTGGCGCTGATCACGGACGAGCGCGGCGCGGCCATCCCGGGCAAGCCCGATTTCCTTCCTGCGCACGTCTTGCCCGCCGGTCGCTTCGGCAAGAACCCGATCCAGTGGATCAAGGGGCTTCGCGCGGTGCTCAAGGGGCGCAGCATGGCGCTGCGTCTGTTCGAAAGCTTCCAGCCCAGCGCCGTCATAGGCTTCGGCGGGTACCCCGCGCTGCCCGCTCTGCTGGCGTCCACCTCTGCGAAGATACCCAGCGTCGTGCACGAACAGAACGCCGTGCTGGGCCGGGTCAACCGCCTGCTGGCCGGCAGGGTGCAGGCGATCGCCACCGCCTATCCCGAGATCGAGCGGCTGGCGGACAAGCACCGGGACAAGGTCGCGCTGGTCGGCAATCCGGTGCGGTCCGAAGTCCTGCAATTGCGCGAGGAACCGTTCCCCGCCTTTACCGAGGACGGACTGCTGCGCGTGCTGGTGACGGGCGGCAGCCAAGGCGCACGCGTCCTGTCTGAAGTGGTGCCGGACGGGCTCGCCATGCTCCAGCCGGCGCTGCGAGCGCGGTTGCAGATCACCCAGCAGTGCCGGCCCGAGGATATCGACGCGGTGCGCAAGCGCTACGCCGACCACGACATCCCGGCCGAACTGGGCACCTATTTCGAGGACATGGCATCGCGCTTGGCCGATGCGCACCTGTTCATCGGCCGCGCCGGCGCATCCACCATCGCAGAACTGACCGCCGTGGGTCGCCCGGCGATCCTGATCCCGCTGCCGATCGCGACCGACGATCACCAGTCCTTCAACACCAAGGAAGTGGCGAAGGCGGGCGGGGCGCGGATGATCCGGCAGGAACAGTTCACGGCCAAGGAACTGGCCAAGCAGATCCAGGCGATGGCGCAGAAGCCACAGACGCTGGCGACCGCGGCCCACGCGGCGTGGAACTGCGGCCGGCCGAAAGCGGCGCAGGACCTTGCCGACCTGGTCGAGAGCTTCGGCGGCGATGCCATGATGGACGTTATCCGCGTGGGCGCGAACAATGCGCGCGGCGCGACGCAGGGCGCGGCCGTGGGGCAGGGCGCCGCGAAGGAGAGCGCGCAGTGACCGGCGTCGGCACCGATATCGGCACGATCCATTTCGTCGGCATCGGCGGGATCGGCATGTCCGGCATCGCGGAAGTGATGCACAATCTGGGCTACACCGTGCAGGGCAGCGACCTGCGCGAAAGCCCGACGGTGGAACGCCTCCGCTCGCTCGGCATCTCGGTGAAGATCGGGCAGGAGCGCGAGAACGTGGAAGGCGCCGCGGTCATCGTGACGTCCACCGCGGTGAAGCGGACCAATCCCGAAGTCGTCTGCGCATTGGAAAACCGCATTCCCGTGGTTCGCCGTGCGGAAATGCTGGCGGAACTGATGCGGTTGAAGCGTACCGTCGCCGTCGCGGGCACGCACGGCAAGACGACCACCACCAGCATGGTCGCCACGCTGCTTCACGCCGGCAATGTCGATCCGACGGTCATCAATGGCGGGATCATCAACCAGTTCGGTTCCAACGCGCGGCTGGGCGACAGCGAGTGGATGGTGGTCGAGGCGGACGAGAGCGACGGCAGCTTCCTGCGGCTGGACGGCCAGATCGCCATCGTCACCAATATCGATCCCGAACATCTCGACCATTACGGTAGCTTCGACGCGGTGCGGCAGGCCTTCGTCGATTTCATCGAGAACGTGCCGTTCTACGGCGTCGCCATCCTGTGCGTCGACCACCCCGAAGTGCAAAGCGTGATCGCCAAGGTGCGCGACCGGCGCATCCTGACCTACGGCTTTTCCGCCCAGGCCGACCTGCGCGGGGAAAACGTGCGCTACGAAGGCGGGATGAGCATGTTCGACGCCGTGCTGCACGAACGCGACGGGGAACAGCGCCGGATTGCCGATATCGAACTGCCCATGCCGGGCCGCCACAACGTCCAGAACGCGCTGGCGGCCGTTGCCGTGGCGCTGGAAATGGGCATCGACGAGGATACGATCCGCACCGGCTTCCGCCAGTTCGACGGGGTGAAGCGCCGCTTCACGAAGACCGGCGAGGCGGCGGGTGCCACGATCATCGACGATTACGCCCATCACCCGGTCGAAATCCGCGCGGTGCTGGGCGCGGCGCGCGAGGCGGCGACCAATCGCGTCATCGCCGTCATGCAGCCGCATCGCTACACGCGCCTCAACGATTTGATGGAAGACTTCCAGACGGCCTTCAACGATTCCGACATCACCTATGTCACCCCCGTTTACGAGGCGGGCGAGGACCCGATCGAGGGCGCGACGGCCGAAGCGCTTGTCGCCGGACTGAAGGAGCGCGGCCATCGCCGGGCGGCCACGGTCGCGGACCGCGAGGAGCTGGCGCGCGAACTGGCCGGGACCATCGAGCCCGGGGACATCGTCGTATGCCTTGGCGCGGGCGACATCACCCGCTGGGCGGCGGAACTGCCCGCGCTTATCGCGCAGGAGCGCGGCGCATGAGCATGATGCAGCCCGACGACTGGCCGATGCTGGACGAAGGCGGCGCGCCCGATGCCGAAGTCGAGGTGGAAGGCGCCGTGGGCGCCCCGGTCCCGACGCACGGCATTCGCGGCAAGGTGACGCCCGATGCGCCGCTCGCCAAGCTCGTCTGGTTCAAGAGCGGCGGCGCGGCGGACTGGCTGTTCGAACCCGCCGACCTCGACGATTTGCGCACCTTCGTGGAGCGGCTGGGCGGCGAACTGCCGATCATGGCGCTGGGCCTCGGATCGAACCTCATCATCCGCGACGGCGGCGTGCCGGGCGTGGTGGTGAAGCTGGGCAAGGCATTCGCCGGGGTGGACGCCGGGGACGACTGCATCGTGTCCTGCGGCGCGGGCGCGCATGGCGTACTGGTCGCATCGACCGCGCGCGATGCCGGCATCGCGGGGCTCGAATTCCTGCGCGGCATTCCCGGGACCGTCGGCGGCTTGGTGCGCATGAACGGCGGCGCCTACGGCCGCGAGGTCGCGGACGTGCTGGTCGATTGCGACGTGGTCATGCCCAATGGCCGCTATTTCACCCTGCCGGCGGAGGATCTGGATTACAGCTACCGCCATTCGGCGCTTCCCGAAGGCGCGATCGTGGTGACGGCGCGCTTTCGCGGCGAACCGGGCGATCCGCAGGCGATCGGCGCGGAAATGGAGCGCATCGCCAAGGCGCGCGAGGAATCGCAGCCCGTCCGCACCAAGACCGGCGGCTCGACCTTCAAGAACCCACCGGGCGAAAAGGCATGGCAACTGGTCGACGCGGCCGGATGCCGCGGGCTGACCCTGGGCGGCGCGCAGGTGAGCGAGAAGCACACCAATTTCCTGATCAACACGGGCGATGCGACCAGCGCCGACATCGAAGGGCTGGGCGAGGAAGTGAAAGCGCGCGTCTACGCGAATTCGGGCATCACCCTGGAATGGGAAATCAAGCGGGTGGGCAGGCCATGACGGACGCGCGGACATGGCACGTTGCGGTCCTGATGGGCGGCTGGGCGAACGAACGACCCGTCAGCCTCATGTCAGGCGAGGGCGTTGCGAAGGCGCTGGAAAGCCGCGGCCATCGCGTGACCCGGATCGACATGGACCGCGACGTCGCCGCGCGCATCGCGGAAGCCGCGCCGGATGTGGTCTTCAACGCGCTGCACGGCGTTCCGGGCGAAGACGGCACGGTGCAGGGCATGCTCGACCTAATGGGCGTGCCCTATACCCATTCGGGCCTGGCCACCTCGGTAATCGCGATCGACAAGGAACTGACCAAGCTGTTGCTGGTGCCCAAGGGCGTGCCGATGCCCGGCGGGCGGATCGTGGCGAGCGAGAGCCTCTATGACGGCGATCCGCTGCCGCGCCCCTATGTGCTGAAGCCCGTCAACGAAGGCTCCTCCGTCGGCGTGGCGATCGTGACCGACGAGAGCAATTACGGCAATCCGATCCGCCGCGATGCGGCCGGGCCGTGGCAGGAATTCCGCCAGTTGCTGGCCGAACCCTTCATCCGCGGGCGCGAGCTGACCTCCGCCGTGATCGACGGTCCGGATGGCCCGCGCGCGCTGGCGGTTACCGAGCTGAAGCCCAAGAGCGGCTTCTACGATTTCGACGCCAAGTATACCGACGGGATGACCGACCACATCTGTCCCGCGCAACTGCCGGAAGAAATCGAGCAGGCGTGTCTGCAACTGGCGGTCCGCTGTCACACGGCGCTGGGATGCAAGGGCACGAGCCGCACCGATTTCCGCTGGGACGACGAGCAGGGCGTCGACGGCCTGTTCGTGCTGGAAACCAACACCCAGCCCGGCATGACGCCGCTCAGCCTGGTTCCGGAACAGGCCGCGCATGTCGGCATGGATTATCCGACGCTGGTGGAGGCGATCGTGGCGGAAGCATTGCGGGTGCATGCGAAGGAGGGGGCCGATGGCTAGGGTCAAGCGCAAGCCGACCAGCGCACGCCGTTCGACCGCGCAGCGCAAGCGCGCGACGACCGCGCGGCGCGCGAAGGCGAAGACGATGGGGCTGACCGACCAGCTGGTCGCGATCCTGCCCTTCACCGAGGAACAGCTGCAAAAGGCGTTCCTGGTCGTGATTCTGGCCGTGGCGGGCGGCCTTGCATGGCTGGTCGCATCGCTCGCCGGCGTGCCTGCGATGGCGCAGGCGCAGATGGCGGTCTGGGCGTCCGATTCCGGTTTCGAGGTCCAGCGCGTGCAGGTTACCGGCGTCGACCGGATCAACGAGTTGCGCGTCTACGAACGGGTCCTGTCCGCCCGCGAGACCCCGATGCCGCTGGTCGACCTGGAAGCGATCCGCAGCGAGGTGGTCGAACTGAGCTGGGTGAAGGACGCGCGCGTCTCGCGCCAGTTGCCCGACACGATCCTGGTCGACATCGTCGAACGCGAGCCGCACGCCGTGCTGCGCAAGCCCGACCGGCTGGTCCTGATCGACGAGACCGGCGAGGAGCTGGAACCGATTTCCGCCGAGAACGCCAAGGGCATGCTGATCGTGTCCGGCATGGGTGCGCGCAAGCAGGTCGTGGCGCTGGGCGAACTGCTCGATGCGGCGCCCGCGCTCAAACCGCAGGTGGTCGAAGCCGAATGGATCGGCAACCGCCGCTGGAACCTGACCTTCAAGACCGACCAGGTGCTGGCCATGCCCGAAGGCTCGGACGAGGCGGCCAGCGCGCTCGTCTCCTTCGCCAAGCTCGACGGGCGCCAGCGCCTTCTGGGCGGCAGGGTCGCGCGCTTCGACATGCGCGCGCCGGGCCGGGTCTACATGCTCACGCGGGACGGCGACCGCATCGGTGAAGGGGAGGGTAGCTGATGGCGACGCCTCGCATAGCGCGCGTGTTCGGGGCCGTGAATGTCGGCTCCTTCCGCATTTCGGCGATGATCATGGGCCTGACGGAAACGGACGAACTGGTTGTCCTGGGCTCCGGTCACCGGGCCAGCCAGGGGATCAAGCGCGGTTACGTGACCGACATGGCCGCCGCCACCCATGCCATCCGTGACGCGGTGGAGCGGGCCGAGCGCATGGCGGGCACGAACGTCTCCAGCGTCTGGGTCGGCTGCACCGGCGCGGGCCTGGAAAGCCGCATCGCCAAGGTCGAGATCGAGATCGGCGGCCGCCGGATCGAGGACGAGGATATCGAGCAGCTGCTGCTGGTCGCGCGCGAGACGATCCAGCCCGACGGGCGGATGGTCCTGCACGCGCAGCCCGCGCATTACACGCTCGATGGGGCGCATGGCGTCGCCAACCCGTCCGGCCTCCATGCCGAGCACTTGGGCGTCGACATCCACGTGATGCTGGCCGAAAGCGCACCCGTCCGCAACCTGATCGAAGCGGTCCAGAACGCGCACCTTGAAGTGGAAAGCGTGGTCGCGACCCCGATCGCGGCGGGCCATTCGAGCCTGACGCCCGAAGAACGCGAACTGGGCACTGCGCTGGTCGAGATCGGCGGCGATGTCACCAATGTGAGCGTCTACGCCGCCGGAATGTTGCTCGGGCTCAAGAGCATTCCGTTCGGCTCCAGCGATATCACCGACGCCATCGCATCGTCCTTCGGCATCCGGCGTTTCCAGGCGGAGCGCCTGAAATGCGTGTCCGGGTCCGCGATCGCCGCGCCGAGCGATCATCGGGAAATGATCCCGCTGCTGGGTCCGGACGAAAGCGCGGCCGACGGGCAAGCGCGCGGCGCGGACGAACAGAACCGCATCTCGCGCGCGCAGCTGGTGTCGGTCGTGACCGAACAGCTCGCCCACCTGACGGACGAAACCGGGCGCGCGCTGAAGGAACTGGGCTTCACCGGCCTCGTCTCCGGCCAGGTCGTGCTGACCGGCGGGGGATCGGAACTGGCCGGGATCGCGGATTTCGCGCAGAGCGCGCTCGGCCGCCCGGTCCGCATTGCCAAGCCGCCGTCGCTCCGCGGATTGCCCGAAGCGCATGCGCATCCCGGTTTCGCGACGCTGACCGGGATCTGCCTTTACGCGGCGGAAGACCCGATCGACATTCGCCGGGTCGACCCGGCATACCAGGACGTGATACGGCCCGGCCTGTGGTCCGTGGTCCAGCGCCTGTTCAGGGCCATGAAGGCCAACTTTTAAGGTCGTGAAGCGTGCCGCTAAGTATTGTGGATAAACGATGCCGGCGGATAACTAGCGGTTCGTTTCTATGGCAAATCGATTTTTCTTAACGGCAAGCTGCATTCGCCCAGAAGGGACTAGCACATGAGCATCAATATCGGCCCTCCCGCTTCGGACGAACTGCGTCCGCGCATTACCGTCATCGGTATCGGTGGCGCCGGCGGCAATGCAGTGGCCAACATGGTCGCGGCCGAGATCGAGGGTGTCGAGTTCGTCGTGGCGAACACCGATGCGCAGGCGCTCAACACGGCGGCCTGCGACACGCGCATCCAGCTCGGCCCCGACATCACCGGTGGCCTCGGCGCAGGCGCGCGTCCCGAAGTGGGCAAAGCCGCGGCCGAAGAAACGGTCGATGCGATCGAGGAACTGCTGGACGGGGTGAACATGTGCTTCATCGCCGCGGGTATGGGCGGCGGCACCGGCACCGGCGCAGCGCCGGTCGTGGCCGAAGCCGCGCGGCGCAAGGGCGTCCTGACCGTGGGCGTGGTGACCAAGCCGTTCCTGTTCGAAGGCACGCGCCGCATGCGCGCCGCCGAAGCGGGCATCGAGGAACTGCAGAAGCACGTCGATACGCTGATCGTCATTCCGAACCAGAACCTGTTCCTGGTCGCCAAGGCGGAAACGACCTTCAAGGAAGCGTTCCAGCTGGCCGACGAAGTGCTTCAGCAGGGCGTCCGCTCGATCACCGACCTCATGGTCATGCCGGGCCTCATCAACCTCGACTTCGCCGACGTGAAGTCGGTGATGGAGGAAATGGGCAAGGCGATGATGGGCACGGGCGAAGCCGAAGGCGAAAGCCGCGCGCTGGCGGCCGCCGAAAAGGCGATCGCGAACCCGCTGCTCGACGGCGTGTCGATGCAGGGCGCGAAGGGCGTCATCATCTCGATCATCGGCGGCGAGGACATGAAGCTGCTCGAAGTGGACGAGGCGGCGAACCATATCCGCGACCTGGTGGACGAGGATGCCAACATCATCTGGGGTTCGGCATTCAATCCCGACCTCGAAGGCAAAATCCGCGTGTCCGTCGTCGCGACCGGTATCGATGCGCGGGAATCCTCGCGCGCACCGGCGCCGCAGCCTGTGCGCGAAGCCGCGCCCGCTCCGGCAGCGGCGGCCAAGCGGCCCGTTCTCGAACTCACGGACGAGGACGATCACGAGATCGAGGAAGAAGCGACCGAAGCGCCCCGGGGCGTCGGCGGCCTGTCGGGCATGGGTGCCATTCCCAAGGCCTACGAAGACCATGACGAGGACGAGCAGGACGATGTCGACGAGATCGTCGATCCGCTCGCCGGCCTGCGTCGTCCCGAAGAGGATGACGAGTTCGAGGAAGGTCCGGTAGTCGGCGCTGCCACGGACGATCGCGGTCATTCCTCGGTCGGACAGGAAGACGGTTACGCCGCGGATCGTGGCGGCAGCACTGCCGGTGACGGTTCGGGCGAGAAGGACGAGCTGCTGCTCGATGCCGATCGCCTCGCCGAAGCGAACGAGCCGGTTCGCGCACAGACAGGCGGCGGCAATTCGCAAGGCGGTGCCGGCAAGGCCGGCGGTGCGCCTTCCGTCGGGTCGGGCACGACGCTGTTCGAACGCATGGCGAACCTCTCGCGCGGATCCAACACCGCGCAGGAGGACGAGGACGACGAGGATGGCGACGACGGTGCGCTGAACATCCCGCGCTTCCTCGGGCGCCAGAACAACCAGTAGGGCGCGTTCAGGGCAGGTTTCGTCGCGATGTGAATGCTGGCACCGGGCGCAAGAGCCGCCCGGCCAGGAGCGAGATGGGACACGTCATGACCTTGCGAATTGCAGCAATCGGGCTTGCGGGCGTTGTCGCGCTTGCCGGCCCGGCGGTTGCGTGGGCGCAGGCCGATCCTGCCGGACCTGCGATCGATGCGATCGCCCGCCAGGCGGAGATGGAAACGCAGCTTCGCAGCGCGACCATCCGGCTTTCGCGCGATCCGCAGAACGTCAACGCACTGATCGATGCCGGCACCGCCGCGCTGGCGCTGGACAATGCGGCCGAAGCGGTCGGCTACTTCACCCGCGCCCGCAATATCGTGCCGGGTGACGTGCGGGCGGCGCGCGGCCTTGCCTCCGCCTTCGCCCGTCTCAACCAACCGCTGCGGGCAATCGAGCTTTTCCGGACCGAAGGTGCCTCCCTGCTGGTCGACGCGTTCACCGGCGACCAGGGCCTTGCCTACGACCTCGTCGGCGACAATCTGGCCGCGCAGCAGGAATATCGCCGGTCGCTGCAGGCGCAAGACGATCCGCTGATCCGCAGCCGGCTGGCCGTCAGCCTCGCCATTTCCGGCGACCGTGACGCGGCCCGCTCGACACTTGCGCCGCTCGCTTCGCGCGGGGATCCCGCCGCCACGCGGGCACGGGCGTTTTCGATGGCGATCATGGGCGATGCGGTGGAATCGGTCGCCATCGCGGAGGCGGCCATGCCGCGGCAACTGGCCGCGCGGATCGCGCCCTACCTGCAATACATGCCGCGCCTCACCAAGGCACAGCAGGCCGCGGCTGCCAATCTGGGCATCTTTCCGCGCACGGCGCAGATCGGAACCGACGCGCCGCAGATCGCGCAATACCGGCCCGACAGTGCGATCGCTCGGAACGCCGACCGGCGCCTGACGCCTTCGGGCCCCGCTTTCGGCGAGGCCGAGCTCGCCGCCGTCGAGCCCGTTGCGGTAGCGACCGGCGAGAGCTCGTTACCGGCGGTCGCAGCGCAAGCGGAAACGGTGTCTCCGCCGGCCGTGGCCGAAATCCCGGCCGCCGAAGTCGCGGTCGCGATCCCCGAAGCGGGTCTGGAGGCGGCGACCTCGCAAGCGGTGGAGCGCGCCGATACCGCCCGCGCGCCCGAGGCCATCGGTCCGGGCTTCGATCTCGCGCGGGTCGCTGGCTCGACGGGACCGGGCGTCACCAGCACGGTTGCGGCCGCCGAACCGCAAGTGCCCGACAATGCATCGGTCGCGGACGCCTTTGCCGACCTCGCAGTCGTGCCGGCAACGTCCACACAGGCGCGTCCTGGCCGGGTGGACATCACCCGCATCGAACCCCCGCGCGAGAAGGCGCCTGCCGAGCCGGAGCCGGTGACCGATCCCTCGCGCATCTGGGTCCAGGTGGCCACGGGCAGGGAGCGCGACCGGCTCGCCTTCGACTGGCGCCGGTTCGGCCGCCAGGCACCCGAAGTGCTGGGCAAGGTATCCGGCCATACCGCCGTCTGGGGTGAATCCCATCGCCTCCTGGCGGGGCCCTATGCCGACGCACGGGCGGCGCGCACGGCGCTCAATGCGCTGGCCGAGGCGGGGATCGAGGGGTTCATCTACACCAGTCCCGAAGGCGAGACGGTCGACCCGATCCGCTGAGCGAAGCGGCTGCTTTTGCACACGATTTGCACAGGGGATATCGGTTCTCCCCAAGCGCGAGCGGGCCGGCGATTGCGTCGCTCGCCCCTGCCGCGCCATCTGGGTCCCGATGACGAACGGGACCAATTCATGAACACGTCGACGGGCCGCTTTGCCGTTTCCGACGAAGCCGAACCGGTGGAAATGCTCGCCGCGCTGTTCGAGGCGCGGGGGTGGGCATTCGAGCAGGTCGACGGGGAACTGTCGGGCGAAATCCAGGGCAGCTGGGCGAAATACCAGATGCGCGTGATCTGGCGAGGCGAGGACAACGTCCTGCAACTGCTCTGCCTGCCGGACGTGCGCGTGCCGAAATCGCGCCGGCAGAAGGCGGTCGAACTGCTGGCACTGGTCAACGAACAGATGTGGCTGGGCCATTTCGATATCTGGTCGCAGGGCGGCATGCTGGTCTATCGCCACGGTGCATTGCTGGGCGACGAGGGATTGCTCAGCCTGTCGCAGGCGCAGGCGCTGATCGAGAACGCGGTCGAGGAATGCGACCGGTTCTACCCCGCCTTCCAGTTCGTGCTCTGGGGGGACAAGGATCCGTACGACGCGCTCGACAATGCCATGGTGGACGCCGTCGGCGAAGCCTGACCGGGAGCCGCCGGAAAAACGGCGCCAAGCGGACAGGATGGGGCTGATCGGCTTGACCGGGCGTTAACCGGGCGAGACTTATTTACTCGCCGGTTTCCCTTGAAAACCGCCGGTGAAACGGCGATATTACCTGGAACATCGCGGCCGATTTCCGGTCCGATCATAAACGGAGCTTTGATCTCAGATGGCAGACTGGAACGAGAGGAGCCAGCAGCGCACCGGGTTCAATCCCATGCCCGGGACGCGCGGCGATATCGCCGATGGCATGGTGCATGACGAGGGCCTGCGCAAGCACATGCTCTCGATCTACAATTACATGGGGCTCGGCGTACTGCTGACCGGCGTGGTTGCGCTGGCATCAGTGGCGAGCGGCATCACGGGCGCGCTGGTCAACAGCGGCATCTGGTTCGTGATCGCGCTTTCGCCGCTGGCCTTCGTGCTGCTGATGAGCTTTGGCGCACGCAAGTTCAGCGCCGGCGCGCTGCAGGTGATGTTCTGGTCCTACGCGGCGGTCATGGGCCTCGCGCTGTCCACCATCTTCCTGATCTACGCACCCGGCTCGATCGCGGTGACGTTCTTCGCCACCGCCGGTGCCTTCGCGGGCCTGAGCCTGTACGGCTATACCACGAAAAAGGACCTGTCCGGCATGGGCAGCTTCCTGATCATGGGTGTCGTCGGCCTGATCATCGCCAGCCTGCTCAACGCCTTCCTGATCGGTTCGGCCGGTCTCGAACTCGCGATCGCCGCGCTCGGCGTCCTGATCTTCGCCGGTCTCACGGCCTACGATACACAGCGCCTGAAGCGGGAATACTTCGTGTTCCGCGGCACCGACTGGGCGCAGAAGTCGATCATCCTGGGCGCGCTCAGCCTGTATCTCGACTTCATCAACATGTTCATGTTCCTGCTGCAGTTCCTGGGTAACCGGGAATAAACGAGACAGCGGACAGACCGAAAAACGACGATGCCCGGAATGCCAAAAGCATTCCGGGCATTTTCTTTGCCGAATCCAGCGGTTAAGGTGCCGCTTCAGGCCAGCGCAATGCTGGTCGCCTATGTTTCCGATATGCGAGAGGAACCGCTTGGAATGGCCGCCGGAAAAACCGAAACGAGAAAACCCCTGGCGTTGAGGATCACGACCGTCGCGGTCGGTGCGGCCGCGCTCGCCGCATGCGCCACGACGCCTCCGCCGCCGCCTCCTCCGCCACCCCCGCCACCACCGCCGCCGCCGGTCGTCGAATACGTCCCGGCGCGACCCGTTTCGCCCGGCGGTGCAGTCGGCAACATGTTCGTGCCGCAGCGCGGACCCGACGGCCTGCGCCGCACGGTCAATTACGGCCTGTCGACCCCCCAGACGATCTGGAACGTGCGCTCGGCGCTCAACGTCGCCGTGCTGAGCTGCGTGGAGCCGCAATATGCGACACTGATCGACAGCTACAATTCGCTGCTCGAACGCAATCGCCAGACCTATTCCGGCACCTACAATCTGGTGAAAGGCGAATTCCGCGAGCAGTATGCGAACGACTACGTGCCGGCGATGGATTCCTACCTGACGCGGGTTTACAACTATTTCGCGCTGCCCACGGTGAAGCACGAATTCTGCCGGACCGCGCTGGAAGTGGCGATGGATGCGGATAGCAACGCAGTCGAAGGCCGCACGGCGATGGAAGCCTTTGCCGCACGCAGCCTGCCGCAGTTCGAGCAGGTGTTCGACAATTTCTATACCGATTACGAACGCTGGCTGCGCGAAGTCGCGGCATGGGACGCGAAATATGCTCCGCCGCTGCGCAGCTACTCGCTCCAGCCGCAACTTGCCGGCTCGGCCGCGCAGATCGACACGGCGAGCCTGCAGACGGGCGGATACGCCCCTGTTTCCATCGGCGGCAACACCGTCGGAACGGCCAGCCAGGTCAGCGTCGCTGCTCCGGCGACCTACGGTGTCCAGCCTGCCGTCGATGACAGGCAGTCCGCGATCGTCTTCCAGGACGGCACCGGCGACCAGTCCGCCGATCCGGCCGTGCAGCCTGACGAGACCGTTCCGGTCCCGGGTTTCGGACCGGCGGTGACCAGCCAGGTGCCCGACGCGGAACCGGTCTTTACCGGCAGCGAGGAAGCGCAGGACGGCACGGGCGGCGAGGCGAACTGATCCGCGTCGCCCCGCTTTCGGCGCCTTTGCGCCGGCTGCGCAAATTTGTGCTTTGCAGCCACCTGTGCGTTCGCTAAGGCGCGCCCTCGCTTCGTGCGGGGACACCTGCCGATGCGATCCAGACCTGGACGGGGCCGTAGCTCAGTTGGGAGAGCGCGTCGTTCGCAATGACGAGGTCAGCGGTTCGATCCCGCTCGGCTCCACCAGGTAACCGTCCAGCAGCACGATCGGTTCGCCGGAACGGCATTTCCCCGCGTCGCGGCGCCGCGCGGGAAAACAGGACTCCCCCGGGCCCGTGAAATTCTTTACCTGAGCGCCCATGCATTTTCTCGACCAAGCCAAGATATTCGTGAAATCCGGCGCAGGCGGACCGGGCGCGGTCAGCTTCCGGCGTGAGAAATACATCGAATATGGCGGACCCGACGGCGGCGATGGCGGCCGGGGCGGGGACATCGTGTTCGAAGCCGTGCAGGGCCTGAACACGCTGATCGACTTTCGTTACGCCCAGCATTTCAAGGCGGCCCGCGGCGGGCATGGCATGGGCAAGGACCGCACCGGCAAGGGTGCGGATGACCTGGTCATCGAAGTGCCGGTGGGCACGCAGATCCTGTCCGAGGACAAGGAAGATGTCCTTGCCGACTTCACCGAGGTCGGACAGCGCATCGTGTTTCTCGAAGGGGGCATCGGCGGGCGCGGCAATGCCAGCTACAAGACCAGCACCAACCGCGCACCGCGCCAGCACCAGCCCGGAATGCCGGGCGAGGAGATGTGGGTCTGGCTGCGGCTGAAGCTGCTGGCCGATGTCGGCCTGCTCGGCCTGCCCAATGCCGGCAAGAGCACCTTCATCAACCAGGTGAGCAATGCGAAGGCCAAGGTCGGCCATTACGCCTTCACCACGCTCGTGCCCAAGCTGGGCGTCGTGCGCCACAAGGGTCGCGAATTCGTGCTGGCGGACATTCCGGGCCTCATCGAAGGCGCATCGGAGGGCAAGGGTATCGGCGACCGGTTCCTGGGCCATATCGAGCGGTGCCGCGTGCTCATTCACCTGGTCGACATCAGCGGAGACGATCCGGCGCAGGCCATGCGGACGGTGAACGAAGAGCTGGCGGCGCACGAGGCAGGCCTTGCGGACAAGCCGCAGCTGATCGCCTTGAACAAGCTGGACCTTGCCGATGCGGAACTGGCGGAAGGCTTCGCTGCCGAACTGCGCGATGCCGGCGCGGACCGCGTCTTCGTGATCTCCGGGGCGACGGGGGAGGGGATCGATGAGCTTCTCGATGCCGTCCTGACGCATCTGCCGGACCACACCTCCACCGAAACGAATGCCGCAGAAGTGGAAACCAACGAAGACGAAGGCGACTGGTCACCGCTTTGACAATGTCGGCCCCGCACACCCTGTCCGCGCTTCTCGAACCTGCGCAGGCGGGGCGTCTGGTCGTGAAAGTCGGGTCCGCGCTTCTGGTGCGCGACGGCACGGCGCGGGACCAGTGGCTGGCGGCACTCGCCGGTGAAATCGCCACCTTCCGCCAGGCGGGGCGGGACGTCATCGTCGTCAGTTCGGGTGCGATCGCGCTTGGGGCGAAGCGACTGGGATTGCCCGCGGGCGGCCGTGGCAGCCTCGCCGACGCGCAGGCTGCGGCATCTGTCGGGCAGGTCGAACTGGCCCGGCTCTGGTCCCGCTCGCTGGATGCGCACGGACTGGTCGCCGCGCAGATGCTGGTGACGCTGGGCGACCTCGAGGATCGCCGCCGCTATCTCAATGCTTCGGCCACTCTGGGCCGTTTGCTGGAACAAGGCGCGGTCCCCGTCGTCAACGAGAATGACAGTGTTGCGACAGAGGAAATCCGTTTCGGCGACAACGATCGCCTCGCCGCGCGCGTTGCGCAGGCTGCACAGGCGCAGGCGGTGGTGCTGCTGTCCGATGTTGATGGCCTGTACGACCGGCATCCGGGGGAACCCGGCGCGCGCCGCGTGCCGGTGGTCGAAGGCGTCACGCCTGACATCCTCGCCATGGCGTCGGGCACGTCCGCTTCGGGCGTGGGGACGGGCGGCATGATCGCAAAAGTGGAAGCCGCACGGATCGCCGGGCGGGCGGGCATCGCCCTTGCCATCGTGGACGGCCGGCCCGATGCGCCGATCGGCGCAGCGCGGGAGGCCGGTACGGGGACGCTGTTCCTTCCGCGTCGCCGCGACAATGCCCGCAAGGCATGGCTGGGCGGGCGGTTGTCCGTCGCCGGTAAGCTGCGCGTCGATGCCGGCTGTGCCGCGGCGCTGGCCGATCGTGCCAGCCTGCTCGCCGCTGGCGTAACGCAGGTGGAAGGAGACTTCGAGCGAGGCGACCTCGTGGCCATCGAAGGGCCCGGGGGCGAGCGCCTGGGCCAGGGGCTGGTCGAGTATTCGAGCGAGGAATGTCGCGCCATCCGCGGCCTGAAAGACGAGGACCAGGCCGCGCGGCTCGGCTACACGCCGCGCGCCGCAGTCATTCACCGCGATCATCTGGTGCGGGCATGACAGTCGCGATCACCGGGGGAACGGGGTTCGTGGGGCAGGCCGTGCTCGACCTGCTGGAAGAACGCGGGGAAACCGCTCGGGTATTGGCGCGCAATCCGCCGGAAAGCCGGCTCGATTTCGACTGGGTCCAGGGCGGGCTGGCGGAGAAATTCGTTCTCGACGATTTCGTGGCCGGTGCGGAAACGGTAATCCACATCGCCGGCCTGACCACCGCGCGTAAACCGGAACACATGGAAATCGCCAATGTGACCGGGACGCTCAACCTGGTCGAAGCGGCGAAGGGCGCAGGGGTCAGGCGGTTCATTTTCGTCAGCTCGCTCGCCGCGCGCGAACCGCTCCTCTCAGCCTATGGCGGGTCCAAGGCACGGGCGGAACGGATCGTGGCGGCCAGCGGCATGGACTGGACCATCGTGCGCCCGCCGGGCGTCTACGGCCCGCGTGACCGCGACTATCTCGAGATGTTCAAGGCGGCGCAGAAGCGTGTCATCCCGGTGCCTTCGAAGCGGGGGCGCAGTTCGCTGATCCATGTCGAGGATCTCGCCCGACTGTTGCTCGATCTCGTTCCCTCCCGCGAGGAGACGACGCATGCGATCTTCGAGCCGGACGACGGCCGCGCCGGTGGCTGGACGCATGGCGACCTGGCCCGCACGATCAGCTGGGCGGTCGGCAGCAAGGCCGCCGTGCTGCATTTGCCGGATTGGGCGCTGAGACTGGCGGCCCATCTGGACGAGCGGATACGCGGGGCGCGGGCGCGGTTGACGACCGACCGGGCGAGCTATCTCGTCCATCCAGACTGGGTCGTGAGCCCGCGGCGCGCCGTGCCCGAAGCGATCTGGCGGCCGCAGGTGCCACCGCGCAAGGGCCTGCGCGATACGGCCGAATGGTACCGGCAGGTGCGCTGGCTCTAGGCCGCGCAGCGCTCAGAAATAGGGCTGGTCGGCCTCGTCGGTGCCCGGCTGGTGGATGCCGCACTCGGTCTTGTCCCAGCCTTTCCAGCGGCCCGAACGCGGATCCTCGCCCGGCGCGACCTTGGTGGTGCAGGGCGAACAGCCGATGGAGGGATATCCCAGTGCCACCAGCGGGTGGCGCGGCAGGTCGTGCTGGATCAGGTAACCCTCGATATGGCTGGCGTCCCAGTCGATCAGCGGATTGATCTTGAGCCGCCCCATGGCGTCCGACGTGTCGATCTCGAACCGGGGCAGGGTGGCGCGGCCCGAATTCTGGTACGCCTTGCGCCCGGTAAAGGTGGATTCGTAATCGATCAGCGCGCGGGTCAGCGGTTTGACCTTGCGGATCTCGCAGCATCCGTCTGGGTCGTAGGACCAGCGCAGGCCGGTTTCGTCTTTTGCCGCCAGTTCGTCGAAATCGGGATGGAGGTTCACGAGATTGAGGCCGAGCCTTTCGGCGACCTCGTCGCGATAGGCGAGCGTCTCAGGGAAATGCTTGCCCGTCTCGAGGAACAGCACGGGAATATCGGGCGCGACCCGCGTGACGAGATGCAGCAGCACGATGCTCTCGGCTCCGAAGCTGGAGACGATCGCGGCGTCGCCTGCAATGCCGTCCTCGATCACGGCGCGCAGCATCTCGTCCGTGTCGGAACCGCGGAACTGGCGATTCAGGCGGATCGCGTCCTGTTCCGTGTGGCGCGGCGCGGTTTCGAGTCGGTCAATCGCGCGTAGCTGGTTCATGCCGCCGCCCCGTGGCGCTTCGCCCAGATGGGGGTGCGGTCGTCCGCGGCGGGCTGATAGACGTCCGGCCAGCGCGACAGCGCCGCTTCGACGTCGGCCGGGTCCAGCGGACTGTCGGGATCGAACCCGTCGAACCCGCAGCGGCGCATGTAGGCGATCTGGTCCACCAGCACGTCGCCCACCGCGCGGATTTCTCCTGTGAAGCCGGCTTCGCGCAGGATGCGGGCGGCGGAATAGCCGCGGCCGTCGCCGAAGGAGGGGAAGTTGATCTCCACCAGTGCGATACGATCGAGGTGCGGCAGGAGGTCGCGCGCGTCGTCGCCCGGTTCGATGCGGACGGCTTCGGCGTCGCTCTGGTCGAGGAAGGCGTCGACGGTCACGGCGGGGTGGCCGACGGGTTCGTTGTCGCGGTAGCGCAGGATATCAGCCATAGAGCGCCTCCTTGAAAGGGGCCATTCCGATGCGCCTGTAGGTGTCGATGAACCGCTCGATGTCGCGCTTTTCGCGAAGGTACACGTTCGACACCGTTTCGACCGCATCCACGATACCCGCCTCGTCGAAGCCGGGGCCGGTGATCTTGGCGAGGCTCACATCCTCCGCCTCGCTCCCGCCCAGCAACAGCTGGTAATTCTCGACGCCTTTCCGGTCGACGCCGAGGATGCCGATATGGCCCGCGTGATGATGGCCGCAGGCGTTGATGCAACCGGAGATCTTCAGCTTCAGCTCGCCCAGCGTATCGCGCATCCCGTTGGCGACGAACCGCTCCGAGATTCTCTGCGCGATCGGGATGGAGCGCGCATTGGCGAGGCTGCAATAATCGAGCCCCGGGCAGGCGATGATGTCGTCCACCTGGTCGAGATTCGGTTCGGCCAGGCCCGCTTCGTCCAGCTGGGTCCACAGCGCGTGGAGGTCCGCGATGCGCACATGGGGCAGGACGATGTTCTGCGTGTGCATCACGCGGCATTCGTCGAAGCTGTATTCCTTGGCCAGATCCGCCATGACGCGCATCTGATCGGCGGTAGCATCGCCCGGGATTCCGCCGACGGGCTTCAGGCTGACGACCGCGCTGACGTAAGCATCGTTCCGGTGGCGCACCGTGTTGCGATCGACCCAGAGCGCGAAGCCCGGATCGGACCGGTCGATTGTCTTCGGCCCGTCCTCGAAATCCGGCGCCACGAAGAAGCCCCCGATCCGCTCCAGTTCCGCAAGCGGCGGTTCCACGCCCTGTTCCAGCAGGTGGGCGAATTCCTCCTCCACCTGCCGGGCGTATTCCTCGGCGCCCATTTCGTGGACGAGGATCTTGATGCGCGCCTTGTACTTGTTGTCGCGCCGTCCGTGGCGGTTGTAGACGCGAAGGCACGCCTCGGCGTAGGTGACCAACTGGTCCAGCGGCACGAAGTCGCGGATCAGCGGGGCGATCATCGGGGTGCGGCCCATGCCGCCGCCGACATAGAAGGCCGCGCCCAATTCCCCGGCATCATTGCGCACGATGTTGATGCCGATATCGTGCAGACGCATCGCGGCACGGTCGGTGTCGCTGGCGATCACCGCGATCTTGAACTTGCGCGGCAGGTAGCTGAATTCCGGGTGGAAGCTCGACCACTGACGCAGCAGTTCGGCATAGGGGCGCGGGTCGACGATCTCGTCCGCCGCGGCGCCTGCGAAATGGTCCGAACTGATGTTGCGGATGCAGTTACCGCTGGTCTGGATCGCGTGCATTTCCACCTTGGCGAGGTCCGCCAGGATGTCGGCCGCGTCTTCCAGCCTGATCCAGTTGTACTGGATGTTCTGGCGCGTGGTGAAGTGCCCGTATCCGCGATCGTACTTGTCCGCGATGTCCGCCAGCGCGTGCATTTGCCGGCTGTCGAGCGTCCCGTAGGGTATCGCCACGCGCAGCATGTAGGCATGCAGCTGGAGATAGAGCCCGTTCATCAGCCGCAGCGGCTTGAACTGGTCCTCGGTCAGCTTTCCTTCGAGGCGGCGGTTCGCCTGGTCGCGGAATTCCTCCACGCGGGCATCGACCATCGCCTGGTCGTACTGGTCGTACTTGTACATCAGATCACCCAGTTGCCGATTTCGGGATCGGCCGGTTTGAGAGTCAGGTCGGGGCGCACGGTGGGGCCCAGCGCGCGGACGCGGTCCTTGATATGCGCGGGGCGCGGGTGGCCCTCGTGCAGCTCGGCGTCGATCGCGTAGGGGACGTTGACGCGCCGCGCGGCTTCCTCGCGCCGCGCGATCTCGTCCGCCCGGTCGCCGACATCGGCGGCGTCCTCCACATGCAGCGACCATTCGCTGCCGGTCCACCAGACCACCGCGCCAGTCTTGAGGTCGTTTCCGGTCAGGATTTTCATGTCACCGCCTCGTGCGCTGTCCGCGCCACCTGCACGTCGCCGCGCGCGGTAACCTCGCCGATCACGATCAGCGCGGGGCTCTGCACGTCCTCGCGCGTGACGAGGTCGGGAAGGCCCGCCAGCAGTCCGCGCAGGACCCGCATCTGCGGGCGCGCGGCGTTCTCGATCACGGCGACGGGCATGTCCGGCGCAAGGCCGTCCTCCATCAGCTTGTCGGCGATCTGCGGCGCGGTCTTCACACCCATGTAGATGACCAGCGTGCGGCCCTTCCCGGCAAGCCCCGCCCAGTCCTGGTCCGACAGGCCCTTGCACTGGCCGGCCACGAAGCTGACGATGCTGGACGCATCGCGATGGGTGAGGGCGATCTGCGCCGCGGCCGCCGCGCCGTTGGCGGCGCTGATGCCGGGCACGATTTGGACCGGCACGCCGGCGGCATGGGCCGCTTCGGCCTCTTCCCCGCCGCGCCCGAAGACCAGCGGATCGCCGCCCTTCAACCGGACGACATCGTGTCCGGCGCGCGCTTCGCGCACCAGCAGGGCGCAGATGTCTTCCTGCGGCAGGGTATGGTGCGCGCGCTTCTTGGCGACCGAGACCAGCCGCGCATCGGGCCGTGCCATGGCGAGGATGGCCGGATCGACCAGCCCGTCATGGACGATGATCCGCGCCATCTTGATCAGCCGCGCGGCGCGCAGCGTCAGCAGGTCGGGATCGCCCGGACCTGCGCCGACGAGGTGGATGGTCCCCGTCCTGGTGATTTCCTGTGCCATGGCGGCAAGATGCGGCGCGAGGCCCGCCCACGCCAACGAGAATGGATAGGGACGCGCGAAGCTGAGCTATCGGACGGCTGTACGCCGCGCCTGTCAGCCGTCCTTGTTGATCCGCTGCGCGATGGCGGCCGTCAGCTGCTCGAACGCCTCGTTGCTGCGCAGGTTGATGTCGCGCTGCGGGAAGGGGATTTCGACGTCGTGTTCCACGAACAGGTGCCAGAGGTTCTTCAGCACTTCGGACTGCACGTTGCCGACGCCGCTTTCGGGATCGTCGATCCAGCAATGGATCACGAAATCGACCGAGCTTTCCCCGTATCCGGCCATCCACACCACCGGCGGCGGCGTCTTCAGGACGCGCGAACAGCCCTTGGCCGCTTCCAGCATAAGTTCCTCGGCCTGTTTCATGTCGGCATTGTAGCTGACGCCGACGGGCACCTGGATCCGCACGTTCTTGCTGGAATAGGACCAGTTCTCGACCTGATTGATCATCAGGTTCTCGTTCGGGATCAGATATTCCTTCTGGTCCCGGGTGATGATGGACACCGCGCGCACGCCGATCTTGCGGATCTGGCCGAAGACGGAATTGCCCGCCGCATCGGCAGTCACGATCACGTCGCCCGGCTTGATCGACTTGTCCATCAGCAGGATGATCCCGGCGATGAGGTTGCCGAAGGTCTTCTGCAGGCCGAAACCGATGGCGAGGCCGAAGGCACCGGAGAAGACCGCCAGCGCCGTCAGGTCGATGCCCAGCAAATTGATGCCGATGAGGAAGGCGAGCGCCCAGACACCCAGGCTGATGATCTTTTCCGCCAGCAGCCGGCGCGTCATGTCGAGCTTGGTCACCCGCTTGAGCACCGAGTGGAGCAGCTTGCTCGCCAGATACGCACCGGTGGCGACGCCCCCGATGACCAGGAACACGATGATGACGTCCCACAGGGATACGTGGAACGTGCCGAGGTCGATCGCCAGCCCGTCCAGCCGTTCGATCAGGTTCCCGGCCGCCTCGCTCCGTTCGCTGAAGGATTCCCGGATATCGTCGGACGCGGTCAGTGCCTCCGTCGCGGTCTCTGTGGGCGTCGGCGTGGGGGAGGCGGCGACTTCGGGAATGGCACTCAGGGGCTCGCCGGTGTCGGCGTCCAGCAGCACCTCGCCCGTGTCCGGGTCCAGGAACTGCGTCGGCTGTTCGTCCGGGATGCCGCGCAGCTGCTCGCCCGTATCGGGGTCCAGCAGCGGATCGCCCGTTTCCGGATCGCGCAGCGGGACCGCGGTCGGTTCGTCCGCCGGCGCGGTATCGGCCTCCGCCGCGTCGATCACGGCCTGGGCGGGATTGCTTGGCAAGCTCATGCGCGCTCCATCGCCGCGAAGCCCCGTTCGAGATCGGCGATCAGGTCTTCGGGGTCTTCGAGCCCGATCGATAGACGAATGCCGAGCGTCGCGCCACCGGGCCAGCTTTCGGGCGGCCAGGGCGAATCCGTGCGCATGGTGCCCGCGTCGAAGGGAATCGCGAGGCTTTCGAACCCGCCCCAGCTGAAGCCGATGCCGAAGAGGTCCAGCGCGTCGATCAGTGCCGCACGGGCGGAGGCATCCTGCGTGGCGAGGACGAAGCTGAACAGACCGCAGCCGCCCTTGAACTGGCTTTGCCACAGGTCATGGCCGGGCGCGCCGGGCAGGGGTGGGCAGAGCACCTGCGCCACTTCGGGGCGGGATTGCAGCCAGTCGGCAACGGCCACGGCACCGGCCGTCGATGCCTTCAGGCGCAGGCCCATGGTGCGCAGGGACCGCAGCGCCAGCGCCGCATCGTCGGGGGAGACTACCTGGCCCAGCTCCTGCGCCGTGCGGCGCAATTCGCGGTACCAGCGCTCGCCCGCGCTCGCGCTGCCCATCAGCAGGTCGGAATGGCCGCCGACATGCTTGGTCAGGCTCATGACCGAAATGTCGATCCCGTTTTCCAGCGCGGGGAAGCCCAGTGCCGTCGCCCAGGTGTTGTCGATGATGCTGGTCGCGCCGTGGCGGCGGGCGATCTCCGCCAGCGCGGGCGCATCGCAGACATCCATCGTCAGGCTGCCGGGATTTTCCAGCATGACCGCCTTCGTCCGGTCGCAGAACCTGCCTGCGAACCCGTCGATGTCGAGCGGGTCGAAGAAGCGCGTCTCCACGCCCAGCCGCTTGAGCAGACCGGTCGCCATGGACCGCGTCGGATCGTAGGCATTGTCGGTGACCAGCAGCACGTCGCCCGGATCGAGCACCGCCAGCAGCGCGCCCGCGATCGCCGCGACACCGCTGGGGTAGAGCACCGTGCCGGCGGCGCCCGCCTCCAGTTCCGTCAGCGCGTCGGCCAGCGCCCATTGCGTGGGCCCGCCGCGGCGGCCGTAGAAGAAGCGTCCGTCCTCGTTGCGCGCGGGGCCGCTGCGCAGCGCCTTGGTGTCGGGATAGAGGTGCGTGCTCGCGCGCCAGACCGGCGGATTGACCACCGGCCCGGTCCATTCCTTGCGCCGCCCGGCTTCCACCAGCCGCGTGGCGGTGCGCTTTTCCCTGTCGGTCTTGTCGGTCAAAGCGCGGGCCCGCCTTCCTTGGGGGTTTCCGGATCGGCGCCCCATTCGGCCCAGCTGCCGTCGTAGAGCGCGCCGTGATCGTGCCCGAGCAGGCGGTGCGCGAACAGGACCACCGATGCGGTCACGCCGCTCCCGCAGGTGGCGACCAGCGGGCCGGCCGGATCGATCCCGGCATCCTCGAACGCGCGGCGCAGCGCGTCTGGCTCCCTGAAGGTGCCGTCCGCGTTCAGCAGGTCGCGGAAGAACAGGTTGCGCGCGCCCGGGATGTGACCGCCGGCGAGGCCGTGGACCGCGTCGTCGCTCGCGGCGGTGAAGCGGTCCGCATCGCGCGCATCCACCACCTGCTCCGCCCGTGTCTCGCAGTTTTCCAGCATCTCCGCCTTGCTGCGGATGCCCTCGGGCACGTCGATTTCGGAGCGGTATTCGGCCGCCTTCGTTTCCGGCTCGCCGCTTTCGACGGGGCGGTCCTCGGCCCGCCATTTCTCGAACCCGCCGTCGAGGATCGCGACCCGGCCGAAACCGAAGCGGTCGAAGATCAGCCAGGCGCGGGCCGAACTGCGCAGCTTGCTCGCATCGTAGAGGACGACCCGCGTGGTCTCCGCGATGCCGAGCGAACGCAGCCGCTCCTCGAACTGGCGGCGGGTGGGCACGGCCTTGGGAACCGGCGATTCCGGATCGAAGAAGCCGGGCAGGTCTAGGAAGCGGGCCCCGGGAATGTGCGCAGCGGCATATTCGCGGGCGGCATCGATGCCGGAATCGGGCAAGTGGGCCGAAGCGTCGAGGACGACCAGATCGTCCGCGCCCAGTTCTCCGGCCAGCCAGTCGGTGGATACGAGCATGTCCATGCAGACGTCGTTAGGCGCTGGTCGCGCGCGCGTCGAGGTCAGGTCAGCGGGCGCAACCCGATTTCGCGGTAGGTCTGCGCCATCTCGTCCAGCCGGAAGGGCAGCAGCTTGCTTTGCCGCCCGCGCTGGCGGATGCCGACCACGAAGGTGCGGACCACCGGCTCCATCCCCGGAGCCTCGACCCGGAGGCGCAGCAGCGGGACATAGAGGTGCGCATTGCCCTGCGTGATGGTGCGCAGGGCGTTGACCGGCAGACGGAACTCGCCGCGCGCCTGCTTCGCCGCGCCGGGCTGGAGCATCTCGATATCGGTCAGCACGGGCAGGGTGGTCGCGGGATCGGCCAGCTGCTGGTCCACCGGCACTTTCGAATGCGCCGTGGTCATGTCGGCGCTGACCCGCACGCCCTCGATCGCGCGCGGCCCGCGATTGTGGATGGTAATGGCGTAGGAAAGCGTCGTGTTGACGAAGCTGCGGCTGAGCGAAAGCGCCTCCGCCTCGATCCGGATGGGTGAAACCGGCGCGGAAATAGGCGGGGCGGCGGACGTATCGGACGCGGGTTCGGGACGCAGTGTCGGCCGCTCGATGGTCGGCGCGGGGCGGCCCGCATTGCGGCGGCGCAGCAGCCAGGCGATCCCGCCGATGGCGAGGACCGCGAGCGCCAGCAGCGCGAACCAGCCGGACCAGCTTTCCTCAGCCTCAGCCGGTTCGGGCACTTCGGACGGGACCGGCGTGTCGGGAAGCGCGGCGCTCGGCATCGCGGTCGGCGTGGGCGTCGCTACCGGCGTGTCCCCAGGCTGCGCGGATTCCAGCGGATCGATCGTCGGCTGGATCGCGGGCGGCACCGTCTGCGCCGGATTGGGGGCGGGCGATCGCGCAGCGCCAGTGGTCGGCTGGGTCCGCGTCGTTCCTGCCTGCGTTCCACCCGTCTGCGTGGCGCGCGGCGTGGCGGCGGGCGTGGGCGCCTGGCGCACCGGCGCGGATGCGCTGGGCGTGGGTGTCGGCGCGGCGGTCTCGGTCGTGCGCGGGGCCTGCCCGGTGTCGGGATTGACCGGCCCCTGCACGCGCGAGGTCGGCGTGGGCGTCGGATCGGGCGGCAGCTGGAAGCCGCCCGGCGATTGCTGTTGCTGCGCGTGGGCGGCCGGCACGACGGCCAGCGCGGAAACGGTGAGGAGGAGGTATCTGGCGAACATGGGACCGCGACGGGAAAGGGATTGCGCGCCTGAATAGTCACTGAAAGGCGCGCCGGCCACTGACGACTTGTGCCATCCATGCGAGATGCGGCACAAGCGCGGCATGAACGACACACTCAACACGACGCAACTCGGCAAGCAGACGCCGCTTCCGCAATCGCCGGACGAGGCGCAGCTCGACTACGTGCCCAACCCGCGCAGCGGAACGACCTACCTAGTGCGCTTCGCCGCGCCGGAATTCACCTCGCTCTGCCCGGTCACCGGCCAGCCCGATTTCGCCCATCTCGTGATCGATTACGCGCCTGCGCAAACGATCGTGGAATCGAAGAGCCTCAAGCTGTTCCTCGGCAGCTTTCGCAACCACAACGGCTTCCACGAGGACGTGACGGTCGGCATCGGCCAGCGGCTGGTGGACGAGATGCAGCCGCAATGGCTGCGCATCGGCGGCTACTGGTACCCGCGCGGCGGCATCCCGATCGACGTATTCTGGCAGAGCGGCCCGCCGCCCGAAGGCCTGTGGGTCCCCGACCAGGGCGTCCCCGGCTATCGCGGGCGGGGTTAGGCGATACGCTGTAGGCCAGGAAGAAAATGGTCGCGCCAGCGACCGCAAGGGCGACCGCCCGCCCGCAGCGCCGAAGGCGCGAGGATATCGCAGGCCGGAGGGCCTGCGGAAAACAAACATCCCACAGTTTCGGTGCCGGCTAGAGGAGTCGAACCCCTGACCTGATGATTACAAATCAACTGCTCTACCAACTGAGCTAAGCCGGCGTCCCGAAGGAGACGCGCCCGCTAGCCTCAAATCGCGCCGAAAGTCCAGCCCTCCGTGCGGGCGACGGGCGGGGTCAGGCCGGGCGGGCCCCAGCGGGCCGGATCGTGCGCCACCTTGCGCAGCCAGGCGGCGGTCAGCAGCGCGTCGGAGGCGTGGTCCGTCACCGCGCCCGATCCACCGACCGGCGGAGAGCCGAGCGCGGCCAGCGCGATGTCCAGGTCCTCGAACGTCCTGATCTTGCTGCGCCCGCTCGACCGTTCCGCCTCCATCGCGGCAATGGTGGTGTAGATCTCCACGATGACCGATCCCGTCTCCGGCAGCGGATCGACCGGCCATACCGGGACCCGGCCCGCCAGCCGGTTGAGCACGCGCATTCCGGTCAGGCTGGACTTGCCGACCTGCGCCGCGCCGACGAGGTTGAAATTGCTGTAGGGCTTGCAGCCCATGGCAGCCTGCGCCTGCTCGGTGATGCGGAAACGCCCGCGACCGTGCTCCGCCCCGTCGCAGCGGAAATGCGCGCCTTCGCCGTTGCCCTGCCTGCGGAAATAAGGGCTTAGCGACGGATGTTCGACGAAACTCGAGGCGGTCAGGTCGGGATCGCCGGCACAGACCGCGTCCACCAGCGCCCACAATGCGCGCGCATCGGGCGGGCTTTTCGCCCAACCGGGAAAGTAGGCGCCGCAATCGGCGAAAGGCAATCCGATGCCCAGATCCATGCCGACCAGCGTATCGTCCGGCAGGTCCAGCAGGATATCCAGCACTTCGGCCCGCGACCACGCGCGACCGCGCTCGACCAGCACCGGCGGGCCGCCGGCGGCATCCGCGAGTGCCAGCGCGATACCCTTCTGGCGCTGGCCTTTCGCGCCCGACCAGTCGATGGCGAGGAAGTGGCGGAAGCGGCCTCCGCGCACCGTCACGCGCGTTCGCTTCGCAGCTTGTCCCAATACGCCATCCGCTCGCGGATCTTGCGTTCGAAGCCGCGTTCGACCGGCTCGTAATAGGTCTGCCCGTCCATCTCCTCCGGCCAGTAATCGTCGCCGGAAAAGCCCTCGTCCGCGTCGTGGTCGTAGCTGTAGCCCTTGCCGTAGCCGATATCCTTCATCAGCTTCGTCGGCGCGTTGAGGATATTGGCGGGCGGCATCAGGCTGCCGGTTTCCTTCGCGCTGCGGAAGGCCGCCTTCTGCGCCTTGTAGACCGCGTTCGATTTGGGCGCCGTGGCGAGGTAGAGGCACGCCTGCACCAGCGCCAGTTCGCCTTCCGGACTGCCGAGGAATTCGTAGGTGTCGCGCGCCGCCATGCACTGCACCAGCGCATTGGGATCGGCGAGGCCGATATCCTCCACCGCCATGCGCACCAGCCGCCGGGCGACGTAGCGCGGTTCCTCGCCCGCGGTCAGCATCCGGGCGAGGTAATAGAGCGCCGCCTGCGGGTCGGACCCGCGCACCGATTTGTGAAGCGCGCTGATCAGGTTGTAATGGCCGTCGCGATCCTTGTCGTACACGGCCACCCGGCGCTGCAGGAAACTGCCCAGCGCCGCCGGGTCGAGCGGTTCTCCAATGCGAGCGTTGTACAGGACTTCCGCCTGGTTGAGCAGGAACCGGCCATCCCCGTCCGCGCTCGCCACCAGCGCATCGCGCGCCGGTTCGGTCAGGGGCAGGGCACCTTCCAGCTCTTCCGCCCGGTCGAGCAGCTGGCCGAGCGCCTGGTGGCCCAGCCGTTCGAGGATCAGCACCTGCGCCCGGCTTAGAAGCGCGGCGTTGAGGGCGAAGCTGGGGTTCTCCGTCGTCGCGCCGACCAGCGTCACCGTGCCGCGTTCCACGAAGGGCAGGAAGCCGTCCTGCTGCGCGCGGTTGAAGCGGTGGATCTCGTCCACGAACAGCAGCGTGCGCTGGCCCGCGGCGGCCGCCTTGTCCGCCGCGGCGAACGCCTTTTTGAGGTCGGCGACGCCGCTGAATACGGCGCTGACCGCCTCGAACCGCATCCCCACCGCGTCGGCCAGCAGGCGCGCGATGGTGGTCTTGCCGGTGCCGGGCGGGCCCCACAGGATCATGCTGGACAGCTTGCCCGCAGCGACCATGCGCCCGATCGCGCCTTCCGGCCCGGTCAGGTGGTCCTGCCCCACCACTTCGCCCAGCACGCGTGGACGCAGGCGGTCGGCCAGCGGCGCATCCTCGCGCCGGGTCTCGGGGGCATCAGCCGGGGGTAGATCGTCGCCAAAGAGGTCGGCCATGGCGGGCGATGTAGGGAGCGCCGATGCGTTTGGCCATCGCATCGATGCGGGCGGCCACCGAACCGGCAGCCCTAACGCAAGACCCTATCGAGCGGCTCCGGTGCGCTCGCGCTCGGACTCGCAGGCCTCTTCACTTCCCAACCTGCACGCCTTCTGGGTGGTGGCGACCACTTCGGGGGCCTCGAAGTCGCTCATCTGCAACCCAAGATAGGTCGCGTAGGCATAGCATCCGTCGGCGTGATCGAGGTCGCAGGCTTTCTTGAAACTGGCGATGCCCGCTTCGCGGTAGCCTTCCCTGATATTGACCATGCCGGACTTGAAGGCCGTTTCGGCGACCAGCGATCTGAGGGCGGCGGTACCCTCCTGCATGGCCGCGAGAGGGTCTTCGGCCGCATCCTCGGCAGGTGGATAGCCGGGGGGCAGGGTATCGCACAATTCGCCCCGCCGGTGCCGGCCCTGGTAATCGAGCGCCCATTCCTGCGCCTCTTCGGAGACATAGGGCTTGTTCGGACCGCGATGGTCCAGCGCATCGAAGATCGCCAGGTAGGCCGCGTCGCATTGGTCCTTCGTCTGCGCCCTGGCCGGTGCCGGGGCGACCGCCAGCCCCACTGCCAGAACACAAGCAGCCATCGCGCAAATCCTGAAAAACGCCATCGGTGTCCCCCAATCCGTTCGGTGGTTCCGGCCCCGACCGTCCCCGAAAAGCGCGACCCTTTCGACAGCTTCAGCATGAGCGGCTTCGTGAGCGAGGTCAATTTTCCGCGCGTCCGACCCGCGAGCGTTAACGCGTTTGGCGGTCGCGGCGAAGGGGAGTATCCTGCACGCGGTCGCATCACCTTTCGGGAGGGGAGGGTTATATGAACGAACGTAGGGGAACGCCCTGGCATCTGTGGGTCGTGGGGATCGTATCGCTGCTGTGGCACGCGGGCGGAGCCAACGACTATATCCAGACGCAGCTGGCGAATGCCGATTACCTGGCGGCGGCCGCGGAAATGACCGGTGTCAGCACGCAGACCATGATCGCCTATTTCGAAAGCCGTCCGCTGTGGTTCGAATTCGCCTGGGCGATCGGCATCTGGGGGGCGGTGCTGGGTTCGATCCTGCTGCTGCTGCGGTCGGGCTTCGCCTATTACGTTTTCATCCTGAGTTTCCTCGGCACGGTCGCGTCGTTCTCGATGCAGTTCAGCGACCCGATGCCCGGGACGTCTATGGCGGGGCTGCAACTGGTGATGACGGTCGCGATCTTCGCGATCGAGATTTTCCTGATCCTGTATTCGCGCGCGATGGCGAGGCGCGGGGTGCTGCGCTGACCTAGCGGCCGCGTTCGGCGTGGAGGCGCAGGTAGGTCTGCGCCACCGCGTCGTTGATCGCGTCCCAGCTGAATTCCTTGCTGCGTTCCTCGCCCGCCCGTCCATGCGCGCGGCGCAGCGCGTCGTCGTTGCAATAGGGGGCGAGGGCGGCGGCAAACGCTTTCGGCGTGCCTTCGGGAACGATCGTCCCGGTCTGTCCCGGCCGGACCAGGCTGGTGCTGCCCGTCGCGCCGGCGGCCACGACCGGCAGGCCGCAGGCCATGGCTTCCAGCGTCACATTGCCGAAGGTTTCGGTCACGGACGGGTTGAAGAAGATGTCGCCGCTCGCCAGCGCCCGGCCGAGATCCGGTCCGGTCTGGAAGCCGACGAAGATGCCGCCCGGCAAGGCCTTTTCGAACCAGCCGCGCGCCGGCCCGTCTCCGATCACCAGCACCTTGTGCGGGGCCTGCAGCTTGCGCAGTTCGATGATCGTGTCGGCAAACGGCTCCAGCCCCTTTTCCATGACCAGCCGGCCGAGGAAGACGATCGCCACGTCGTCGTCGGCGAGTCCGTGCTGGCGGCGCCAGTCGAGATCCCGCTTGTCCGAGGCGAACACGGCGCGGTCCACCCCGCGCGACCAGATCGAGATGTCCGAATGCATCCGCTGCTCGATCAAGGTCTGCACCTGGCTTTCGGACGGCGCGACCAGCGCATCGCACTTGCGATAGAAGCGGCGCAGCATCGCCTCGACGAAGCCTTCCAGGAAACCCAGCCCGTAGTAGCGCGGATAGGTCTCGAACCGGGTGTGCACGCTCGCCAGCACGGGGATGTCCCGCTTGCGCGCCCATTTGAGCGCCGCCTGCGCGGCGAAATCGGGCGAGGACAGGTGCAGCGTGTTGGGCGCGAACGCTTCCAAGTCGGCGCGCACCTCGTCGTTGATGCCGGTCGGCAGGCGGTATTCCCCGCGCCCCTTCACCGGCATGCGGATGTTGGGCACGTTCACGAGGTCGCCGGTCGGTTCGAAATCGGGCTCGGCCACCTTGGGCGAATAGACGCGCACCGCTGCGCCGCGATCCAGCAGCGTGCCCACCAGCCGGTTGAGCGCCTGGTTGGCCCCGTCGCGGGTGTAGTTGTAGTTGCCGCTGAAGAGCGCGATGCGCAGGTCGGTCACGTCCATGCTCCGGCATCTAGGCGCTGCGGCGCGCTTTGGCGAGGTCGAAGCGCTATCCCGCCTGCCATCCCCCACCGCGCGGCAATGATCGTTTGACATGCCGTGCGCCGTCTCTAGGGCCGCATGTGGGCCACGCGGTCCCAACGCCGCGCGAGCTCTCTGCAAGGAGAGAATACATGACTGAACACGTTAGCGAACCGGCGCTGAAGCCGGATCGTCCGCAATTTTCTTCCGGTCCCACGGTCAAGTTCCCGGGCTGGTCCCTCGACAAGCTGCACACCGAATCGCTCGGCCGTTCGCACCGTTCCGCGGTGGGCAAGGCGCGGCTGAAATACGCCATCGACCTGTCGAAGGAACTGCTCGGCATCCCGGACGACTACCTCGTCGGCATCATGCCCGCGTCCGATACCGGCGCGATCGAGGCGGCGATGTGGAGCATGCTCGATCCCGCGCGCCCGGCCACGGTCGCTGCGTGGGAAAGCTTCGGCAACGTGTGGATCCAGGACGCGGTGAAGCAGCTGAAGCTGCCCCGCCTGCAGGTGCTGGACGCCGATTACGGGGAGATCCCCGACCTTGCGCAGATCCCGCAGGAAAACGACGTCGTCTTCACCTGGAACGGCACGACGTCGGGCGCGCGTATCCCGGACACGGACTGGCTGGCCGAAGGGCGCGAGGGCATCACCATCAACGATGCCACCAGCGCCATCTTCGCGCAGGAGATGGACTGGCCCAAGCTCGATGCCACGACCTATTCCTGGCAGAAGGTGATGGGCTCCGAAGCGCAGCACGGGATGCTGATCCTGAGCCCGAAGGCGGTGGAGCGGATCGAGAGCTACGATCCCGAATGGCCGCTGCCCAAGCTGTTCCGCATGAAGAAGGGCGGCAAGATCAACACCGGCATCTTCGAAGGCGCGACGATCAACACGCCGAGCCTGCTGGCGACCGAGGATTACATCGCCGCGCTGGAATGGGCGAAGTCGATCGGCGGGCGCACCGCGCTGTTCGAACGGGCCGACGCCAATGCGAAGGTCCTGACCGACTGGATCGAGGCGACGCCGTGGCTGCGCAACATGGTCTCCGACCCTGCCAAGCGGACCAACACCGGCGTGTGCTTCGTCTTCCAGGGCGAGTGGTACGATGGCCTGTCCGACGAGGACAAGGCGGGCGTGCCTAAGACAATCGTCAAGATGCTGGAGGAACGCGGCGTCGGGTACGATTTCAACGGCTATCGCGACGCGCCGCCGTCCTTGCGCGTGTGGTGCGGCGGCACGGTCGAGCAGGAGGACGTGAAGCGCCTGCTGCCCTGGATCGAGTGGGCCTACCACCAGGTCAAGGCCGGCGCCTGACCCTTCCAGTTATCGCGCGCGGTCCGCGTGGCCGCGCGCCCCTTTCCCCGATGTGCAGACATATCCCGGCCCGACCGGGACGACGAGGAGACCGACCGTGTCCCAGAAACCCAAAGTCCTGATTTCCGACAAGCTCGACCCGCAGGCCGCCGCCATCTTCGAGGAGCGCGGCTGCGAGGTGGACGTGAAGCCCGGCATGACGCCGGACGAACTCAAAGCCGTGATCGGCGAATATGACGGCCTCGCCATCCGCTCTGCCACCAAGGTGACCGCCGACATCCTCGATGCCGCGACCAACCTCAAGGTCGTCGGCCGCGCGGGCATCGGGGTCGACAATGTCGACATCCCCTATGCCAGCGGGAAGGGCGTGGTCGTGATGAACACGCCGTTCGGCAATTCGATCACCACGGCGGAACACGCCATAGCGATGATCATGGCGCTCGCTCGCCAGATCCCCGCCGCCGACCGCCGCACGCAGGCGGGCGAATGGCCCAAGAGCGACTTCATGGGCGTGGAAGTGACCGGCAAGACGCTGGGCCTGATCGGCGCGGGCAATATCGGCTCCATCGTCGCCAGCCGCGCGCAGGGGCTGCGGATGAAGGTCATCGCCTACGATCCCTTCCTGACGGAAGACCGCGCGGTGGAACTGGGGATCGAGAAGGTCGATCTCGACGGACTGCTCGCGCGCGCAGATTTCATCACGCTCCACACCCCGCTGACGGACCAGACGCGGAATATCCTGGGTCGCGAGAACCTGGCGAAGACGAAGAAGGGCGTGCGCATCGTCAATTGCGCGCGCGGCGGCCTGATCGACGAAGCCGCGCTCAAGGACATGCTGGACAGCGGGCACGTTGCGGGCGCGGCGCTCGACGTGTTCGAGACCGAACCGGCCAAGGAAAGCCCGCTGTTCGGCACGCCGGGTTTCGTCTCCACCCCGCATCTCGGCGCGTCCACCACCGAAGCGCAGGTCAATGTCGCGCTGCAGGTGGCCGAGCAGATGAGCGACTACCTCGTCAGCGGCGGCGTCACCAACGCGCTCAACATGCCCAGCCTCAGCGCCGAGGAAGCGCCCAAGCTGCGGCCCTACATGGCGCTGGCTGAAAAGCTGGGCTCGCTGGTCGGGCAATTGGCGCACGGCAACCTGACGCAGATCAGCGTGGAGCGCGAAGGCGCCGCCGCGCAGCTGAACGGCAAGCCCATCACCGGCGCCGTGCTGGCGGGCTTCATGCGCCGCTATTCGGACACGGTGAACATGGTCAACGCGCCCTATCTCGCCAAGGAACGCGGGCTGGAAGTGCGCGAGATCCGCAACGAGCGCGAAGGCGCCTATAGCACGCTGGTGCGCGTGGGCGTGGGCACCAGCGAAGGCGACCGGTCGGTGTCCGGCACGCTGTTCGGCAGCGACGCGCCGCGGCTGGTGGAAATCTTCGGCGTGCGGGTGGAGGCCAATCTCGACGGGCACATGCTCTACGTCGTGAACGAGGACGCACCCGGCTTCATCGGCCGCATCGGTTCGCTGTTGGGCGAGGCGGGCATCAACATCGGCAACTTCAACCTCGGCCGGCGCGAGGCGGGCGGGGAAGCGGTCGTTCTGCTGAGTGTCGACCAGCCGATCTCGCCCGAGATCGTGGCCCGGGCCGAAGCGCTTGAAGGCGTGAAGACCGTCATCCCGCTGGAGTTCTGATCCGGCCTCCTTTCGCGCCCCATTTCCCGGCCCGCCGTCATTCCCGCTTTCGCGCGGATGGCGGCGCGGCTAGGGCGGGCGCGCAATGACCCAAGACGATCTCCTGCCCGAGGGCCTGTCCGACCGCCTGCCCGAAGAGGCCCGCATCCTCACCCTCGCCATGCGCGAGGCGCTGCACGTGATGGACATGCACGGTTACGACCGCGTCCGTCCGCCGCTGGTGGAATTTGAACGGTCCATGACCGAACGCATGGAAGGAGTCAGCGCGCAGGACCTGTTCCGCTTCACCGATCCCGCCAGCCTGCGCACGCTCGCGCTGCGCGGGGACATGACCGTGCAGGTTGGCCGCATCGCCGCGACCAGCCTGCGCGACGCGCCGCGCCCCTTGCGCCTGTGCTACGCGGGCGAGGTCATGCGGATCGCGGGCGACCAGCTGGACCCGGTGCGCCAGCGCCTCCAGATCGGCGCCGAACTGATCGGCAGCGACAGCGTGGACGCCGCCTGCGAGATCGCGCTGGTCGCGATCGAGGCGCTGGAGCGCGCCGGTGCCAGCGACATTTCCATCGACCTCACCCTGCCCGACCTGGTGGACGTGCTGTCCGAAAACGTCTTCCCGCTCGCCGATGACCAGCGTGCGGCGGTGCGGCGCGAACTGGACACCAAGGACGCCGGCGGCCTGCGCGATGCGGGCGGCGAGGCCTACCTGCCGCTGCTCTATGCCGCCGGCCCGTTCGATGAAGCGATCGAGCAGCTCGCGGCGATCGACGCGGGCGGGGCGCTCTCCAGCCGTATCGCGGGCCTGCGCACCGTGGCGAGCCGTATCGGCAACCGGGCGCGCATCACGCTGGACCCGAGCGAGCGGCACGGTTTCGAATACCAGAGCTGGTTCGGCTTCACGCTTTACGCCAAGGGCGCGCGCGAGGCGCTGGGCCGCGGCGGCACCTACCGAATCCGCGGGTCCTTCGAACTGGCGACCGGCTTCTCGCTCTACGCCAACCGGCTGCTGCCGGTGCTGCCGGAGGCGGAAACACGCAAGCTCGTCTTCTGCCCGCCGGGCCACGATACGAAAGCCGCCGCAAGGCTGCGCTCCGAAGGATGGCGCACCGTCGGCGCCACCTCGGACCGCGACGATGCGGCGACGCTGGGCTGTTCCTACCGGCTGGACGGCGAAGCGGCGGTCCTCATCTGAGACACCGCCGCCTGCCAGAACCGGTTTTCGGGATCAGTCGTTGAACTTGCCCGGTTCCGGGCCGATCCGGCCGTCGGCCGAATCCAGTTCGTCAATCTTCGCCATCTGCTCATCCGTCAGTTCGAAATCGAGCGCGGTGAAATTGTCGCGGATGTGATCCGGGTTGGTCGAACGCGGCAGGACCGACAGGCCGTGCTGGATGTGCCAGCGGATGACGATGGCGGCTGCCGACTGGCCGGTTTCCTCGGCCAGCGACTTGATCGCATCGGCGTTCATCGTGTCGCCCTGTCCCAGCGGGGACCAGCTCTGCGTCACGATGCCCATTTCCTCGTGCACCTTGCGCATGTCGCGCTGCTGGAAGCTGGGGTGCAGCTCGATCTGGTTGAGCGCGGGGACCACGCCCGTCTCGTCCACGATGCGCTTCAGGTCTTCTTCGCGGAAGTTGGACACGCCGATGGACTTCGCCTTGCCCTGGTCGCGCAGTTCGATCAGCGCCTTCCAGGTGTCCACGAACAGGCCGCGCTCGGGTTGCGGCCAGTGGATCAGCAGCATGTCCACGTGTTCGCGGCCCAGCCGGTCGAGGCACTTGTCCGCCGCCTTCAGCGTGCGGTCGTATCCCTGGCTCTCGTTCCAGATCTTGGTCTGCAGGAAGATGTCGGACCAGTCGCCGATGCCTTTGCCGACGCCTTCCTCGTTCTTGTAGATCGCGGCGGTATCGACCAGCCAGTATCCCGCTTCCAGCGCGGTGGAGACGGCCTGCGCCGCCTCGGACGGGTCGATGTTCCACGTGCCGAATCCCAGCTGCGGGATCTGGCGGTCGTCGTTGAGGGTGAGGGTGGGTTGGTCGGTCATGCAAACTCCTTCTTTTGCCGACCAACGCACATGCGCGCATTTATGTCCCCTGCCGCGTGCCGGAATATTGGCCCGAAAAGGCGTTTCCTACACGGCCCGCCCATGCCATAGCGCCGCGCCGGAGCCGGTGATGACGACCCCCGCGGTTTTTCGCTCCAGGACAGTGGTCCATGCGGTCCATGTCTCCCCCAGGCGCGGGTAACGAAGGATGATCGAGTTTGGCCAACGTGACCGTGATCGGCGCCCAGTGGGGCGATGAAGGCAAGGGCAAGATCGTCGACTGGCTGGCCGACCGCGCCGATGCCGTCGTGCGGTTCCAGGGCGGCCACAATGCCGGCCACACTCTCGTCATCGACGGGACCACCTACAAGCTCAGCCTGCTGCCGAGCGGGATCGTGTCGGGCACGCTCAGCATCATCGGCAACGGCGTGGTGCTGGACCCCTGGGCGCTGCGGGACGAGGTCGAGAAGCTGGAAGGGCAGGGCGTCGCCATCAATGACGACAACCTGGCACTGGCCGACAATTGCGCGCTGATCCTGCCGCTCCACCGCGACCTCGACGGCCTGCGCGAGAATGCGGCGGGCAAGGGCAAGATCGGCACGACCGGGCGCGGCATCGGCCCGGCTTACGAGGACAAGGTGGGCCGCCGCGCGCTGCGCGTGTGCGACCTGGAACACCTGGACCAGATCGACGCGCAACTCGACCGCCTGTGCGCGCACCACGATGCGCTTCGCGCCGGGTTCGACCAGGAGCCGGTGGACCGCGAGGAACTGAAGGCCCAGCTGGCCGAGATCGCGCCCTTCGTGCTGCGCTTCGCGCAGCCGGTCTGGAAGCGCCTGAAGAAGGTGCGCAAGGCGGGGGCCAAGATTCTGTTCGAAGGCGCGCAGGGCGTGCTGCTGGACATCGACCACGGCACCTATCCCTTCGTCACAAGCTCCAACACGGTCAGCGGCACCGCCGCCGCGGGCAGCGGCCTCGGCCCCAATTCGACCGGTTACGTGCTCGGCATCGTCAAGGCCTACACCACCCGCGTGGGCAGCGGCCCGTTCCCGACCGAGCTCGATGACGAGATCGGCCAGCGGCTGGGCGAGCGGGGCCATGAATTCGGCACGGTGACCGGGCGGCAGCGGCGCGTGGGCTGGTTCGACGCGGTGATCGTGCGCCAGACCTGCGCGATCAGCGGCGTGACCGGCATCGCGCTGACCAAGATCGACGTGCTCGACGGGCTCGACAAGGTGAAGATCTGCACCGGGTACCGGCTCAACAACAACGTCTACGACTACCTGCCAAGCCACGCGCAGAGCCAGGCGGCGGTCCAGCCGATCTACGAGGAGATGGACGGCTGGCAGGAAAGCACCGCCGGCGCGCGCAGCTTCGCCGACCTTCCGGCCAATGCCATCAAGTATATCCAGCGCGTGCAGGAACTGATCGAGACGCCGGTGGCACTGGTCAGCACCAGCCCGGAACGCGACGACACGATCCTGATGCGCGACCCGTTCGAGGACTGATGCGGCGGGGCGGGCGCCTTTCCTGGCTTCTGCCGCTCGCGCTGGCCGCGGGATGCAGCCCCGTCCCGCGCGAGGCGGTGGCCCCGCAGGCGGCCGACGCGCCGCTCACGCAGACGGCGGACTTCCTGCTGGTCGACAAGTCGGACCGGACGCTGACCCTGTTCCGTGAAGGCCGGGCGCTGCGCACCTATCGCGATATCGCCTTCGGCGATGCGCCGCAGGGCCACAAGCAATTCGAAGGGGACGAGCGCACGCCCGAAGGCCGCTACACCATCGATACGCGCAACCCGAACAGCGCCTACCACCTGTCGCTGCGCATCTCCTATCCCGATGCGCGCGACCGGGCCTTCGCGCAATCGGTCGGCCGCAGCCCGGGTGGCGACATCTTCATCCACGGCCAGCCCAACGGATCGCCGCTGGACCGCATTTCGGGCGACTGGACCGACGGCTGCATCGCGGTGACCAATGCCGAGATCGAGGAAATGTGGTCCGCCGTGCCCGACGGGACGCCGATAGAAATTCGCCCCTGACGAATTCGGGAACTTGACCTGATCCCGTTTTGTTCTACTCCTGTTCATACCAGAACAGGAGTCGATCCATGCAGGCCCAGTACGATTATTCCGTGAACGAAACGGTTGCGGACGCCGCCAACGATGCCGCCGGCCTGCCGCTGTTCGTTTCGGTCTTCGCCGACCGGCCGGCCTTGCGCGACCAGATGCGCGACGATGCGCTGGCGGCGGGATTGCGCGTCGGGCAGGTCGGCGGGCTGGACCTGCTGCTGGAAGGGGAAGCACGCGCGCTGGGCGATATCGTGCTGGTCGATTGCCCAGCGGACGATGCGCGCAGCCTGGCCGCGCTGGAACGGGCGGACATGCGCGCGGGCCGGTGCGATGCGCGGCTGCTGGTTTCGACTACGCTGGACGCGCTCGACGCGGTCTTCGGCTGCCTGTCGCTCAGCGCGGCGCCCGTGCTGGTCGATCCTGGCCGGGGGGACCGGGTCGTCGCGCTTGGCCGGGCCCTGTCCCGCGTACCCGACGCGCGCCTGCGCGAGTTCGGGGAGGAGGACCGGATCAGCCTGCTGCGCCTGACGGAGCAGGTGGGGCAGCTCGCCCGCCAGCTCGAACTGGCGAATGCGCAGGGGCTTGCGGCCGATGGCGGGGCGTTCCGGTTCCGCTCGCCCGACCCGGCTTTCAAGCCTGCCGGGGAAGATCGCGCCTACATCCGCCAGCCGCGCCCGCCGCTGCCGGACGCGGCGCTGGTGCGCAAGGTCATTGCCAAGCGACGCTCGCGCGCGGCGCTGTTCGACGATGCGCTGTTCGCAGATCCTGCGTGGGACATGCTGCTCGACCTGACGGCCGCCCGGGCCGAACACACCAGGGTGTCCGTTACGTCCCTGTGCATCGCCGCCCACGTGCCGCCGACCACCGCGCTGCGCTGGATCACGCAGATGGTGGAGGACGGCATACTGGTGCGCGAAGCGGACGAGATGGACAAACGTCGCACCTTCATCGCCTTGAGCGACGATGCCGCGGAGGCGATGGCGCGCTACTTCGCGGACAAGGAGGCGGCCGTCTTCGCCGCCTGATCCGGGCCCCGCAGGATAACCGTCAGGCCCGGCATCGGGTCGCGCGGATCCGATGCCGGGATGCGCGCCGCATCGGCCCGCGCGCGCGCGAGGATGGCGGCGGGCACGTCCGGGTCGTGCACGATCGTGTCCGCCGTGCCCAGCCACCGCGCCTGCCGGATGGTCAGATCGTCCGGGTCGGCGCTGGCGAGTTCTATCGTCCGGACCTCGGGCGCGGAGGCATGGTCCGTGTCCGAAAGCCAGTCATCGAACCGCTCGTCCGCCCCGTCCTGCATCGGATCGAGCGGTCCGCCGGAGGTAAGCGCCGCGTCGAGCGCACCGCGACGCTCCTGCCCGTCGGGCCAGCGGGCACGGAGGCGCTCGCGCTCCTCGTTCAGCCGCGTCGCCAGCCGGCCGAGCGATTGCGGCAGCAATGTTTCCAGGCGCAGCCGCAGCTGCTTGGCGAGGCCCGCCGAAGCGCCGGACGTGCTGACCGCCACCAGCACCGGCTCGCGGTCGAGGATGCTGGGCGTGGTGAAGTCGCACAGTTCCGGACGGTCGGCGACGTTGACCAGCAGGCCCATCCGCTTCAGCCGCAGCGCCGCCTTTTCGGCGTCCTTCGCATCGTCCAGCGCGACGAAGGCCAGCTTCGCGTAATGCGCTTCGGCTTCGCCGCAGGGGATGCCGCCCGCCCGTTCGATCAGGCGCCGCTTCGCATCGCCCATGTCCCCTTCGGCCACCAGCACCACGCGGGTGCCCGCAATCCGGTGGAACAGGGGCAGGCTGCCTATGCCAGCCATTCCGGCACGCGCTCCGCGTCCATGATCGCGGCGGCATCGATCCGGTCCGCCACGACCGCGTACCTGTCCCCGTCGACCAGCACCTCGGCCACGAAGCCGCGCGAATTGTAGCTGCTCGCCATGCTCGCCCCGTAGGCGCCGGCGGTCCGGAACACGGCCAGGTCACCGCTTTCCAGCGCGTCGCAATCGCGGTCGGTGGCGAAGGTGTCGCCCGTCTCGCAAATCGGGCCGACGATGTTCGCCGTCATCCGCTCCCCGCTCGGTTCGACGGCGTCGAAATCGTGCCAGGCGCCGTAGAGGGCCGGGCGCGCGAGGTCGTTCATCGCCGCGTCGACGATGACGAAAGGCGGTCCGTTGCCGCCTCGCTTCACGCGCACGACGCGGGTCAGGAGGACACCCGCATTGCCGGCGATCAGGCGGCCGGGCTCGAAGGTCAGGCGCACGTCCCAGCCCTTCGTCATTCGTGCGACCATGCGGCCGTATTCGGCCGGCGTCGGGACTACCTCGTCCTTGCGGTAGGACACGCCGAGGCCGCCACCCAGGTCGACATGGGTGATCGCAAAGCCCGATGCGCGCAGGTCCGCGACAAGCGTGTCGATCTTGGCGAAGGCGGTTTCCAGCGGCTCCAGGTCGCTCAGCTGGCTGCCGATGTGGATCGCCACGCCGCGCAGGTTCATTCCGTCGAGCGCGGCCAGTTCGGCGAACACTTCGCGTGCGCGCAACAGCGGCACGCCGAACTTGTTCTCCGCCTTCCCGGTCGAGATCTTCTCGTGGGTCTTCGCATCGACATCCGGATTGACGCGCAGGCAGGCATCGACCCGGATCCCGCGCGCCGCCGCGAGCGCCGCGAGCTCGTGGCCTTCCTCGCGCGACTCGATGTTGAACTGCCCGATCCGCTCGTCCAGCCCCAGTTCCAGTTCCGCCCGGGTCTTGCCGACCCCGGAAAACACGATCTTGTCGGGCGCGATCCCGGCGGTCAGCGCGCGGCGCATCTCGCCGCCGGACACCACGTCCGCCCCGTATCCCTCGCGCTGCAGCACGTTCAGTACGGCAAGGTTCGGGTTGGCCTTGACCGCGAACGCGATCAGCGGATCGTCGAGTTCGGACAGGGCGTCACGAAACGCGCGCGCCTGTGCGACCAGTGCGCCGCGCGAATAGACGTAGACCGGCGTGCCCACCTCCTGCGCGATGCGGGGCAGGGCGACGTTTTCGGCGTGCAGGACGCCGTCCTTCAGTGCGAAATGGTCCAAGGCTTACTCTGGCGGCGGGAGGTCGAAAGGATCGTCCTCGCGATCCTCGGACCGTTCGCGCAATTCGGTGCTTCGCTCCGGCGCGGCCTGGGGATCGAGTTCGAGGAGTTCGTCGGCTTCGGGCGGGGCGTCGGCCCCGCGCGGTGCCACGGGTAGGCTTTCGCCCGCGGCGGGTTCCAGCTGGGTCTTGCTGCCGCAGGCGGCCAGCGCCAGCGCGGCGGTCAGAAGCAGGGCAGTTCGCATCAGTCCTCCAGTCCCAGCGCCTCGCGCGCCTCGGCGACGCGCTGCCTTACCTGTTCCGGCGCGGTCCCGCCATAGGAGGCTCGCGACGCGACCGACGCATCGACCGACAGGGCGGCGAAGACGCGTTCGTCGATCCGCCCGTCGATCGCCTGCAGGTCTTCCAGCGGCAACCGGTCGAGCGCCACCTGACGCTGTTCCGCCAGCTTCACGGCGGCACCGGTGATATGGTGCGCCTCGCGGAATGGGATGTCGGCTTCGCGCACCAGCCAGTCGGCAAGGTCGGTCGCGGTGGCATAGCCGCGCTCCGCCGCCTCGCGCATCCGGTCGGTGTCGAACGTGCACTCGGCCACCATGCCGGTCATCGCGGCCAGACACAGCTCGAGCAGCGCCGCCGCTTCGAAGACCGGAGGTTTGTCGTCCTGCATGTCCTTGGAATAGGCGAGCGGCAGGCCCTTCATCGTCACCATCAGCGCGGTCGTGCACCCGACGATGCGGCCCGCATGGCCGCGCACCAGTTCGGCGGCGTCCGGGTTCTTCTTCTGCGGCATGATGCTGGACCCGGTGCTCAGCGTGTCCGGCATCCGCACGAAGCCGAAGGGCTGGCTGGCCCAGATGATCATTTCCTCCGCCAGGCGGGACAGGTGCAGCGCGCACTGGCTGGCCGCCATCAGGTAATCGAGTGCGAAGTCGCGGTCGGATACCGCGTCGAGGCTGTTGCGGGTCGGTTCGAAGAAATCGAGTTCGCGCGCGGTCTGGTGCCGGTCGATCGGAAAACCCGTCCCGGCGAGCGCGGCGCTGCCAAGCGGGCATTCGTCCGCCCGGTCGAGCGCGTCGACGAAGCGCGACTGGTCGCGACCGGTCATCTCGAAATAGGCGAGCAGGTGGTGACCCAGCGTCACCGGCTGCGCGGTCTGCAGGTGCGTGAAGCCGGGCATCACGCTGTCCGCATGTTCGCCCGCCCGGCGCACCAGCGCGGCGCGCAGGGCGTCGAGCCCGGCGATGGCCGCGTCGCTCGCCTCGCGCACCCACATGCGGAAATCGGTCGCGACCTGGTCATTGCGGCTGCGTGCGGTGTGCAGCCGTCCGGCAGCCGGTCCGATCAGCTCGGTCAGGCGGCTTTCCACCGTCATGTGGATATCCTCGAGGTCCCAGTCCTCGGGCACGCCGTCGCGCTCGTACTCGTCCGCGATCGTGTCCAGCCCGTCGTGGATCGCCTCGGCGTCGGCGGCCGAGATGATGCCCCGGTCGGCCAGCATCCGGGCATGGACCTGCGAGGCGCGGATGTCCTGCCGCCAGAGCAGCTTGTCGAACGGAATGGAGGCGTTGATTTCGCGCATGACCGCGCTAGGTCCCTGTGCGAACCTGCCGCCCCACATCCTGTTGGAGCCTGCCTTGCCGTCCCGTTCGCTGCCCTTGGTCTCGCTCACACTCGCCGTCCTGACTGTCCCGCTGGCCGGGTGCGATAATGGCCCGCCCGACACTGCGCAAGACGAGCGGGCGAGCACACCCATAACCGGAGAGATCGACGCGAGCCGCGCGGGCGACCTGCTGCCGGCCGCGGAGCTGGTCGATCCCGATGGCGACACGGTGAACACCGCCGCGCTGCAGGGCCGGCCGCTGCTGGTGAACCTGTGGGCCACATGGTGCGCGCCGTGCCGCAAGGAAATGCCGCTGCTGGACGAGCTGGCCGGGGACATGGAGGGCGATCTGCGCGTCCTGACCGTCAGCCAGGACGTGGAAGCGGACATCCCGAAAGTGGACGCCTATTTCGCGGAATTCGGCTTCGCCAACCTGACCCGCTGGGTCGATCCGACGAACAGCCTGGCACTGGCCTATGGCAATATCGTCCTGCCCACGACCGTGCTCTACGGCCCGGACGGGACGGAAATCTGGCGCGTGACCGGCGACTACGACTGGTCGAGCGCGGAAGCGCGCGAGGCGATCGCGGCGGCAATCGCGGACCAGTGACGGCTTGGAAAAGGCCGGAAATGGTGGGCGATGACAGGCTCGAACTGCCGACCCTCTCGGTGTAAACGAGATGCTCTACCAACTGAGCTAATCGCCCCGACCATGTCGGAAGGGTGGGCACATAGCGTGATCCGGGCCAAAATCAATTGCCACCTTGCGCATGGCGGCTAGGGCCTTGCGCATGACCCAGAGCCGCATCCTCGTCCTCGCCACCGGAGGCACCATTGCCGGAACCGGCGGATCGCCCACCGCGCGCGATTACCGGCCCGGCCAGATCGCGATCGAGGCGTTCCTCGAACAGATGGGCGAGATGGCGCTCGACGTGCAGCTGACCGGTCGCCAGATCGCGGCGATCGGTTCGGAAAACATGGGGCAGGACGTCTGGAACCGGTTGCACCGCGAAACGGTCTCCGGGATGGCGGACCCAGCATGCGACGGCATCGTGATCACCCACGGAACCGACACGGTGGAGGAAACCGCGCTGCTGCTGGACGAGACGCTGCCGAGCACCAAGCCCGTCGTGCTCGTTGGCGCGATGCGCGCGGCCGATGCCGTCGGGTCGGACGGCCTGCGCAACTTCACCAACGCGGTCCGCGTCGCCGGGCATCCCGAGGCGGCCGGGCGCGGGGTGCTGGTCGGCATGGGAGACCGGATCTTCGCCGCGCGCGACGTGCGCAAGGCGGCGACCCGCGGGATCGAGGCCTTTCGCGGTTTCCCGCGCGACGCCGTGGGCATGGTCACTCCGCACAGCCTGGACTGGTTCGGCGCGCCCTGGCGCACAGGCGAGGACGCCCGCCGCCGCTGGCACGACGCATTGCCCGATGTCGCGCTGGTCTACATCCACGCCGGCATCGGCGCCGATGCGGTCGCGCGGCAGCTTTCGGCCGACCCGGCGGGAATCGTCGTGGCGGGCGTGGGGGAAGGGAACATGCCCGACGCGGTCCGGACCCTGCTGGCGGAGCGAGCGAAGGGCGGCACCGTGGTCGTCCGCGCGAGCCGCGCCGACGAGGGGCTGGTGGACCGCGAGGGCGAGGACGAAGCCAATCGCTTCGTCGCCGCCCGCGCGCTCAATCCGCAAAAGGCCGTGATGCTGGTCAAGCTGCTGATCGCGGACGGAATCCGCGATCCGGCGCAGGTCCAGGCCGAATTCGACCGGCGCTGAACGCCGACCCTATCCGTGCGGGACGACCAGGTATTTCTCGCCGGTCTTCATCGCCCGGTATTCGAGCGCCGCGTCCTTTTCCAGCATGCCTTCCAGCGTGACTTCCTGCTTGTAGGAACTGGCGAAGGTGGTGGTGAGGTTGTCCAGCACGCGCTGGCGCATGCGCATCATGGTCTCGCCGCCCGCCTGCTGCAGGAACGGGGTCAGCAGCCAGCCCGAAAGCGTCCAGCCGAAGCCGTATGACGGGGTCAGGATCGTCGGTCCGAGGTCCAGCCGTCCGTAGATGTACATCTTCTTCTGCTGGTTGGAGCCGTAGCGGCTGTATTCCTTCATCTTGCCCGCGGCGACCTGCTCCATCGCCTTGAACGCCTCGTCCACCGCCTTGCCGCCGCCGATCGGATCGAAGCCGAAATAGGCGTCGGTCGCGTCGATCGCGGCGCGCAGCTGCTCGCGGTAATCGTCGTCGGAGGAATTGACGACATGCTCCGCGCCCATGCCCTTCAGCATGTCCGCCTGTTCCTGCCGGCGCACGATGTTGACCAGCGGAACGCCGTCCTCCTGGCAGATCTTGACCAGCATCTGACCCAGGTTCGAGGCCGCGGCCGTGTGCAGGATCGCGGACTGGTCTTCCATGCGCGCGGTCTCGACGAAGCCCAGCGCAGTCATCGGGTTGACGAAGGCACTCGCGCCGTCCCGGCTGGAAATGTCGCCCAGCGGCAGGCACATGCCGGCATCGGCAATGGCGTACTGGCTGAAGGCATTGCCCGGGACGCAGGCCACCCGCTTGCCGATGAGGGCGCGGGCCATGTCGCTGTCGCCGGCGGCGACCACTTCGCCGGCACCTTCGTTGCCGACCGGCAGACGCTGGCCATGGCGGCCGCGCGCGCCGCTGTTGAAGGGTTCCGGCATCGTCGCGACGATCTTGCCATCTCTGTACTGCGCGTTCTCCAGGTCGGCCGGACCGAACAGCAGGGCAAGGTCGGACGGATTGATCGGCGCCGCTTCCATCTTCACCAGCACCTGGTTGCCGGTCGGTTCGGGGAAGGTCGTTTCCGCGACTTCGACGGTCAGCGTGCCGTCCGCTGCGAGCGTGGTGAAGATCTGCTTTCCGGTGGTGCTCATGATGGGGTTTCCTCCTCCTCGGGGTAGTGTGCGTGTACGAAATACAGGCCGTGCGGCGGGGCATTGAGCCCCAGTTGCTGGCGATCCCTCGCTTCCAGAACCTCGCCGATGCGCGCTTCGTTCCAGCGGCCCATGCCGACGAGTGCGAGGCACCCGACCATGGAACGGACCTGGTGGTGCAGGAAGCTGCGCGCGCCGGTTTCCACTATCACGTGTTCGCCCCCATATTCGCTCTTGGCCCGCCGTACTGATATGCGGTCGAGCGACTTGACCGGGCTGTCGCTCTGGCAATGGGCGGAGCGGAAGGTGGTGAAATCGTGTTGCCCGACCAGCGCCTGCGCCGCGCGATGCATCGCCTCGTGGTCGAGCGGCTGCGGCACCAGCCAGGCGCGGTCCCGCTCCAGCGTCAGTGGCGCGCGGCGATTGGCGATCCGGTAGAGATAGGCGCGGCCGGTGCAGGAAAAGCGGGCGTGCCAGTCGTCCGGCACGATGCGGCAATCGGTCACCGCCACCGGATCGGGCCGCAGGTGCGCGTTCAGCGCCTCCATCAGGCGGAACGGCGTCATGTCCTTCGCGATGTCGAGATGGCTGCGCATGGCGAGCGCATGCACGCCGGCATCGGTGCGCCCGGCGCTGTGCAGCGTGACGCGCTCTCCCGTGACGGCATGGGCCGCGTTCTCGACCGACTGCTGGACGCTCGGCCCGTCCTTCTGCCGCTGCAGGCCGAAGAAGGGCGTACCGTCAAATTCCAGGGTCAGCGCGAACCGGGTCATGCCGGCCTGCTACACCAGCATGGCCGCCGCGCAAGCCGTCAGGGGGTCTGCAGCCCTTCGGGAAGCGGCAGCCGCTCGCACCGGCCTTCGAACGCGATGTCGCGCAGCTCCTCGCCCGGCTTCGCCTCGCGCGCCTCGATCGTGAGCGCGTCGAGATCGACCGAATATTGCGACCGGTGTCCCGAGGGCGCGGTCCAGTCCATTTCGATGTTGCCGTCCACGATGCCGAGGCTGCAATTCTCCTGTCCCGGCTCGCACAGGTCGAAAGCGACGTTCTGCGTCTGGGCATATCGCTTCACCGCGCCGTCCATCAGCAGGAAGGGCTGGGTGACCGAAGCGCCCGTGCCGTCGTAATCGTCCATCACGCAGCTGATCAGCCCGTCGGGCACGTCGGCGCCGCCGGTGTCGGGTGCCCCCGCGGCCGAACAGGCCGTGAGTGCGATCGTGGCCACGGCCACAGCGATATTGTGCTTTTTCATGGACTTCCCCCTTCCAGTTGCAAATCAGTCGAGCCGCGTCCCCTCGGCCACGGGCCGGCCGCGCAGGAATGCGGCCCGGTCCGTCTTCGGCTTGCCCGCGCGCTGGACGGTCAGCGGCCGGACGGCCCCGTCGCCGCAGGCGATCGCCAGGTCCGCGTCGATCACTTCACCGGGCGTTCCGGCTCCGTCCGCGCGTTCCGCCGTCAGGATCTTGACCCGCTCGCCCTCGATTTCGCACCAGGCGCCGGGGAAGGGGGCGAGGCCGTGGATGTGCCGCACCACCTCGTCCGCCGGCTTGCTCCAGTCGATCCGCGCTTCCCCCTTGTCGATCTTGGGCGCGTAGGTCGCGTCGGCATCGTCCTGTGCCACGGGAACGTGGATCTTCAGGTCGCGCAGCGTGCCGACCATCAGCTGCGCGCCCTTTTCCGCCAGTTCCGCGGTCAGTTCGCCGGTCGTCTTGTCGCCGATCTGCGTGCGGACGGTCGCCAGCATGGGGCCGGTGTCGAGGCCCGCTTCCATCTGCATGATCGTGACACCGGTCGTCGGATCGCCCGCCATCACCGCGCGGTGGATCGGCGCGGCGCCGCGCCAGCGGGGCAGGATGGAGGCATGGACGTTGAGGCAGCCATGGCGGGGCGCGTCCAGGATCGCCTGCGGCAGGATCAGGCCGTAGGCCGCGACCACCGCGACATCCGCCTCCAGCGCGGCGAAACGCTGCTGTTCTTCCTCAGACTTCAGCGATTTCGGGGTGCGCACCTCCATCCTCAGCGTCTCCGCCTCGAGCTGGACGGCCGAAGGCTGCAGCTTCTTGCCGCGCCCCGCCGGCCGGGGCGGCTGGGTATAGACGGCCATGATCGCGTGGTTCGCGTGGTCGAGCGCGCGCAGCGTCGGTACCGCGAATTCCGGGGTTCCCATGAAGACGATGCGCATAAGGACCGGCCAAGCCTTTCGTGACGTGCGCGCCGGCCCTATCTTCCGGCTCATGGCATCGCAAGAGATCGAGCAGCTTTCGGCCGCGCTGGCCCGTTTGCCGGGGCTGGGACCGCGCAGCGCGCGCCGCGCAGTCCTGTGGCTGGTCAAGCGGCGCGAACAGGCGTTGCCGCAATTGCTCGATGCGCTGGGCGCCGTGCGCGACACGCTGGTCGAATGCGACATCTGCTTCAATGTCGACACGCGCAATCCGTGCGGCATCTGCGCCGATCCCCGCCGCGATGCGAAGTCCATCTGCGTCGTGGAGGACGTGGCGGATCTCTGGGCGCTCGACCGGGCAAAGCTGTTTTCCGGCACCTATCACGTCCTCGGCGGCAAGCTTTCCGCGCTCGACGGGGTGCGGCCGGAAGACCTGACAATCGGCGAACTGCTGGAACGCGTATCGGGCGGCGGAGTGGACGAGGTGGTGCTGGCGATGAATGCCACGCTGGAAGGGCAGACCACCGCCCATTACATCGCCGAACGGCTGGAAGGCCACCCGGTGCGGATCACGCAGTTGGCGCACGGCCTGCCGGTGGGCGGGGAACTGGACTATCTGGACGAGGGCACGCTGGCGCAGGCCCTGCGCGCCCGCCGGCCGCTCGGCTGACCGCGCGACGGCGCAGCAGGGAAGTTGTAATCCGCGCCCGCCCGGCCTAAATTGCGCACCATGGCAATCCGCGAAATCCTAGAAGTGCCGGACCCCCGGCTCAAGACCGTGTCCGAACCCGTGACCGAGTTCGACGACGAGCTGAAGACGCTCGTCGAGGACATGTTCGAAACCATGTACGACGCCCCCGGCATCGGCCTCGCCGCAATCCAGGTCGGCGTGCCCAAGCGCGTGCTGGTGATCGACCTCCAGCCCGAAGATCCCGACGCGCCGCCGGTGGAATGCGAGCACAACGGGCACAAGCACACCCATCCGGCCACGAAGAAGGAACCGCGGATCTTCATCAATCCGGAAATCCTGGACCCGGCGGAGGACCTGGCGACCTACCAGGAAGGCTGCCTCTCGGTGCCCGACATCTTCGCCGACGTGGACCGGCCCGCCACCTGCCGCGTGCGGTATCAGGACCTGAACGGCACGGTGCACGAGGAAAACCTCGACGGCCTGATGGCCACCTGCATCCAGCACGAGATGGACCACCTCGAAGGCATCCTGTTCATCGACCACCTCAGCCGGCTGAAGCGCAACATGGCGCTCAAGAAGCTCGACAAGCTGCGCAAGGCCGCCTGACACGAAAAAGCCCCGCCATTGTGCGGGGCTTTTTGCATCTGGACCGGAATGTCCGCGCGGCGTTCAGCCGTGGCGGTTTTCCGACATCAGCTGGACCGCTTTCTTCACGTCGCGGATGACTTCCTCGCACATCGTGGCGCAGCGCTTGCAGTGCGGATCGTCATGCTTCGAACATAGCTCGTGGCACTGTTCGCAGGCGATGATCGCGGCGGCGCCGATCGCCTTGATCGCCGCGACATTGCCGCCGGTCCGGCGGCTGCCCATGCGATAGAACGCGGTACAGGCATCGCTCGCATCGAGGCACCGGCGCACGCATTCGGCGCGGTCCTTCGCGTCCTCTTCCGCGAGGCACGCATCGGCGCAGCTGTTGATGATCGCCGCGCCGTACATGGCGTGCTTGACCGCCTCGCCCAGCTCGTCGTTGTAATCGTCCCCGACCGCGGGGTGGTCCTGGATCATTTCCTTGATCGACATGATTTTCTCCTTCGCTGACCGAGCGAACGGGGCGGGGGATTTGTTCCATCGGTACTCTTGCGTTCTATTTTTGTTTCATCCATCAATGAGAGGCTGACGCGGTCAAACCGTTTCGGACAAAAGCGATAGATATGTGGGGTCGTTGACCCTGCCTCTGCTACGTTTCCGAACGACCCCCGCCGAAGCACCCACAACTCGCAAAAAAAGGAGAGCCACTATGGTTCCGCCTTACGTTTTGCAGTGGGTGAATGCGGCATGCCATTGGCATCGAATTTCCGGCAACGGAAAGGCATTCTTGTATAGTTCGGCTGTGGGATTTTCTTCCGAAGCCGAGGCAGTGAAAGACTTTTTGTCCTTTCATTGCTGTAACTGACCCGCTGCGGGGCTGGCGGCTTAATTCGCCAGCCCCAAAGCGGGAAAGACAAATGATTGTCTCAGCTCCCAGCGGTGGCTCGGCTGAATGGGGAAACGATAAATGGACCTCAACCTAATCTATATTCTCATCGCCCTGCTGGTCGGGGGAGGGCTCGGCTGGTTCGCCGGCTCGCGCCCGGTCGCGGACTGGAAGACCCGGCACAAGGAGCGCGATGCCGAGGCGCGGGATCTGGCGGAGAAGCTGTCGCGCATGACGCCCGAACTCGCGACCATGAGCGACCGTGCCGCGCGTGCCGACGCGCTGGCGGAGCAGCTCGACGCGGTGCGGACCGAGCGCGAGGGTCTCAGGGCCGACCTCGCATCCTTCCGCAGCGAAGCCGCGGCGCGCGAGAAAGCGGCGGAGGACCGCTATCTGGAGCGCGAGAAGCATTTCGAGCGCGAGCTTTCCCGGCTGGTCGAAGCCGAGGAGAAGCTGCAGGCGAAGTTCAACGAGATCGGCGAGAAGATGCTGGCCGGTGCGCAGTCCAAGTTCCTCGAAGGCGCGCAGTCGCACCTGGCGACGCTCAACAAGGAAAGTCTCGCCGAACTGGAGAAGAAGGTCGGCCCTGTGGGCGAGACGCTGGAGCGTTATCGCCGGCGGATCGACGAGATCGAGAAGAACCGGGCGGAAGCGTACCACCAGCTGCAGGGCGTGATCGGCGAGGTCCGCGCCGGGCAGGAACGGGTCGTGGAAGGCGCCAATCGCATCACCACGACCCTGAAGGGCGCGACCAAGGCGCGCGGCGACTGGGGCGAACTGCAGTTCGAGAACCTGCTCGAAAGCTGCGGCCTGCGCGACCGGACCGATTTCAAGCGCGAGGTCGGGATCAAGGGGGCCGACGGGCAGGACCTGCGCCCCGACGCGATCATCAACATACCGGGCGGGCGCAAGCTGATCGTCGACGTGAAGAACGTCTTCAACACCTACAAGGAAGCGAACGAGGCGGACAGCGAGGAACAGCGGCACGAATTGCTGCGCAAGCACGCGCGCGAGCTGCGCACCCATGTCCAAGCGCTGGCCGCGAAGCGGTACCAGGACAATGTCGACGGATCGGCCGATTTCGTGGTCATGTTCGTGCCGGGCGAACACGTGCTCTACGCGGCGCTGATGCAGGACGAGGGCCTGCTGGACTTCGCGCTGCGCCACAACGTCGTGCTGTCCAGCCCGCTCAACTTCATGTCGATCGCGATGACCGTGGCGACGGTATGGCGGCAGGCCGGCGTACAGGCCGACGCGGAAGAGATCGCGAAACTGGGCAAGGAGCTTTACGACCGATTGGGCGTCGTGGCTCGCCACATGAGCAATCTGCGCCGGGACCTTGGAAAGGCCAACACCAGCTTCGATGCGCTGGTCGGGAGTTTCGACACCAATCTGAGGCGCACGGGCGAGCGTTTCGAGAAGCTGAGCATCGACACGTCCGCCAAGGACCTGCCCGAAGCGCTCCCCATCGGCCACCAGCCGCGCCGCCTGTCCAATTTCAGCGAAGCGGAAGACAGCGAGGCGGCGGAATAAGTCGCGCTGTCCTACATGCCGCGAAATTGCTAGCCACGCGGGTATCGCGGGCCGGGTGGACGATATTGGGTCCAACCCGGCTGCGGCGATCGGGCGTAAGGTACCATTCCCTGGAAGGTGACACCGCCGAGGTGGGGAAGGGGTTCAATGCGGCGCTACCCGATGACGGGCATTCGTCGATATGGTCTGAGAAAATCGAGGCAACCCACTGGCAGTGAACGAAAATCCGGCATCGCCATATCTCCGCCCCACGGAAGGGTCCGACTTCGAGGGACTGGAAACGGTGCGGGATGGTGTTTCGAAAAAGGCCCCGGTCGGTGTCAACCGCCGCCTCTCCGCCGGCGGTAACAGGGGGCGACAAGCGGTCGGTTCGGTCGCATGGAGGACGGCATGAAATCCGCGTTGAATTCACGTCCGCTGCTGTGGCTGGTCCTTGCCATCCCCGCGATCGCCATCCTCGGGCTCTGGGCCTTCACGCCCGACGCCTACGGCTATGGCCACGCGATCAAGGACAGCGGCAAGTGGGCGGCCTGGCTGCTCATGGCGACACTGGCGGTCACGCCCGTCCGGCTGGTCTTCCGCAGGGCCAAATGGACTGCCTGGCTGATGCGCCGGCGGCGCGATCTGGGGGTGGGCAGCTTCGCCTATGCGGCCGGTCACCTGGCGGTGTACCTATGGCACAAGGGCGCGGTGGCGACCGTGCTGGCCGAACTGGGCGAGACCTACCTGCTCACCGGCTGGCTCGCCTTCGCGTTGTTCCTGCCGCTCGCCGTCACGTCCAACGATGTCGCCGTGCGGCGGCTGAAGCGGACCTGGAAGAAACTGCATCGCCTGGTCTATCCCGCGGCGATCCTGACCTTCGTGCACTGGGTGCTGTCGGCCTTCGATCCGACCACGGCCTGGATCCACATCGCGATCCTGACCGTGGTCGAACTGGTACGGGTGGCCTTGCAGGCCCGTCAGAGAGTGACGTAGCTGCGCAGGCGGGCGACTTCGGCCTCGTCGACATACTTGCCGATCTCGCGGTCGAATTCGGCCATGTCCTCGTAGGGACGGTATTCGAGGAATTCGCCGATCATGCGGTCGGTCATACCCGGGATGAGCGCGATGTCTTCCTCGCTCGCCGAATTGAGGTTGATCGGCACGAAGACGCTGGTCCGGATTTCCTCGGCCTCGGCTTCGGACACGGTTTCCAGGAGCATCGCGTTGAACGCGGTGGCACTGGCGTAGGGGCGGCCCGCGACGATCGCTTCGGCGAGTGCGGCCGGAACGCCTTCGGCACCGGCCAGCTGTTCCGCGGTCGCGCTGTTCGCGTCGAGAATGGTGGATGCTTCGCCCGTCATGGCGTCGGCGGCCGGGGTCTCGGCGTCGGTCATCGTGGCGTCGGCGGACGATTCATCGGTGGTATCGCCACAGGCGGAAAGGGTGAGGGCGGTTCCGCAAAGGGCCGCGGCGAGGAAATATGTGCGCATTGGGGGTATCCTTTTGTTGCAACGGGGTCGCAATAACACGGCAGCGCGCGAGACAAACCCTTTTCTCGCCGCCTCTCCTGTGCGCAGCGTCAGGCGCGCTCCAGAGTGTCGAGCACCTCGTATGCCAGCACCGCCGCCGCCATCGCCGCATTGAGCGAATCGGCGCGCCCGCGCATCGGCATCGTCACTCTCAGGTCGCAGGCCGCCTCGTATTCCTCCGGCAGGCCCTGGGACTCGTTGCCGACCATGACGAAGCAGGGCGCGCGGTAGGGTGCGCCGCGATAGGGGACCGCATCGCGCAGGCTGGCGGCCACCAGTTGCCCGCCGCCTTCGCCGTCGCCGCGCAGCCAGGGGAGGAACTCGTCCCACCGGGCGCGGGCGATCCGCTGGGTGAAGATCGCGCCCATGCTCGCGCGCACGGCCTCGACCGCGAAAGGATCGGTGCAGTCGTCGAGCAGGATCAGGCCGCCGGCGCCCACCGCATCGCCGGTGCGCAGCATCGTGCCCAGATTGCCCGGATCGCGCAGCGCCTGCGCCACCAGCCAGATGTCGGCGGAATGCCTGTCGATTGCGGCGAGCGAGGTATCGAATTCCGCGAAGACCCCCGCCACCGCCTGCGGGTTGGACTTGCCGGTAATCTTGGACAGGATCTCGTCCGACGTCTCGACCACCAGCCCGCCGGCGCGAATCACTTCCTGCTCCAGCGTCCGGAGCAGAGGGTGGGGCGCGCGCTCGGTCGCCATCACCAGCATTTCCGGCACGCGGCCCGTCTCCAGCGCGTCGGTCAGCAGCCGCAGCCCCTCGGCCAGGAACTTGCCCGCGCGTCTGCGATGCTTCTTGTCCCGCAGGGATCGGAGGAACTTGACCGTGGGGTTGGAAAATCCGGTGATGCGGTGACGGTCGGAATCGCGCGGGCCGTCGGTCACTCTTCGCCGAACCCGTCTTCGACCAGCGCGCACAGCCGGGCGAGAACCGCGTCCGCGTCCGGTCCTTCGACCGCGATCTGCACCTCGTTACCCTTGGCCGCGCCCAGCATCATCAGGTCGAGGATGGAATCGCCGGGCGCGGCGCTTCCGTCCTTCGACACGGTGACCCTGGTCCCTTCGGGCAGGGCGGCGACTTCACCGACGAACTTCGCGCTGGCCCGGGCGTGCAGGCCCCGCTGGTTCACGATCGTGACGGTGCACGTGACCGCCGTCATCCGCGCCCCGCATCCGCGCCGAGCAGTTCAGACGCGATGGTGATGTAGTTGCGACCCGCATCGCGCGCAGCGCGGACCGTCGTCAGCACGTCGTTTTCCTTGCGCGCGCCGGCCAGCCTGATCAGCATCGGCAGGTTGATCCCGGCGATGACTTCCACCCGGCCGGGCTCCATCAGGGAAATCGCCAGATTGCTGGGCGTGCCTCCGAACAGGTCGGTCAGCACGATCGTGCCGCTGCCACTGTCGACCGCCTCGATCGCGGACGCGATTTCGCCGCGGCGCTCTTCCATGTCGTCCTGCGGGCCGATGCACACCGTGGCAATTGCATCCTGACCGCCCACCACGTGCTCCATGGCGTGAACGAATTCTTCGGCCAACCGGCCGTGAGTGACGAGGATCAATCCGATCATGGGAAAAAGGAGTACGTCCTAGGTAGTTTGCCCAAGCTGAGGTCGTTCGATCTCGTCCGCAGCGCGCGAAGCCAGATTGCGGTGCAGGACCGTGGGCGAAAAGCCGGATTCGCGCAAGACCTGCGCCATGCGTTCCGCCGTGAAGACGGAGCGATGCCGCCCGCCGGTACAGCCGAAGGCGATGTTGACGTAGCTTTTCCCCTGCGCCCGGTATCGCGGGAGCAGTGTCAGCAAGAGGTCGCGGATCTGGCCGAAGACGGTGTCGAAGGCCTCGTCCTGCACGATGTGTTCGCCCACTTCCGGATCGAGCCCGGTCTTCTCGCGCAGTTCCTCCACCCAGTGCGGATTGTCGAGGAAGCGCATGTCGAAGACGAGGTCGGCAAGAGGCGGTGTGCCGCGTGCGAAACCGAAGCTGGACACGATGACGGACATTTCCTGCGGCGCGGTGCCGGAGAACTGCTCGCGCACGGCCTGCTGCAGCTGGTTGGAGGAAAAGTCGGTCGTGTCGATCACCGCGTCGGCCCAGCGCCGCAGCGGCTCCAGCAGTTCACGCTCCGCCTGGATGCCGACGCGCACCGGACGCCCCTGTGCCATCGGATGGCGCCGGCGGGTCTCGTTGTAGCGGCGCTCAAGCTCGCCGCTGCCGCAGTCGAGGAACAGGGTGGTGACCAGCAGGTCCTCGCGCCGGGCGAGCTGCTTGACCGAGTCTATGACGGCGGAAGGCACGAAGCCGCGGGTCCGGGAATCGAAGCCGATCGCCAGCGGATCGCGCGTGGTACTTTCGGTCCCTTTGCCGACGAGGCGCCCCAGAAGCCGGATGGGGAAGTTGTCGATCGCTTCCCAGCCCATGTCCTCCAGCACGCGCAGGGCGGTGGTCTTGCCGGCGCCCGAAAGGCCCGTGACCAGCAGGACACGCTGGCGAGGATCGTCATCGGATGGCGAATCGGGCATCATCGCGACCGGATGTGCGCCACGAGACGGGATGAATAAAGGCCCTTAACCCTTGCGGGCGGATGGCGTGGGCCCGTCAATCGCGGCCCTTGCGCGGGTTCGGCAGGGTCAGCAGGAGGCAGGCGCCCGGCTTGCCGTCAGGCCTATCGATCGCTTCCAGCGACCCGTCGTGCGCTTCCGCGATGGTCCGCGCGATCGCCAGGCCGAGGCCGCTGTGATTGCCGAAGTCCTCCGCCTCCGGACGATCGGAGTGGAACCGGTCGAAGATCTTGTCGCGCGCTTCCACGCCGATGCCGGGCCCCTCGTCGCTGACCGAAAGGGTGACCACTTCGTCGAGGATCGCGATCGTCACGTCGATCTGGCCCTTGGGCGGGGAGAAGGAAACGGCGTTGTCGAGCAGGTTTTCGACGATCCGCTCCAGCCGCATCGGCACGCCGCGCACCACGGCACTTTCCATCGAAGTGTAGAGGGCGACGGTGCGGCCCTCGTTCTCCTCGCGGTTCTCGCGCCTCTCGATGATCGCTTCGGTCAGCGTGTCCAGCTGGACCATTTCGAATTCGGTGCGGGAAATCTCCGCATCGATGCGGCTTGCGTCGGAGATTTCCGTGACCAGCCGGTCGATGCGCCGGACATCGTGATTGGCAATGTCGAGCAATTGCCGGCGCAGCTCCGGATCCTCGACCGAGCCAAGCGACTCGACGGCGCTGCGCAAGGAGGCGAGCGGGTTCTTGATTTCGTGCGCTACGTCGGCCGCGAAATGCTCCACGCCGTCGATCCGGTGGCGCAGCGCGTCTGTCATGTCGGAAACGGCGCGCGCCAGGAGGCCGATCTCGTCCTTGCGCTCCGGCAGGCGCGGCACCTCGACATCGCGGTCGCGCCCCTGCCGCACGCGCACGGCCGCCCGCGATAGCGCGCGTAGGGGCGAGACGATGGTACGGGCGAGGTAGAGCGAAAGGAGGATTGACGCGAAAAGGGCCAGCAGCACCGACACGCCGAGCGTGGAACGGGCCGCGCGCACGGACTCCGTGATGTCGACTGCGTTACGCGTGGTCAGCAGTGTCGCGCCCTGTATGCCCACAGGGGCCGCCGCGGTGATGACCGGCGTGCCGTCGGGGAGATCGCGCAACTCGATCTGGCTGAGGCCCTGTTCGCGGGCGCGCACCAGTTCGGGCCAGGCATCGGCCGTGGTGCCTTCCGGTTCGACATAGTCGGGGATGGGCCTTGAGGAGACGACCGTGTTCACTGCGTTGTCCAGCCAGAGCGCGAAGTTTTCTTCCCACTGGTCAGGCTCGCGGTCGGCCAGCGTGAAGGTCGGCTCGTCGAGGACGAAGCTGTCCGCCAGCAGGTTGCCGTCGGGCTCGAACATGCGCAGGCGCATGCCCTGTTCCTTGCCGATCTGGACCAGCAGGGCATCCTGCCTTTCGCGCGTGGCCCCGGCGAGCGCTTCGGCCGTGATCTGCGCCTCGATCCGCGCCAGCTTGTACCGCTCGTTGAGCAGCTGCTTGCGATAACCGTCGAGATAGAAGATGCCGCCCCCCAGCAGCGCCAGCGGGAGGAGGTTGACCGCGAGGATGCGGGAGGTGAGCGAAATCCGGCCGGACCAGCTCAGCCGCTCCAGCCGCTGGCCGATGGACCGTTCAGCCATCGGTGAAGCTGTACCCCGCACCGTACAGCGTCTCGATCGCGCCGAATTCCGGATCGACGGAGCGGAACTTGCGGCGCATCCGCTTTATGTGGCTGTCGACGGTCCGGTCGTCGACGAACACGTCGTCGGGATAGGCGGCATCCATTAGAAGGTTGCGCGACTTGATGACGCCGGGCCGCACCGCGAGGGCTTCCAGGATCAGGAACTCGGTAACGGTCAGGGACACGGGCCTGCCGTCCCAGGTGACGTGGTGGCGCGCCGGGTCCATCGAAAGCCGGCCGCGCGCGAACCTGCCGCCCGATTCCGGTTCGCTCTGCGCGCGCTCGCCCTCCGGGCTTTCCGGCTGGGGGTCCGCCCGGCGCAGGATCGCGCGGATCCGCGCCAGCAGGAGGCGCAGGCTGAACGGCTTGGCGATGTAGTCGTCAGCACCGAGTTCGAGGCCGACTTCCTCGTCCTGCTCCTGGTCCTTGCTGGTCAGGAAGATGACCGGCAGGGCGGAATGCTCGCGCAGCCGGCGCAGCAGTTCGAGCCCGTCCATCTTGGGCATCTTGATGTCGAATACGGCCAGGTCGGGCGGGTTCTCTAGCAGCGCCTTCAGCGCCGCCTCGCCATCCGAATAGAGGCGGGTGGTATAGCCTTCCGCCTGCAGCGCGATGGAAACCGTGGTCAGGATGTTGCGGTCGTCGTCGACCAGCGCGATGACTTGCGCGTTCCGGTTCTCGGAGGCGGCGTCGGCCGGGGTGCCCTGCGGTTCGTCCATCCACGGCAGTTAGAACGGAAATTGCGGTAAAACAACGCGCCGTAACAAAGCGTGGGTTTGACGGCCCCGCGACGCCCCATTATGCGGACCCCGTCGGCTCCTGCATACCTATGCACGCGACTCGCGCAGGTGCCATCCTCTTTACCGTTGCTGGAGATCAGTGTGACCACGCCGCTTCATGTTTCGCTGTCGGACCAGGGCTTCGGCACCACTGCCGAAATCCGCCCCAATCTCGGCACTGCCGAGCTCGTGGAACGCGCCGTGGCGGACGGTGAAGGGCGCCTCAGCAAGCACGGCGCGCTGGTGGTCGAAACGGGTGCGAAGACCGGTCGCAGCGCGAAGGACAAGTTCATCGTCCGCGATGCGGAAACCGAGGACAGCGTCTGGTGGGGCAAGGTGAACGTGCCGATGTCGCCGGAGCATTTCGCGAACCTCAAGGCGGACTTCATGGACGCGCTGGGCGGCAAGGATGCGCTGTACGTCGCGGACCTGTTCGGCGGATCGCAGCCGGAACACCGGGTCAATGTCCGGGTGATCAACGAACTGGCCTGGCACAATCTCTTCATCCGCACGCTGCTCGTCCGCCCGACGCGCGAGGAACTTGCGGACTTCGCACCGGAATACACGATCATCGACCTGCCGAGCTTCCGGGCCGATCCGGAACGTCACGGCTGCCGCAGCGAAACCGTGATCGCGGTGAACCTGTCCGAAAAGCTGATCCTAATCGGTGGGACGCGGTATGCCGGCGAGATGAAGAAGAGCGTCTTCGGCATCCTCAACTACCTGTTGCCGAAAGACGGCGTCATGCCGATGCATTGCAGCGCCAATATCGGACCCGACGGCAAGACGGCGGTGTTCTTCGGCCTTTCCGGGACCGGCAAGACGACGCTCAGCGCCGATGCCAGCCGTACGCTCATCGGGGATGACGAGCATGGCTGGTCGGACACCGCGGTCTTCAACTTCGAAGGCGGCTGTTACGCCAAGATGATCCGCCTCAGCGAGGAAGCCGAGCCGGAAATCTACGCGACCACCAGGATGTTCGGCACGGTCCTGGAGAATGTCGTGATGGACGCCAGCACGCGCGAACTCGATTTCGACGACAACTCGCTCGCGGAGAACACGCGCGGCGCCTACCCGATCGAGTACATCCCGAACACGAGCGAGAAGAACCTCGGCCCGGTGCCGAGCAACGTCGTGATGCTCACCGCCGATGCCTTCGGCGTGCTGCCCCCGATCGCACGCTTGACGCCGGACCAGGCGATGTACCACTTCCTTTCGGGCTACACGGCCAAGGTCGCGGGGACCGAGATCGGCGTGACCGAACCCGAAGCGACTTTCAGCACCTGCTTCGGCGCGCCGTTCATGCCGCGTCACCCCAGCGTCTACGGCAATCTCCTCAAGGAGCGGATTGCGAAGGGCGGGGTGCAGTGCTGGCTGCTCAACACCGGCTGGACGGGCGGCAAGTACGGCACGGGCCATCGCATGCCGATCAAGGCGACGCGGGTGCTGCTCAACGCGGCGCTCGACAGCAAGATGGAAGACGTCGAATTCCGCAAGGACCCGAATTTCGGGTTCGAGGTTCCGGTTTCCGTTCCTGCGCTGGAAGAGGCCGGGATCGACCAGTCGATCCTCGATCCGCGCAGCACCTGGGCGGACAAGGAAGAGTACGACGCGACCGCGCAGAAGCTGGTCCAGCTGTTCGTCGACAATTTCGCCGAGTTCGAAAGCCATGTCGACCAGGGCGTTCGCGACGCGGCACCGCAAGCCGCCTGAGTTCTACCCGTACGCGGGTAGGGAGAGGGGGCCTCGCATCGACCAGATGCGGGGCCTTTCCTCTGTGGCGAACCTGCGGCATGACGTCCGCGGGGCGCGAACGAAATCATGGAGTGCGAGCATGGGTCTCTTTGACAGCATACTGGGTCAGGTTTCCGGCAATCCGGAAATCGTCAACATGGCCGAGAAGTTCGGGATCGATCCGGAAATGGCGGCGAAGGCGGTCGCGGCACTTGGCGAATCCCACCAGAAGGACGGCGACACGGTTGAACTGGCGGCGCAGAAGACCGGGCTCGATGCCGGGATCCTGGACCAGATCAGGGACGCGATCGGCGGCGAAGGAAGCCTGACGCGCTTTTCGACGATGCTGGACAAGGATGGCGACGGCAATCCGGTGAACGACATCCTCGGCATGGCCGGCGGATTGTTCGGCAAGAAGTAGGAACGCGGCGGAAGCTCCGCTACCGTTCCATGTTCGCGACATTGGCGATGATCTGCTCGTCCAGATCCTCGCCATGCAGCACGCTGACATCGCCGGTCGTCTCCAGGACGACCGCGCGCACTTGCGCGTAGTCGAGGACGTTCGCCTCGCGCAGCTTCGCAATGACGTCCGACTTCGCGACGCGCGTGGATTCGAGCGCGGTCTCGCAGAACTCCCCGTTGCGCATCAGCAGCACCGGCTGGTTCTGCATGGCCGATTCGGCGGTCTCGGAGGACCTGCGGAGGAGTGCGGCCAGAACCTGCGTAAGGAACAGGCCGACCATGCCCGCCCCGATCTGGAGGTAGGTGGTCCACTCGGTCGCCTGTGCACCGCCTGCCACCAGCGAGCCGAGCGCGACGGTCATGACGAAATCGAAATTCGTCATCTTGGACAGCGAGCGCAATCCGGTGATCCGGACGAGGACGACCACGAAAACGAGGGCGATGGCGCCCAGCACCGCACCCCTAATGAGCGCATCGAGCGTGGCGTTGTCGACGAACATAATTTCCCCCTTCTTGCGTCACCGGTGCGACGCGCGCCGGAGGGTCTCCGTTCCGTCCTTGCGGAAGGTTAGGTCCGTCCGCTCGCGATATAGCGGTCCACGTTCTTCGTCAGCACGTTCATCGGGACGTTGCCGCCAAGGATCACCGCGTCGTTGAAACCCTTGAAATCGTAGGCTTCGCCAAGCGCCTGCTGCGCGCGGCCACGCTGGTTCACGATCTCGCTGTGACCCAGCTTGTATCCGGTCGCCTGTCCCGGCCAGCTGCAGTAGCGATCAACTTCGCTCTCGACTTCCTCGCGCTTCGAACCGTTCTCGGTCACGAAGAAGTCCACCGCCTTGGCCCGGCTCCAGCGCTTCGAATGGAGCCCGGTATCGACGACCATGCGGCATGCGCGGAAGGCGAGGCTCTGGAGATAGCCGAGGCGACCGACCTTGAACTCGTCGTATGCGCCCAGTTCGTCCGCGATCTGCTCGGCATAAAGGGCCCAGCCTTCGCTGAAGGGATTGAAGGCGAGGATGCTGCGGATGAGCGGCAGGCGGTTCGAGTATTCGCCCTCCCAGACATGGCCCGGGATCGTCTCGTGATAGGTCAGGTCCGCGAGATCGTACTTGCGGTGCAGGTCCGTGGTGCGCAAATTGATCCACATGCGGCCGGGAATGGTGCCGTCCTTGCTGCCCGCGCCGCCATAGGCGCCCGGCGCGCCCGGTTCCTCCGCCGGGGGCAGACGGCGCACTTCCAGGTTCGGATCGACGAGCGTGTTGAACGCCCGCGGCATTTGCGCCGTGATCCAGTCGATCCGCTCGCGGATGAAGGCCATGATCTCGGTCCGGCCCGGATCGCCCTCGGCGAACTTGTACCGTTCGTCCTGGCTCAGCGCCTGCATGCGCGCACCCACGGTCCCGTCGGTATAGCCGATCTCGCGCAGGATCGGATCCATCTGCGCGTGCAGGACGCGCAATTCCTCCAGTCCCTGCCGATGGACTTCGTCGGGGCTCAGCGTCGTCGTCGTGCTCGACCGAAGGGCCCAGTCGTACCACTCCTCGCCCTGTGGTTGCGCCCACATGCCGGGATCGCTCTTCGCGGTCTTCTGCTCCTCGTAAAGCTCGGCCAGCTGCGCCTCGAGAGCCCGCGCGACGGGACCCGTGACGATGGCTTCCGCCCGGGTCAGGGTCGTGGTGCCGAACGGCTTGTCCGCCAGCCGCTCGCGCGCCTGTGCGACGAAAAGTTCGCCGTTCATCGCATCCTGCAACGTGCTGCGTAGCTGCGGCACGGCCTTCGCGATCAGGAAGTCGGGCGGGACCACGCCCATGCCGCGCGCGGCCTTCATCCTGTCCAGTTCTCCGGCAAGGACGTCGGGTATCGCATCCAGGCGCGCCAGCCAGGCGTCGGCATCGTCGCCGTCCTCGAGCGGATGCGTAGAATCCATGAAGCGCGGCAAGTCGAGATAGCTGCCCACGTTCTGGATAACGACGTAAGGCGCGGTCCGCCAGCTGCCCACGGGAACGTCGCCATAAGGCAGTGCCATGCCGTCGAGCGCGAGCTCGTAGGCGCTTTCGGTCACTTCGAAACTGGTGACCGTTTCGGCATCCAGCCCTTCGCGCGGGAAGGCCCGCAGGCGCTGCAGGTCCTGCCGCATGGTCGCGGCGAAGGCATCCTGCCCCGCCTGCGACTGGTCCTCGAGCTGCGAGCGCATATATGCGTACTGCCCGGTATCGACGCCGAGCGAAGTGGCCCGCTCCGGCTCGTGCTCCAGCAGGTTGTAGGCCACCTGTTCCAAGAGGCGGTTCGCCCCGATCCGGTTGGCCTCCCCGATCGCGCCTTCGCGGATGCCGCCGGTCGGCACGCAGCCCGATGCCAGCGCCATGACGGAAACGCCGCCAAGCCCCGTAAGGGCCTGACGGCGCGAGATTTCAAACTGTTGTCTGCTCATCGGGCGAGCGTGGCCCGCTCGTTCGCGCAAGTCAATCAGTCGAGGAATTCCGCCGGGACCTTGCCCCCGTTACGCGCGAGTTCCTGCATCGTCTTGCGATGCAGCCAGAGGTTGTCCTGCGCATTGCCTTCGTATTCCGGGCGGCCCAGCTCCTGTGCCAGCGCCTTGCGGCTTTCGTAGTCGGAATCGACGTTGATCAGCTTCATCAGGTCGACGATCGACGTCCGCCAGTTGAGGCGGTCGGCCCCGGGCATGGAATCAAGCCGGTTCTCGACATCCACCGTGCTTACTTCGCTGGTACGCACGGCCGCGGCCTGCGGTGTTGCCGCCGGTGCCGTCGCGGATGCCGGGGCCGGCGTCGGAACCGGTTTGGCCGGAGCCTTCTCGTCTTCGTCGCTGCCGAAGATCGCGTTCTTGATACTGCTGAAAATTCCCATGATGATCCTCCATCGATCGTGCCCTACCGAAATGCCCGGATGGCGAGAGGGGTCCGCAATGCGTTGCGAAATTTCATCGCCGCGCTAGTCAGGCGCGATGGACCTCGTTCTCTCGATCGTGATGCTGGCCGTCGTCACCTTGCTCGTCGCCGCAATCTTCGTCTGGCGGCGGGGGAAGCGGAAGCAGGCCGTGCTGATGGTGATCCTGGCGATCGTCGGGCTTGGCAACATCGCGCTCTGGACCATCCCGACCCCTGTCGGCACGTCTCCGCTAGAACAGCTGGAAGCGGAGACGGCCAAGCAGGAGGGTTGATGCAACGCCGTCAGTTGGGAACCTGCCAGCGCACCGCGCCGGTATAGGTTCCGGATACCGTCGCACCCTTCGTGTCGCGGGCAGGCGTGAAGCGGGCGCGTTCGGCGACCAGCTTGCAAGTCGCGCTGTCGAGCGGCGCGTATCCGCTGCCCCGTGTGACGGCACAGTCGGTAACCCTGCCTCGCGTATCGATCGAAACGCGGAAACCGACGGTGCCCTCGTATCCGCGGTTGATCCACGCAGTCCGGAAATCGGAATCGCGGATCCAGCGCGACGCGTCGTTGCTCGGCCTGGCCGAGACGGGGTCGAAGGACGGCGAAGGCGTCGGGCTTGGACGGCTCGACGGCGTACCGGTCGGGCCGGGCGTGCCGGTGGCGGTTCCGGTCCCGGGGTCCTCGAAAAGCCAGTCGTCGTTCGGAAGTGCCGGACCGGTCGTTTGCCGGGTGTCCGTCAGCGGATCGTTCGTCGAAGGCGGAATGTGGGGCACGGGCGGCGTCGTGTCGGGCGACTGAACCTCGCGCTCGCTTGCCGTCTGCGTCGGCTCGGGCGGTGCGGGCGGGATGGTGATGAACACATCCGTCGCCTTCGGGGCGGGGGCGGTCGGCGGGACGATTACGGACGTCGCGAGACCTGCGAGCAATGCCGCACCGATACCGACATGAACGAGCGCGACGCCCGCGATGGCGGTGGTTCTTTCGGATCCGGATGTGTTGTCGACGTATGCCATGATGCCTCTCCTTCTGCCCGCACTGGCGGCGAGCTTCGGAAATGATACAACATCACGGCAATATTGCAAACGCCTGATTTCTCGCCACGCAAGCTTGTTGCGCGGCGTCAATCATCGACGACTGACCGTTACGTCAGGTGATGGGGCAGTTGGGATCGAGGCGGAAGTCGAGGTAGTTGTTGACCGAAGCCATCAACTCGTCCTGCTCGTTCTCGAAGAAGTGGTTGGCGCGCGGGATTTCCTCGTGATGCACGGTGATGTGCTTTTGCGTGCGCAGCTTTTCCACGAGCTTGGTTACGGCGGGCGGCGGCACCACCGTGTCCTGCGCGCCGTGGATGAAGATGCCGCTGGCGGGGCAGGGGGCGAGGAAGCTGAAATCGTACATGCTGGCCGGGGCGCCGATGCTGATCCAGCCGCGGATTTCGGGGCGGCGCATCAGCAACTGCATCCCGATCAGTGCGCCGAAGCTCACGCCGGCGACCCAGGTCACCTGCGCTTCTTCGTGGATCGACTGGATCCAGTCCAGCGCGCTGGCCGCGTCCGACAATTCGCCGATGCCGTTGTCGAAGCTCCCCTGGCTGCGGCCCACGCCTCGGAAATTGAAGCGCAGCGTCGCGAAGCCGCGATCGACGAAGGTCTTGTAGAGCTTTTGCGTGATCTGCTCGTTCATCGTTCCGCCGCCCTGCGGATGCGGGTGCAGGATCATTGCGACGGGCGCGCGGGGGCGCGGCGCGGGGGAGAAACGACCTTCGAGACGACCTTCGGGGCCGGGGAAAATGACGGTGGGCATGGATGGGTCCTGCGGGATGAGACAGCGCGCGGGTGGCGCGCGCGAAGTGGCGGGCTATATAGGGTTTCGTCTTCAAATCGCAATCATTTCGAGCACGCCCGATCGCCTCCCGCATCTATCTCGACCATGCCGCCACCACGCCGCTTCGTCCCGAAGCGAAGGCGGCGATGGAGGAGGGCTTCCGCCTCTGGGCGAACCCCAGCAGTCCGCATGCCGAAGGACGGCAGGCCCGCGCCGCGCTGGAGGACGCCAGGATGCGCATGAAGCGCTCGATCGGGTGGTCGGGCGAACTGATCTTCACCAGTGGAGCTAGCGAAGCCGCCGCGCTCGCCCTTTCGCGGGCGAAAGCCGGCACAAAGCTGGTGAGCGCGGTCGAACACGACTGCATCCTGCAGGCGGTGCCGGGCGCGACGCGCATACCGGTCCTGTCCGACGGACAGGTCGATCTGGATGCCCTGCGCCAGGCGATCGACGGGCCCGGCGCGCTGGTGGCGGTGCAGGACGTCAATTCCGAGACCGGTAACCGCCAAATTGTCGAGACGATTGCCGGGGAGGTCGGACGGGCAGGGGGCGTGCTCCTCACCGATTTTGCGCAATCGGCGGGCAAGCGAAACCTCGCGGCGACGGATATGGGCATCGTGTCCGCGCACAAATTCGGCGGCCCGATCGGGGTGGGGGCGCTGCTGGTCCGCGACTTCGCGATGCTGGAACCGTCCGGCGGGCACGAGCGCGGGTATCGTCGCGGGACCGAGAACCTGCCGGCCGTGCTGGGCATGGTCGCCGCGCTGGAAGCGGCCGGCGACGGCTATTTCAATGATGAGGCGATGAACGCGCTGCAAGCCCTTGCGCCCGAATGCCGCAGCCGGGGCGGGACCTGGCTTTCCGACAGGCTGTGCGATCCTGTGCACTATATCCAAGCAATCGCCATGCCCGGCATCTCGGCCAGCGCGCAGGTGATGCGGTTCGACATGGCCGGAATATCGGTCTCGCAAGGCTCGGCCTGCTCCAGTGGCACGATGAAGACCAGCGCGGTCCTGCAGGCCATGAATGTGGAACCCGAAATCGCAGCCAACACGATCCGCGTCAGCCTCGGCTGGAATACGACGAGGGAAGAAGTGGAACGCTTCTGCGAGGTCTGGATAGATATGGCGAAGTCCGCATGATCTATCTCGACTACCAGGCCACCACTCCGCTCGCGCCCGAAGCGCGCGACGCCATGCTGCGCTGGCTGGACGGGCCGGACGGCACCGGCTTCGGCAATCCGCATAGCCCCCACCGGATGGGCAGGCAGGCCGCGGCCGCGGTCGAACTGGCGCGCGACCAGGTGGCGCAGCTGTTCCCGGCCGGGGGGCGCGTGATCTTCACCTCCGGCGCGACCGAGGCGATCAACCTCGCCATGCGCGGCAGCGGCTCGGGCGGTTCGGTCTCCGTATCCGCCATCGAGCACGCGGCGGTCCTCGACACGGCGCGCGCACTCGGGAAGACGCATGTCCTGAACGTGGCGAAGGACGGACAGTGCAACACGAAGCAGGACCTGCCCGCCGATACCAGGCTGGTCTGCCTGATGCAGGTCAACAACGAGATCGGCGTGATCCAGCCCACGGTGGAATGGCATCGCAAGGCGAAGGAGAACAACGCGCTCTACCTGTGTGACGCGGTGCAGGCCTACGGCAGGATCGAGGTCACCGGGGCGGACATGATCGCGGTCAGCGCGCACAAGCTGCACGGCCCCAAGGGTATCGGCGCGCTGTGGATCCGACAGGGCGTCGAACTGGACGAGGTCCAGACCGGCGGCGGGCAGGAGGACGGCCTACGGTCCGGCACGCTCAGCCCGGCGCTGTGCGCAGGGTTCGGCGCGGCGGCGCAGGAAGCGCGCGAGCGGATGGCGCAGGATGCGGACCATATCGAGGAACTGTGGAACCGGTCGCGCGAGCTGTTCGCCGACTGGGAACTGAACGGCAGCGCCGATGCGCGCTGGCACGGCAATCTGAACATCCGGCGCGACGGACTCGACGTCAATCGCCTGATGAGCGACTGCCGGGACATCATGTTCAGCGCCGGATCCGCCTGTGCCAGCGGATCGGGCCGCACCAGCCACGTGCTCGAGGCGATCGGCCTTTCGAAGAAGCAGGCGAAGAGCTCGATCCGGCTCGGCTTCGGCCGCTACACGGCGGTCGAGGATATCGAGAAGGCCGCCGGCACAATCAACGCCGCGGCAGAGGCGCAAGGTATCTGATGGTGCGCGTCCGTTTCATCACGGCCGAGGGCGACGCGGTCGAGGTGGAAGGCGCAGACGGCGCCTCCCTCCTCGAAACCGCGCAGGCGGCCGGAATGCCGCTGGAGGGAACGTGCGAAGGCCAGATGGCCTGTTCCACCTGTCATGTGATTATCGCAAAGGAGTGGTTCGCGCGCCTGCCCGAGGCGAGCGAGGACGAGGAGGACATGCTGGACCTCGCGGCAGGGGTCGCGCCGACCAGCCGGCTTTCCTGTCAGATCGAACTGGAGCCGGGGCTGGATGGCCTCGAAGTCGCCATCCCTGCGCAAAGCCACGACATGCGTCGCTGATTTTCGGGTCAGTTGACGGTAACGGTAAACACCATCGCGAAGCTGGCCCCGGCGGCAAGGTTCGGTGCGGCCCCGGTCACGACGGTGCCGGAAAGGGCCATGCCGAACGGGTCGCTTTCGTCCGGACCGATGGCATTCTCGTCCTCCACCGTGACAGCGCCGGCGCAGGACGTGCCTGATCGCATGGAGCCCGTATTAAAGGTGGTTCGCGCAGGCAGGCTGTCCGTGGCGATGACGTTGGCGGCAGTGGTGCTGCCCGGATTGGTGATGAGGATGCAGTAACGCACGATCGCGCCGGGGATAGCCATCGGGTTCGTCGTGTTGATCCCATCCGACACCACGCTGCTCGTCTTGACCACCGTCAGCGGCGTGACGCGCGCGTTGGTGTAGCTGCACACGATGGTGGTCCCGGCATCGGCGGCATTGATGGCGAGCGTGTTGTTCGCCCGCGCGTCGGTCCCGCTCAACGTGCCGCCCGTGCAGTTCAGCACGGCCTGGTAGGCGGACGCGGTGCCCACCGTGAAGACTTCCGCCCTGATCGTCCCCGTATCGCCGGCATAAACCGTCACGGCGGTGCCCGTATCGGTCTCGTTCGCCGTGTTTGCGACTGCCTGGAACGCGGCGGTATTGGCGGTGAATCCGGTAGTCGCGGGCAGGGTGACCGTGTTGCCGGTTATCGCGTTGACCCAGACCTTGCGCAGCTGGAGCTGGACGGCCAGCCGGGTGTTGGTGAAGGTGCAGGTGATCGCGGTGTCCGCCGCATTCACCGTCAGCGTTGTCCCCGTCACCGCCGTCGCATTGCCGGTACAGGCAAAGGTCGCGCTGTAATTCGCCGCATTGCCGTTGGTGAACGTCTCGCTGAACGTCGCCACGTCGCCGGCATAGACGGTGACCGGCGTGGCAGTATCCGTCTCGTTCGCGGTATTGGCCACCGCGTCGATGATGGCGTTGTTTGCCAAGCCCGTGCTCTGGAGCTGCGCCGCATCCAGTATGCGGGCGCGCGACCAGGTCTTGCGCAAGGTCAGCTGCGCCGATCTTCGGGTGTTCGTGTAGGTACAGGTGACGTTGGAGAGGAGCGGAACCGTCAGGGTGCGACTTCGGCCGCTGCCTCCGGTGGTTATCGCGCTTCCGTTGCTGTTGTTGATGCAGGCGAAACTGGTGTCGTAATTGGCGCCGTTGCCGGACGTGAATGTTTCGGTGAAGGTGATCGTCTGCCCGACCGTCGCGTTGGAGGACGCGTTGGTGGCGCTGCCCCCGACGGTCGAGGATCCCGGGCTGGCGCCGAACCCGCCGGTTATGGCCAGGTCGACCGAGTCCCCGTTGCGGCCGTTGACCCACGATTTCGTGAGGGTCAGTCGGGCGTCGTCATCGGTGATGGTGTAGGTGGAAGATGCAATCGGCGTGCCCCCGCACGTGCTGGTGCCCGAGATGGTGTAGCCGCTACCGGCGACGAGGCTCATCGTGATCGTCTCGCTGCTCTCGATCGCATTGTCGTTGATGATCGTGATGCCCAGCGGCACGGCCGTACGCTGGTAGATGCCGGGCGGGATGGTCACGGTGAAAGTCGCGCCGCCGCCGGGCGTCGTATAATCCGTGCCGCGCGTGGCCGTTCCGCCGGTGATCGTCACCGTGACCGTCCGGCTGGTGAAGATCGAACCGCTGACGATCAGCGTCGGGAGGTTCGCGGTCGGAATGGATTCGACACCGGTCGTCGCGTTGGAGCTGAATTCCACGAACGGATTCAGGTTGATCCGGATATCGTCGAGGAAGTTGCCGAAGGACCCGGGATTGGTCGTGGTGAACTGCACCCGCTGCATGCCCGAAGGGCCGTTATAGGTCGTCTGGCCGGTATTGAGGTTCCAGACATTGTTGATGGTCGAGGACTGGGTGGCGAGGTTCTGGATCAGCGTCCCTGTCTGGCTGGCGATCTGGAAGGACGCCGTCTGGGTCGCGGCCCCGCCGGTGCGCGCGCGGTGGGCAAACTGCCACCCGATCTGCTCGCCATTGACCATGCAGATCGTCTGGTAGAGCGCGCCGGGGGCCGAAGCATTCATCTCCGCAAAGACGTTGCCCTGATAGGCCGGCACGCCGTTGAAGTTCGTATCCCACAACTCGATCTCGCCCGTGGTGGAGTTCCAGCCGGCAACGGTCCCGTTGGGCGTGATGATGAAGCTGGGCGCTCCGGGCCCGTTCGGATCGTTGGATTCGAACGAGGGGTTAATGATTGCGCGCTGCTGCGCCAGCGCCGGCGAAACCATTGTCGCGGCACAGAAAATGGCCAGAAAGGCGCAAAGGAAACGGTGCAACCCCATCTCTAGGCGCCCACCTCTATTAACCACGCGATAAATAGTGATTAACAGCGGAGTAGTGGTCCGCCTTTTTTATGGGACCGCAAGTAGAGCTGACGGACCTTCAGGGTTGCGGGGCAGTCTCGCCCTCCTTGGGATTGTCGGGGCCGGGCTTGCGGCTCGCGGCGATACGGATCCGGCGCACGCCCCAGACGATCGCCCAGACCACCAGCCCCACCGGCACGGCAACGACGATGAGCGCGATGAGGACGGCGATGACCGTGCCGAGGATGGAGCCCAGCGCGCCGAACACCGAACGGATCGGTTCGAGGAAGCCGCCCGAGCTGGGCGAGCCCGAGCTGTAACGCACGGTGACATCGCTGAAGGCGACCCGGCCGCGCATTTCCGCCAGCCAGCTGGTCGCCTGGTCGATCTCCTCGTTGACCTGCGCCACGCCGCGTTCCGCCTCGACCAGCTCCGCCACCGTGCCTTGCCGGTTGCGCAGCACTTCCATCAGCCGATCGCGCAGCAGGGTTCGGGCACGCAGGCGCGCCTCGGTATCGACGATCTGCTTGGACAGGTCCTCGCCTGCGATCGAGGCGGAGATCTGCTCGCCGTCCTGCTGCTCGGCGACAGTCGCCAGTTCGGTTCCGAAACTGCGAGCCTGCGGGGCAGCGACTTCGAGTTGCAGCGTGCCGAAGCCGTAATCGCCTTCGTCCTCGGACTGCTCCATGGAAATGATCCGGCAGACAGTCGGGCCCTTGGCTTCGCACAGTTCGACATGGCGGGATTGCAGGCCCGCGATCGCACCATTCGCGACGCGAAAACCGTACTGGTAGGTGTAGGCGATCTGCGGGGTGCTGACCGGGATTTCGGCGGCTTCGCCGTCTCCGCCATCGGCCGCATTGACGAAGCTCGCAGGCGGCGGCTCGGCCATGTCCGCCGTGGTGACAGCCTCCGTGCTTTCGCTCGGCCCGGAACAGGCGGAGAGGGCAGCGGCCGTTACCGCCAGGGCCAACAGGGACGCACGCATAAGCCATCTCCCGAAGCGGCACCTGAGGTGCCTTATTTATGCCACAATCTTGCCACGTTTCCGGCTGCGGTCAAGCGGCAAATAAAAAAGCCCCGCCGGCGGTGCGGCGGGGCTTCTCGATTTGCATCGGTGCAGTATTTAGGCGGCTTCGCGCACGTCCGACTTCAACTGGGCGATCAAAGCCTCAGAAAAGGCCGGGATGTCGTCCGGATTGCGGCTGGTGATGATGTTGCCGTCTTCGGCCACTTCCTGGTCGACGACCTTCGCGCCTGCATTCTCCAGGTCCGTGCGGATCGAGGTGTAGCAGGTCGCGGTCTTGCCATCGATGACGCCCGCTTCGATCAGCAGCCACGGCGCGTGGCAGATCGCTGCGATGGGCTTTCCGGCGGCATCGAATTCGCGCACGATCGCCACCGCGCGCTCGTTGACCCGCAAGAGGTCGGGATTGATCTGGCCGCCGGGAAGCAGTAGGGCGTCGTAGCCTTCGCAGTTCGCTATCTCGTCGACCGTCTTGTCGACCGCGATGCTCTTGCCCCAGTCGTCTTCGTCCCAGCCCTTGATCTCGCCGCTTTCGAGGCTGACGATCTCGGTCTCGAACCCGGCGTCTTCCAGATTGGCCTTGGGATCGAACAGTTCGGATTGTTCGAAGCCGTCGGTGGCGAGGATCATTACGCGTTTCGTCATGGGATGCTCCTTGGATTTTCGTGTTGTCCCTGCAACGCGTGGGGAAATCGCTGTGTTCCGTGCTGTCCGCCGGAAAGAGGCGATGATAGGGCGGGCCGATGGCTGATGTGATCGATACGCCCGATTCCGACCCCTTCGACGCAATTGTCGACGCCCCGTTCGATGCGGCGCTGTCAGAGCGGTACCTCGTCTATGCGCTCTCCACGATCACGGCGCGGTCCCTGCCGGACCTGCGCGACGGGCTGAAGCCGGTCCATCGCCGGTTGCTGTGGGCCATGCGCCAGCTGAAGCTCAACCCGACCGATCCGTTCAAGAAGAGCGCCCGTGTCGTGGGCGACGTGATCGGCAAGTACCACCCGCATGGCGACGCCAGCGTTTACGATGCGATGGTGCGCCTCGCGCAGGATTTCGCGCTGCGGTACCCGCTGGTGGAAGGGCAGGGCAATTTCGGCAATATCGACGGCGATAACGCCGCGGCCTATCGCTACACCGAAGCGCGCCTGACCAGGACTGCGCTGCGCCTGATGGAGGGCCTGTCCGAAGGGACGGTCGATTTCATCCCGACCTACAATGGCGAGGACGAGGAACCGGAGATCTTCCCGGGACTGTTCCCCAACCTGCTGGCGAACGGCGCCAGCGGCATCGCGGTCGGCATGGCGACCAACATTCCCAGCCACAACGTTGCCGAGGTGATCGACGCCTCGCTCGAGGTGCTCGACAATCCGCATGTCGAGCACGCCCGCCTGATGGAACTGTTCCGCGGGCCCGACTTCGCGACCGGCGGCCTGGTGGTCGACAGCGCGGAGGCCATTTCGCACGCCTACGAGACCGGGCGCGGCAGCCTGCGCGTGCGCGCGCGCTTCCACGCGGCGGAGAGCGACAATGTCGTGGACCGGGAGGCCGGGATCGAGCGGATCAAGGGCGGGGGATACCAGCTCGTCATCAGCGAGATTCCCTACCAGGTGCAGAAGGGCAAGCTGATCGAACAGATCGCGCAGGCGATCGGCGACCGCAAGATCCCGATCCTGGAAGACGTGCGCGACGAAAGCGACGAGCAGATCCGCATCGTGCTCGCCCCCAAGAGCCGCAATGTCGATCCGGAGCTGCTGAAGGAAAGCCTTTACCGCCTGACGGACCTCGAAACCCGCTTCGGGCTCAACCTCAACGTCCTCGACGCGAACCGGACGCCGATGGTGATGGGGCTGAAGGAACTGCTCGGCAACTGGATCGCCAGCCAGATCGAGATCCTGCAGCGCCGCAGCCAGCACCGGCTGGACCAGATCGCCTCGCGCCTCGAACTGGTCGAAGGCTACATCGTCGCCTACCTCAATCTCGACCGCGTGATTGAGATCATCCGCACCGAAGACGAACCCAAGCCGGTGATGATGGAGGAATTCAGCCTGACCGACCGGCAGGCCGAAGCGATCCTCAACATGCGTCTTCGCTCCCTGCGCAAGCTGGAAGAGATGGAACTGCGCAACGAGAAGGAGGAGCTTCTCAAGGAGCGCGACGGGCTGGAGAAACTGCTGGCGAGCCCGGCCCGCCAGCGCACGCGGATGCGCCGCGACCTCGAAAAGCTGCGCGCCGAATACGGCCCCGAAACGGAACTGGGCCGCAGGCGCACAACGATCGCGGAAGCCGCGCCCGCCGTCGAATTCAGCATGGACGCCATGATCGAGAAGGAACCGATCACGGTCATCCTGTCGAAGAAGGGCTGGATCCGCGGCGCGAAGGGCCATGTCGATCTCGACGCGTCGGAGGACGGGCGCGGGGACTTCAAGTACAAGGAAGGCGACGAAGCTGCCTTCGCGGTCCATGCCCAGACGACCGACAAGCTGCTGCTCGCGACCGATAGCGGGCGCTTCTTCACGCTGGGCTGCGACAAGCTGCCGGGCGCGCGCGGCTTCGGGGAGCCGGTGCGCAACACGCTGGACATCGACAACGGCGCGCAGATCGTGGCGGCGCTGGTCCATCGCCCGGGCGGCAAGTTGCTGCTGGCGGCGACCACGGGCAAGGGTTTCGTGGCGGAGACGGGCGAACTGCTCGCGGAAACCAAGAAGGGCCGGCAGGTGGTCAACCTGAAGGGGGATGCGCGCCTGAACGTGGTCCACCCGATCGCGGAAGCGGACGATCACGTCGCGGCGGTGGGCGACAACCGCAAGCTGATCGTCTTCAACCTGGAAGAAGTGCCCACGCTCGCGCGCGGGCAGGGCGTCATGCTGCAACGCTATCGCGACGGCGGCCTGTCCGACGCCACGACCTTCAAGCTGGAAGACGGCCTCAGCTGGCAGATGGGCGGCAAGGGCGACCGGACCCGGACGGAAACCGACATCTGGCAGTGGAAGGTCGCGCGCGGCGCGGCCGGCCGCCTGCCGCCGCAGGGCTTCCCCCGCGACAACCGGTTCTAGGCAGCTGCCTTACTAAGCAGTCAGGGCTTTTCGCAGACCCTGATCGGCGCGTTCGGCACCTGGGCCGATCCCGCCTCGACGAACAGCGCCACGACATGGGCGAAGTTTTCCGGCGGCAGCGGGGCGAGTTCCTGCATCAGGCGGCTCAGGACGCCGCACTGGTCGGCCGTCAGTTCGCGCGCGACGGTGGATGCAATCGTCTGGCGCCCAAATTCGAGCACGGTTTCGTTGTCCGGCAGTTTCATTTTCACTAGGCGCTGGAAAGCGGGCTTGGCGGCGGGCCAGGACTTGTCGGCATAGGGTTTCTGGCGCGCCGCGATGGCCGCGGAATTGCGGGTCAGATAGGCATTGCCGTCGAGCACGGGGGCGCATCGCTTGGCCGCCTGTTCGACCAGCGCGGGCATCAGGTTAGCCATGACCGCGCGGTTTTCCGCGGAGCTAAGGCAGGCCTGGTCCTGAGCGACGGCGGAGGCGGGAAGGGACAGGACGGCAAGCGCCGCGATTGTGCTGACGATCGGTTTCATGGTCACTCCGCAAGGAAATTGGTCTGATGCGCGCGATGCGGCAGGATGCGTGTCCGCGCGCTGAACGGCGGATCATCCGCCGATCTGGCGGTCCAGCAATTCGAGCACGCGTGCACGATCCGGAAAACCTTCCGCGACCCAGGCCGCTTCCACCGCGCGAAGGGTGCGCGCGACTTCCGGCCCGGCCGACACGCCGCGGGCGACGATCTCGCCGCCCTTCAGCGGCAGGCGCGGCACGTCCCAGCCGTCGAACTCCGCGACGCTTTCTCCCAGCAGGAGCAGGCGGTCGACGGCGCAATCCATCCCCACGTCGTAGGCCAGCGCGCGGGGGGCTTCCGCGTCCGTCCGTCCGCGCTCCGCATCGCAGATCAGCCGGGCCCGCTGCGCCTTGGAAAGCCGCAACCGTGCCGCCACCGTTTCCGCGATGCTGGGCAGCGCCGGCACCAGCGCGGCCAGCCGGCGGATGGCGTGCGGTTCGACTCCGGCATCCCTCTCCGCCGCGAGCAGGATGTCGAGCCCCGCAAGCTCGTGCGGCCCTGTCTCCGGCAGGATGACGGGGAGGACGCCGCGCTGGCGCATGCGCAGCACGGTGGGTGCAGGATCGGGCAGTGCGAGCAGCGCGAGCAATTCCATCGCCACGCGTTCGCGGCTCAGGCCTTTCAGCGTACCGGCCAGTTCGGCGCAGGCATCTTCCGCCTGCGCATCGAGATCCGATCCAAAGCGCGCCTGGAAGCGATAGTATCGCAGGATCCGCAAATGGTCTTCGCGGATGCGCTGCCGCGCATCGCCGATGAACCGGACCCGGCGCGCATCGAGATCCGCCAGGCCGCCGAAATAGTCCGAGATCCGGAGCGTTTCGGGATGGGCGTAGAGCGCATTGATGGTGAAGTCCCGGCGCGCCGCATCCTCGCGCCAGTCGTCGGCAAAGGCGACGGTGGCCCGGCGCCCGTCGGTCGATACGTCGTGGCGCAGCGTGGTGATCTCGACCGGACCGCCCGGCAGGATTGCGGTGACCGTGCCGTGATCGATGCCGGTCGGAATGACGCGGATGCCTGCCGTCTTCAGCTCGGCCATGACCGTGTCGGGCCGCAGCGGCGTCGCCGCGTCGATGTCCTTCACCGGCAGGCCGAGCAGCGTGTCGCGCACGGCGCCGCCGACCCAGCGGACATTGTCCATGCCCAGCACCGAGGCAAGCTGCGCCAGATCCTCGCGCTTCGTCCAGGGCGCGGCGGGAAGGATGGGGGCGGTATCGCTCATGCGGACATCGGCGAAAAGGGGAGGGGGCCGGGGCGGCAGGTCATGATGGAAACGCGCCTAAGTCCAAAACGGGGCGCGAGACAAGTTCGGGAGCGCTCAATCGACCCAGGCAAGCCGGCGCGAAAGGTTGGAAATGATCGCCGCGGTGACGCCCCAGATGCGATAGCCCTGGTGGTCCATCTCGAGGTAATGGCGCATCGCGCCCTTCCAGAACACCTCGTTCTCGGTCCAGTTGCGGCGGTCCATCACCAGCGACAGCGGCGCCTCGAACCAGCTTTCGACCTCGCGCGGATCGGCGTGCAGCGGCAGATCGGGCGGGATGACGCCCAGGACCGGGGTGATCTCGAACCCGGTACCGGTCTGGTACCGGTCGGTGGTGCCGATGATCCGCACGTCCTCCGGCCGCATCGCCAGTTCCTCCTCGGCTTCGCGCAGGGCGGCGGTCACGGCGTCTTCTCCGTCCTCCATCTTGCCGCCGGGAAAGGCGACCTGGCCGGGATGGTCGCGCATCGTTGTCGGGCGCTGGGTCAGGATGACGCCGGGCTCTGGCCGGTCCGTCACCGCGATCAGCACGGCGGCGTCGGTGGACCGTGCCGCATCGGCAAAGCGGATGTCGGTCAGGAGGTCCGACAGGTCCTGTCCGTGCCCTTCCTCGAACAGGCAGGTCAACCGGTCGAACAGGGCGCTCATGCAGGAAGGAGGGAGAACCGTTCGCCCTGGCTGGTGACGGTCCACTCGTCGCCGTCCCCGGCGCTCCGGTCGAGCGCGATCCGGGCGAGCTGTTCGTAGGTGCTGCGGTTGAGGCGTGCCTCGCAGCCGCGCCGGACATGGAGATAGAGCGCGGGCGTTTCCGCGTCCCCGCGGGCCTCCAGACGATGATCCGGCCCGGCGACAACGATATCGTCCGTGTTGAGGCGGAAGGCGAGCGCGCCCTCGTTCTCGCTCACGTCCGTGGCGATGAAAGCGGCATCCTCGACCTCGATCGACAGCTTCTCGAACGGGGAGAACAGCCAGTGACGGCCCTGGTCGTCGCGCGAGAGCAGGCCGGAGAACGCGCGCACCATGGCCGGGCGAGTCACCGGCGTGCCGTCATGGAACCAGGTGCCGTCCGCCGCGATCCGCATCCGGCTGTCGCCGGTCTTCTGCGGGGCCCAGCCTTCCACCGGCGGCAGCTTGCGGGCCGCGACCTGCTCGGCGATCTGTGACAGGGTGAGGTTCGCGATTCCCGGCGGCGGTTCGTACGGCATGGTGGCGAAGATGGTGGCTGGCGCTCAATCCGCCAAGGGTTCGCGCGCCGAAGGGCCGGGCCACGGGCCGAGCATTCCCTCGCGCGGGAGGACGGCCGGGTTTTCGCACCGGACCAGCAGGCGCGCCGGGTCCCACGCACCCGGGCAGCGCCAGCCGCCGGTGGGGGCGGCGGTGAAGCCGAAGAAGCGGCCGTAATAGTCCTCGTCCCCGATCAGCACTTGCGGCAGGGCCGCCTGCGTGTCGATCGCGCCGAGCGCCGCCAGCATCAGCGCCTTGCCGAAACCGTCGCCCTGCCGTTCCGGCACGACCGCTACGGGACCCACCATCAGCAGGGGGTGCGCGCGTTGCTGCGGATCGGTCAGCGCGACCGGCCACAACTGGATGGTCCCGGCGAGGTAGTCCTCCTCGTCCAGCGCCGCGAAGCTCAGGCCGGGCAGCCAGTCGGTGCCGATGCGGATGCGATAGGCAGTGCGCGCGTGCCTGTCCTCGCCGAAGGCGCGATCGAGCAATTGCTCGATCAGCGCCGGATCGATCGCATCCAGCGGGACTATCTTGGCATGGGACGCGGACATGGCGGGCGCAGACATGGCGCGCGCCCCTAATTACGCGCGCCGTGCCTGTCGAACGAAATTGCGTCCGCTCAGTTCTTGGGTGTCAGGTGGTAGAGCGGTGCGTTGTCGCCATCGGCGGCGATCCAGATCGTCCCGTCCGGGGCCTGCGCGATATCGCGAAGCCGGCGGTCGAAAGAATAGCGCGCCGTCTGGCGGGCTGTATTCCCGCTGACGTCCACGATGACGATGTTCTCTACCTTGAGGTTGGCGATGACGGCATCGCCGCGCCAGGCATCGAAAGCGTTGCCCGAGTAGAAGATGAAATCGCCGGGCGCGATCACCGGGGTCCAGTAGATCGCGGGCTCGCGGAACTCGGGCCGTGTCGGGTGGCGCGGAATCGGCGAGCCATTGTAGTTGTCGCCATAGGAGACGACTGGCCAGCCGTAATTCACCCCGCGCTCGACGAGGTTGAGTTCGTCGCCGCCCGCCGGGCCATGCTCCAGGTTCCAGAGCCGGCCCTGCGTGTCGAACTGTAGGCCGAGCGTGTTGCGGTGGCCGTAGGACCAGATCTCGTCCGAAGCGCCGGATTGCCCCGCCAGCGGGTTGCCCGAAGCGGGCGAGCCGTCGAGGTTGAGCCGAACGATGGAACCGAGCGTATTGGAGGTGTCCTGCGCCGGGTCCTGCTTCTGCCGATCGCCGCTGGCGACATACATGTACTGCTCGTCCGGCGAGAACGCGATCTTGTGCGAATAGTGGCCGCGCCCGGTGACCTTGGGATCCTGGCGCCAGATGACCTGCAGGCCTTCCACATTGCACGACGTCGCCGATCCGCATTCGAGCGTGCCGCGACCGACCACGGCCCCGCGCGTATCGCCCGAACCAGCCTCGGCCCAGCTCAGGTAGATCGTCCGGCCGCCAAGCTCCGCTTTCGATTCGGACTGGAGAAAGGCGACATCGCCGAGGCCGCCCTGGCCGCCGTAATCGACCTCAGGAAGGCCCGTGACCGTGCCGACCTGGCCGCTGCGCGTGTCGACGAATTTCATGGTGCCGGGACGTTCGGTCACGAACAGGTTCGATGTGCCCGGCGCAAAGGCCAGGGCCCAGGGCTCGTCGAAGCTGCCGACCGTGCGCCGGTCGAAGGGCGGGTTGCCGGTGACCGGCGAATTGCCGGCATTGGGCGGGCCTTCGCCGCCTCCGCCGCCCGTGGCGGGGCCGGGTGTCGAGGTCGGCGCGGCGGCGCTGTCCCCGGTCGCGGAGGTGTCGCAACTTGCGGCACCGAGCACGAGAGGCGAAAGGAGGAGGGCGAAGGTTCTGTTCGACGGTCTGCTCATGCTCTCCAATACGCACAAAAGTTTATTTGGTGCCACGCCGGGCATCGCGGGCGTCGACGAGGCCGGACGGGGTCCGCTGGCGGGGCCGGTGGTCGCCGCCGCAGTAGTGCTGTGCGATCCGTGCCCCGAGGGACTGGACGATTCCAAGAAGCTGACCGCCGCGCGAAGGGCGAAGCTCGACCTCGAAATCCGGGCGAACTGCGTCTGGGGCGTCGGCGTCGTCGGGCCGGAAGAGATCGACCGCATCAACATCTTTGGCGCGACCATGCTGGCGATGACCCGCGCGGTGGCATCGCTCTGCACCCGTGCCTCCGCGCCGCCGAACCAAGTGCTGGTGGACGGCAACATGACGCCGCACGGCCGCTGCGCCGAATGGAACTGGCCCGCCCGCGCCATCGTGGGCGGGGATGCGCTGGAGCCGTGCATCTCGGCCGCGTCCATCGTAGCGAAGGAATGGCGCGACCGGCTGATGTGCGAGGCGGCGCGCGACCATCCGCAGTACGGCTGGGAACGCAACAAGGGATACGGCACGGCGGAGCACATGGCAGCGTTGCGCTCGCACGGGCCCAGCCCGCTCCATAGGCGCAGTTTCGCGCCGGTCGCGCAGCTGGAACTGCTCTGACTCCGGCGGTTCCGACTTTGCTTGCCTGAACGGCTCAGGCGGCTAAGGACTGCGTCCATGACGCCCGCACCCAAACCGCCCGCCGTCCTTGCCAGAGCTGCCCGGTCGATGAAGGATTTCCTGCAACAGGAAAGCGCCGGCGGCATCCTGCTGATGATTTCGGCGGCGGTGGCGGTGATTTGGGCCAACAGCCCGCTCGCGCCTGCCTATCTCGCTTTCCTCGACACGCCGGTATCGGTGACCGTGAACGGCGAAGGGGTCAGCAAGTCCGCATTGCTGTGGATCAATGACGGGCTGATGGCGCTGTTTTTCCTGCTCGTCGGGCTGGAAGTGAAGCGCGAGGTGCTGATCGGCCAGCTGTCGAGCTGGCAGCAATCCTCGCTCCCCATCTTCGCCGCCATCGGCGGGATGATCGCGCCGGCGCTGATCTTCGTCGGCGTCAACCTGGGATCGCCGGAAAACCTGCAGGGCTGGGCGATCCCGGCCGCGACCGACATCGCCTTTGCGCTCGGCGTGCTCGCCCTGCTCGGCAGCCGGGTGCCGGTCGCACTGAAGGCGCTGCTGCTGGCAGTCGCGGTCATCGACGATATCGGGGCGATCGCCATCATCGCGCTGTTCTACACGCCCGGTGTCGAGACGGTGATGCTGGGCTACGCCGCCATCGTCCTCGCCGTTCTCGCCTTTTGCGGGTGGATGCGGTTCGGGTCCGCCATTCCCTACATGATCCTGGGCGTCGCGCTCTGGTTCTTCGTCCTCAAGTCGGGCGTCCACGCGACGCTCGCGGGCGTGGCGCTCGCCATGTGCATCCCGCTGGAGGACCGGCGCGGCAATCCGACGCTGGAGGGCATGGAGCATGACCTGCACCCCTGGGTCGCGTTCCTGGTGGTGCCCATCTTCGCGCTCGCCAATGCGGGCGTTTCCTTCGAAGGCATGGAGCCGGCCGCGGTCCTCGCACCGCTGCCGCTGGGCATCGCGCTCGGCCTGCTGCTGGGCAAGCAGATCGGCATCGTCGGCTTCGCCTGGCTCGCCGTGAAGAGCGGGATCGCGAAATTGCCGCGTGGCATCGGCTGGTCGCAGGTCTGGGGGCTGTCGCTGATCGCCGGTATCGGCTTCACCATGAGCCTGTTCATCGGCAACCTTGCTTTTGCCGATCCGGCGCAGATCAACGCGGTGAAGCTGGGCGTGCTGTCCGGTTCGATCGTCGCGGCCATTCTCGGCGTCCTGCTGCTGCTGCGCGGACGCAAAGCGTGACGCTCTCCATCGCGATCCTGATCCTGGCGGGGCTCGCCGGCCTCGCTATCGGCGGCGAACTGCTGGTGCGCGGCAGTGTCGGCATCGCGCAGCGGCTCGGCATCTCGACGCTGGTCACGGGCGTCGTGATCGTCGGATCGGCAACGTCCATGCCGGAAATGGTCGCCAGCGTGCAGGCCGCGCTGACCGGCTCGCCGGAAATCGCCTGGGGCAACATTGCCGGGTCCAATATCGCGAACTCGCTCCTGATCCTCGGCGCCGCGGCAATGGTCGCGCCGATCGCGCTGACGGGCGCGGGCAAGCGCGATGCGGTGGTCGGCGTTCTGGCCGGCGCGCTGGTCTGGGGTATCGCGTGGTCGGGCTGGGCCGCGGGCTGGATCGGCGCGGTACTGCTGGCCCTGATCGTGATCTACGTCATCTGGCGCATCCGCCACCCGGCGAAGACCCTGGTGGAGGACGCGGAAGAGGACGTGGGTGCGCCGACGCGCCTCGTCGTTGCCGTTCCGGTCTTTGCAGCCGGTGTCGCAGCGCTCGTCTTTGGCGGGCAGTGGCTGGTGACAGGCGCGGTGCAACTGGCGGAAAATGCCGGGATCGCCGAAACCGTGATCGGTCTCACCATCGTGGCGGTGGGAACGTCGCTTCCCGAACTCGCGGCCAGCGTCGCGGCGGCCCTGCGCGGCCAGTCGGGCCTGGCGATAGGCAATGTCGTGGGCTCCAACATTTTCAACCTGCTGCTGATCGGCGGCGCGACCATGACCATCGCGCCGACGGCAATTCCGAGCGAGCTGCTGGATATCGAATGGCCCGTCATGGTTGCGGCGGCCGTTCTCGTCTATCTGTTGTGTGCCTATGGAAAGCGGATCGGACGGGTCATGGGCGCTTTGCTGCTGGCCGGGTTCGTCGCCAATACCGCGATGGTGGTCCTCTACAACTAAGACGCGCGCGGCGGCGCTCGCGGAACGCGCGGGCGGGCCGGCCATTGGTCTGGCATATCCCCATGCCAGGAGTATCCCCCGCCGTGCCCTTTTCCTATTCCGACATTCCCGAACTCGGCGGCAAGACCGCCATCGTCACCGGTGCCAATACCGGCATAGGGCTGGAAATCGCCCGCGCACTGGCCCGCAAGGGCGCCCGCGTGCTGCTCGCCTGCCGCGATGCGGACAAGGCGGCCGCGGCGCAGGCCGACATCGGATCGGGCCCGGAACGCGCCGATACCGGATTCCTCCCGCTCGACCTCGCCAACATCGCCTCGGTGCGCGACGCAGCGGAAAAGGCGGCAAAGGAAGACCGGATCGACATTCTGGTCAACAATGCCGGCATCATGTTCCCGCCGCTCGGCCATGCGACCGCCGGGTGCGAGATGCAGTTTGCCGTCAATCATTTGGGCCATTTCGCCTTTACCAGCCTGCTGCTGGACAAGCTGTCGCAGGACGGGGGCGGGCGCGTGGTCACCCAGTCCTCCATCGCGCACAAGGGCGCGGATATCGACTTCGACAATCTCGACGCCGAGCAAGGCTATGCCAAGGGCGAGTTCTACGGCCAGAGCAAGCTTGCCAACCTGCTCTTCGCCAAGGAACTCGACCGAAGGCTGGTTGCCGCCGGATCGAGCGTGCGGTCCATGGCGTGCCATCCCGGCATCGCGCAGACGGACCTGACGCGGCACATGGGCCCGCTGGGCGGTGTGTTCGGCTCGTTCGTCGGCCTGGTGCTCAATTCCGCTGCGCATGGTGCGCTGCCCGCATTGCAGGCAGCGACCGATCCGGAGGCCGAAGGCGGCGAATATTACGGCCCCTACGGTTTCCGCGAAATGAGCGGCAAACGCTCGGGCAGGGCTTACGCCACCAAGACCGCGCGCGATCCGGAGCTTGCGAAACGCCTTTGGGACAAGTCGATCGAACTGACCGGCATCGACCCGGAGCTCGCACCAGCCTGATCCCACACGACCGCTCGGCTGAGTCCCCGGCGCAACACCCCCAGATGTCGAGTCCTGCAGAGTGAGGCGGACTCAACATCTTGTGCCGGACTCCTTTCGTTCCCTCTGGTTATCGCGGCGTTAACCATACGCTGCGATGACTTCGTGCTTGACGCGGAGTCCGCTTGGACTCACCCTGTGGATAAGTACGAAGGGGGATTACCAAGATGGGGGTCGTCGAGACCGTAAGGACGCGCGAGATGCGGGCGGTTGCCGCCGCGCCGAAGGCCGTGGATCTGCCGCTGGGCCGGATATTGCCGGGCGATTGCGTGGCCGCCATGCGCACGCTGCCCGATGCGAGCGTGGACCTGGTCTTCGCCGATCCGCCCTACAACCTGCAGCTGGGCGGTGACCTCAACCGGCCCGACGGCAGCCAGGTGGACGCGGTGACGGACGACTGGGACCGGTTCGACAGCTTCCGCACTTACGACAATTTTACAAAGGCTTGGCTGGCGGAGTGCAAGCGCGTTCTGAAGCCCGACGGCGGCTTGTGGGTCATCGGCAGCTACCACAACATCTACCGCGTCGGCGCGATCCTGCAGGATCTGGGCTTCTGGATTCTCAACGACATCGTCTGGCGCAAGTCCAATCCGATGCCCAATTTCAAGGGCACCCGCTTCACCAATGCGCACGAGACGCTGCTGTGGTGCAGCCAGGGGGAGAAGGCGCGCTACCATTTCAATTATCGCGCGATGAAGACGCTCAACGACGAACTCCAGATGCGCAGCGACTGGGTCCTGCCGATCTGCGGCGGGGGTGAACGGCTGAAGGAAGGCGGACACAAGGTCCACCCGACGCAGAAGCCCGAAGCGCTGCTCTACCGCGTGCTGCTGGCGACGACGGAGCGCGGCGACGTGGTGCTGGACCCGTTCTTCGGCACCGGGACCACCGGCGCGGTCGCCACGCGGCTGGGCCGCCAGTGGATCGGCTGCGAACGCGAAGGCGTCTATCGCGACGCCGCGATCGCACGGATCTCGAAGGAACTGCCGCTGGACGAAAGCGCGCTGGTCACCATGCAGAGCAAGAAGGATGCCCCGCGCGTCGCGTTCGGTGCGCTCGTCGAAAACGGACTCGTGCCTGCGGGCACGCAGCTGTTCGACAAGAAGCGCCGCTGGACCGCCACCGTTCGTGCCGACGGATCGCTCTCGTACGGCAAGCAGGCCGGCAGCATCCACGGCCTCGGCAAGGACCTGCAAGGCGCACCCAGCTGCAATGGCTGGACCTTCTGGCACTACGAGAACGGCGGCGAGGTAAAGCCAATCGACGCTGCGCGGCAGCTTCACCTGCTGGCGCTGGAGGACTGATACGCGGGCGCGCGTTCTGCGCCGTCAGTCTTCTTCGCGGACCAGCCGGTCGTCGGTGACGCCGCGCAGTTTCAGCAGGGTGCTGACGTCCTCTTCCATGGGCGGGGGGCCGCACAGGTAGAATGTGTCGCCGAAGTCGAGACCGGCTTCGTCCAGGAAATCGGCGTCGACCTGGCCGTGGTGCAGGCCATCGACCTTCTCCTTGCTCAGGACCAGGTCCAGTTTCAGCCCGGGCATCCCTTCCAGTTCCTCGCGTAGGATGATGTCCTTCTCGTGCGAATTCGCGAAGATCAGGCGATATCCGTCCAGCGTGCCGTCCCGTGCCTGTCTCGCGCGCAGGATCGACAGGAACGGCGTCAGGCCTGCTCCCCCGGCGATGAAGGTGCCGGGGCCCTTGTCCTCAATGGCGCCCCACGGATCCTCGATCAGCACCGTCTCGCCGCCCTCGAACTGCCCGATCTGCTCGGTCACACCGTCATGGTCGGGATAGGACTTGATGGTGAACTGCAGGTGGTCGGCATCGGGTAGGGAGGTGAAAGTGAAGGGCCGCTTCTCGTCCCGCCAGCCGTCACGGTCGATCGCCAGCTCCGTGGCCTGTCCCGGCGTGCAGTCGTAGCCGTCCGGGCGGGGAAAGGTGAGTTCGTTGACGTTGTGCGTGATCGGTCGGATCGACTGCAGCTTCAATGTGTGCGGCATTGCGGGGGCTCCTGGTCTTTCGCGACCAATGGACGCGATACCGCGCGGGTTCCCCTCACTTCGTGCCCCGACGGCAGATGCGCGCTACGGCGCTTCCGGATGATCAGTCGAACAGCCAGACCACCACGATCGCCAGGACGACGATGAGCACCAGCCGCTTGAGCCGCCGTGCTCCATCGTCCTTCTCAGGGTTGGGCATGAAAATCTCGTCGATGAAATCGAACAGCCACATCGGCATGCGCATTCTCCCCGTCGGAGCGCCATTAGCTGACCGGTCGTTTCCATCGGGTTAGCGCGTTCTGGTCGGCCGTCCACATTGCGGTCCGAAATCTCTGCAGGGCTTGTGCTGTCCTACAGGCGCGCGGATCGCTATGCCGGCTGCATGAAAGCTTCGTTTCCCTTCGATCCTGCTGCGGTGCAGGGCGTCTCCTTCGCCTCGGGCAAAGGCCACACATTGCTTGCAGGTCCGATCCGCAAGCGATTGAAATTGCAGACTGATTGGGCCGGATCGGGGTTTCTTTCCGGACCGGTCGAGCGGTCCATGTCTGCCGGGGTCGCACGATGACTCCGCGGGTCTATGTCCGGCCGGTTAGCACCGTCGCCGGTCCGCAGGTTGCCGAGGGCGATGCGGTGCGGCTGGCGGGCGGGATGGTCTATGCGCGCGAGTTCGTGCTGGTGGTACGCGAGGGCGGGGCGGTGGTACATCGGCGGATGTTCGCGCCGCCCGATGCGGTGGCGGCCTTTGGCGAGCTGGCCGATGCCTTCGGGGACGATGCCGCGAGCGAGGCGGAGCGCCAGTGGTCGAACCTGCGCCAGGCCCACGCGCCGCTGCAGCTGGGAGAACGGACCGTGCGGCTCGACCAGCCGCAGGTCATGGGCATCCTCAACGTGACGCCGGACAGCTTCAGCGACGGGGGCGAGTTCCTCGACGACCAGGACGCCGGGCGAGCCCATGCGGCGGCGATGGTGGAAGCCGGCGCGGCCATCATCGACATTGGCGGCGAAAGCACGCGCCCCGGCGCGGCGGCGACATGGGAAGGGGACGAGCTCGAACGCGTGGTCCCGGCAGTCGAATACTGCGCCGCGATGGGGGCCGCGCTCAGCATCGACACGCGCCGCCCGGCAGTGATGGAAGCGGCTCTCGCGAAGGGTGCGCACCTGGTGAACGACGTGTCGGGCCTGCGCCACGATCCGCGCAGCCGTGAACTGGTCGCGCGATCAGGCGTGCCCGTCGTGCTGATGCATGCGCCGGGCGACGGGCAGGACCTGCATTCCGAGGGCGGTTACGAGAGCGTCGCGTTCGACGTCTTCGACGGCCTGCGCGCCTTGCGCGATGCGGCGGTGGAGGGGGGCATCGCGCCGGAGCACATCGTGCTCGATCCCGGTATCGGCTTCGGAAAATCGGTGGCGGACAATCTCGCCGTGCTGAACGCGCTGCCGCTCTATCACGCGCTCGGCCATCCGCTGCTGCTGGGGGCCAGCCGCAAGCGGATGATCGGCGCACTGTCGAACGAGGCGGCGGCGGACCGGCGGCTCGGCGGAAGCATCGCGCTGGCGATTGCGGGCATGAATGCGGGCGTGCAGCTGCTGCGGGTGCACGACGTCGCGGAGACGGTCCAGGCGCGCAATGTCTGGCGGGGTCTGCGCGATGCGGCGCTGACCGACTTCGCGGACCTGCCGCCGATGTGAGAGAGGCGGGGCGCCCGGACTAGAGCGTGAAGCCGCCGTCGCTGACCAGCACGGTGCCGGTCACGTTCGCGGCGGCATCGCTCAGCAGGAAGCCGATCTCGCGGGCCAGTTCGTCCGGCGTCGCGAAGCGGCCGCGCGGCGTGGTCGCGGCCATCGCCTGCAATGTCGCGTCGCGCCCGTGCGCCTCGACGCCCGCGAGGAACTGGGGCGAGCTGTTCCAGATGTTGGTATCGACGCCGCCCGGCGCGATCGCGTTCACCCGGATGCCCTTGCCGGTATTCTCCGCCGCGGCGATCCGCGCCATGTGCGCCACCGCTGCCTTGGACACGCCATAGGCGCCGATGCCGGGAACGGGCTTCATCCCGGTGACCGATGCGGTCAGCACGATGCTGCCGCCATCGCCGGCCTGCATGCGCCGCAACGCGGTGCCCAGGGTCAGGAACGCGCCGTCGAGATTGACCGCCATCACGCGGCGCCAGTCGGTGAAGCTCTGCTCCGCCATGGGGCCGCCTTCGCCGATGCCCGCATTGACCACCGCATGGTCGAGCCGGCCGATGCTGCCTTCGAGCGTGCTCCAGAAATCGGGGTCCGCCACGTCCGCGCCGTGCGCTTCGACGGTGCAGCCCAGATCGAGCGCGTCGAGACCCTCGCGGTCCCTGTCGACGAGGACCAGCCGGCCGATGCCGTGCCGGTCCAGCCAGCGGGCGCAGGCCGCGCCGATGCCGGATGCGGCGCCCGTGACGAGCGCGGTGCGGTTTGCGAAATCGTAGCCTTCGGTCATGGCCGAAACGCTTAGACGCTCAGGCGGCGTTGTCGATGCCCAAGTCGCCCAGCTTGCGGTAGAGCGTGGACCGCCCGATGCCGAGCCGGCGCGCCACTTCGGTCATGCGGCCGCGGTAGTGGCCGATGGCGAGGCGGATGACGTCCGCCTCGATGTCTTCCAGCGGGCGGAGATTGCCGTCGGGCGTGTAAAGCATGACGCCGACGCCTTCCTGCAGCGGATTGGCGTAATCGCTGTCGATCTCGCCCAGCAGTTCGGACAGCTGCGGGAAGTGGTCCGCCGTCAGCGATTCGCCGTCGCAGAACACCGCGGCGCGGAACAGCACGGCTTGCAACTGGCGGACATTGCCCGGCCAGTCGAACGCGGCCAGCAGCGCCAACGCGCTGTCGGTGATCGACAGGTGTCGCAGGCCCGGCTGCTCCCCGATGCGGGAAAGGAAATGGCGGGTCAGCGCAGTAATGTCGCCGGGCCGCTCGCGCAGCGGCGGCAGCTCGATCCGGGTGGCGAATATGGCGGCCAGCAGATCGCGGTCGAACCCGTCCTGTTCGACCAGCGCGTCCAGCGGAAGGTCGCTCGCCGCCATGACCCGGATGTCGATCTTGAAGCCGTGCGTCGCGCCCAGCGGGCGTACGATGCGGCTTTCCAGCGTTTCGGCCAGCTTGGTCTGGAGCGAGAGCGGCAGGCGGTCGATCTCGTCGAGCACCAGCGTGCCGCCGTCGCAATGCTGGATCGCGCCGACCTGGCGGTCGAACGCGCCGGCAAAGGCACCCTGTTCGTGGCCGAACAGCAGCGATTCGATGGAGTTGGCCGGAACGCCGGACACGTTGATCAGCCGGAACGGCGCCTTGGAACGCGGACTGGCGGCAACCATCGCGCGCAGCAGCATCTCCTTGCCGGTGCCGCTTTCGCCCTGGATCAGGGCATGACCATGGCCGCGCGCGGCCTTCGCCGCCTTGGCCAACGCCGCTCGGAACTTTGGTTCGGTGCCGATCATGGCGTCGAAATCGAGGACCGCCGGCATCTTCTCCGTCAGCGGCTGCAACTCGTCCTTGGGCGCCTCGCGCTTGGTCGCGCTGCGCAGCGCGCTCATCAGGCGGTCGGGCGCGATCGGCTTGATCAGGTAGTCGGTGGCGCCCGCGCGCATGGCTTCGACTGCCAGCAGCGGGCTGGTGCTCGCCGTCAGCATCAGGATCGGCATGGCCGGCCGGCGTGTCTTCAGTTCGTGGATCAGGCTGCAGGCATCTTCGCCCGGCACCCACTGGTCGAGGATGATGGCGGACAATTGCATGCCCTGCCGCGTGCCCAGCGTGGCGATCGCGGTTTCCGGATCGGCGACCACCAGCGTACGCCACCCCTCGCGCGCGGCGAGCGCGGTGATCAGCCGGCTCTGCGCCGGCTCGTCGTCGATCAACATCAGAAGGCGCGTGTCTTCGCTTGCCATAGTCCCCACAAAACCGTCCCGTTGCGGCACAGAACCGAAGCATTAGGGCGAAGCGGTAAAGGTCCGATTAAGCCTGTGGGAACGCGCGGAATGGCTTGATGCCGTCGCGTCCGCGCGATAGGTCGCGGCAATAGAGTTCAGCTTTCCTGGGGACGACCTGCAATGGCCACCAACGATATCGAAAAGGCTCGGAAGACGTATGACAGCTTCATGGGCACCCTCAAATGGACGGTGCCGCTGATCGCGATCATTGCGCTGGTCGTCGTCATCCTGATCGCCGACTAGGTCGGTCGGTTGCGCATCGCGGTCCTTGCCGAACGCGCCGCCGGGGAACGGCGGGTCGCCGCCACGCCCGAGACGGTGAAGAAGTTCATCGCGCTGGGCGCCACCGTCGCGGTGGAAGAGGGCGCAGGCCGCCATGCCGCCATTGCCGACGAAGCCTATCGCGAAGCCGGGGCGGATGTCGCGCCGGTCGCGCAGGCGACCGAAGGCGCGGACATCGTGCTGGGCGTGCAGGCGCCCGATACCGGCCTGCTGGGCAATGTGCGGCCGGGCGCGAAGGTCGCGGCCCTGTTCGACCCGTTCCAGAAGCGCGAGACGGTTGATGCCTACGCGGCCGCCGGGCTGGAAGCGCTGTCGATGGAATTCATGCCGCGCATCACCCGGGCGCAGAGCATGGACGTGTTGTCCAGCCAGTCCAACCTTTCGGGATACAAGGCCGTGCTCGCGGCGGCCGATACCTACGGCCGCGCCTTCCCGATGATGATGACCGCCGCGGGCACGGTCAGCGCGGCGAAGCTGTTCGTGATGGGGGTCGGTGTCGCCGGGCTCCAGGCGATCGCCACCGGTCGCCGGCTGGGTGCGCAGGTTTCCGCGACGGACGTGCGCGCCGCGACGAAGGAGCAGATCGAAAGCCTGGGCGCCAAGGCGATCTTTGTGGAGAAGGTCGCCGGGATCGAGGGCGAGGGTGCCGGCGGCTACGCCACGGAAATGAGCGACGAGTACAAGGCGGCGCAGGCCGAGCTCGTGTCCGCGCATATCTCCAAGCAGGACATCGTTATCACCACCGCGCTTATCCCAGGCCGGGCCGCGCCGCGCCTGATCAGCGATGCGCAGATCGCCACGATGAAGCCGGGCAGCGTGATCTTCGACCTCGCCGTGGCGCAGGGCGGCAACGTGGAAGGTTCGAGGACGGACGAGATCGTGGAGCGGCACGGCGTTTCGATCATGGGCTATTCCAACACGCCCAGCCATCTCGCAGCGGATGCGAGCGCGCTGCTGTCGCGCAACTTCTACAATTTCCTGTCGGCCTTCTGGGACGAGGAGCAGGGCGGACCCGTGCTGGACGACGAGATCGGCAGTGCGGTGCGCCTCACCCGCGACGGCAAGGTGGTGAACGAAAGACTGCTCGGGTGAGGGCAATCCTCGCGGTCATGCCGATCGCCGTGCTGGCCGCCTGCAACTCCGGCCCGGCGGACACAGCTGACGCCTATGGTCCGGCAAAGGCGCGCGAAGGCGCGGCTATCCGGGCCGAGGTCCGGGAGGTGTACGGCATCCTGAACCCCGTGTGCGGCTATACCGAAGACCCGGACCAGCTTGCGCGTTACGAAGCGCAGCGCGCGCGTTATGCGCAAATAAAGGCCTCGGTCGCCGACTCCCCCCGTGCGGTGGATTTCGCTTCGGTCGAGGCCGATCACGATCATTACTGGGCGGGTGTCCCGGTGGAATGCGGCGAGACGGACACGCCGGAAACACTCGAACGGCTGGACGCCGACCTTGCCGATGCGCAGGCCCGGCTGGATAGGCTGGCGCGCCTGACCGGCGCGGCCTGAGGGGACAGGGGACAGGGATATGGGACTGCTCAACGCGACCGAAGCCTCGCCGGAGGAATTCGCGCACGATCATGCGCACGCGCTGACCGAAGGGGAACGCGTGTGGGTCGCCTACAAGACGATGCGCGACTGGATCGTCTTCACCGACTGGCGCGTGCTGCACATGGATGTGCAGGGGCTGACCGGCAGCAAGCGGCAGTATTTCTCCGTCCCCTACAAATCGGTGACCGCCTTCGCGATCGAGAGCGCCGGGACGTTCGACCTGGATGCCGAGATCAAGATCTACCTGTCCGGTCACCAGCCGATCCAGTTCAAGATCGGGCGCAAGTCCGACGTCAGCCGGCTGCAGTCTCTGATGGCGGAAAAGCTGCGCGGCTGAGCAGCCGGACCGCCGCGGGCTATTGATTAAAATCAGGAACAAGCACCGCGCAATCCCATTGATGGCCTGTTAACGCCACGCAACAAAGGGACTTGCCACATGAACCTCCGTTCCATCGCAGCCATTTCCGCCCTCGCACTCGCCACTGCGGCGTGCACCACCATGGATGACGGCATGGCCGATTCCATGGACGACGACATGGCCACGGAAACTTCCACGCAGACGACCGCTTCCACGTCCACCACAGCCTCCATCCCGGTCGTCGGCGGGGCGCAGATGCTGCCGTCGCGCAACATCGTCCAGAACGCCAGCGAAGCGTCGAACCTGACCACGCTCGTCAGTCTCGTGCAGGCGGCCGACCTGGCGCAGGCGCTGCAGGGACCGGGTCCGTTCACGGTCTTCGCGCCGACCAATGCCGCGTTCCAGAAGGTGCCGGCCGCGACCGTCCAGTCGCTCCAGCAGCCGGAAAACCAGCAGATGCTGCAGGGCGTGCTGACCTATCACGTGGTATCGGGCAACGTCGATGCGGCCGCGCTCAACTCGCTGATCGAGAACGGTGGCGGCACCGCCACGCTTCCGACGGTGAGTGGCGGCAACCTGACCTTCCGCAAGCAGGGCAACAACATCGTCGTCATGGGCCAGAACGGCTCCATGGGTACGGTGACGCAGGCCAATGTGCGCCAGTCGAACGGCGTCGTGCACGTGATCGACGGCGTGCTGATGCCGGCGATGTAATCGCCGCCAAAGCAGCAATGACGAAACGGGAAGCCCGGGGCGAAAGCTCCGGGTTTTTCGTATGTCACGCGGAGCCTCGACATGGCGGCGTGGCTGTTGCACAACCCTTTCCCGAAGGAGAGGGGCGTTGGATTTCATAACCATCCTGTCGATTTTCGTGCTGGCGTGTTTCGTCGGCTATTACGTGGTCTGGTCGGTCACGCCCGCGCTTCACACGCCCCTGATGGCGGTGACGAACGCGATTTCCTCGGTCATCATCGTCGGCGCGCTGATCGCCAGCGCGGAAGCGGGTAGCGCGGTCGCCAAGTGGCTCGGGCTGGCGGGCGTGGTGCTCGCCAGCATCAACATCTTCGGCGGCTTCGCGGTGACCGAGCGGATGCTCGCGATGTACAAGAAGAAGGAGGGCAAATGATGCTCTCCATGCTGGCGGCTGGCGCCGATGCCGGCGGCGTGAACCATTGGGTCGCGCTCGCCTACCTGATTTCCGGCGTGTGCTTCATCCTCGCGCTGCGCGGACTGTCGCATCCCTCGACCAGCCGTCAGGGCAACCGCTTCGGCATGGCGGGTATGCTGATCGCGGTCGTGACCACCCTGGTCACCCATGACGTCGCGAACATCGTCGAGATCGCGATCGCGATCGCCATCGGGGGGCTCATCGGGTTCCTGATCGCCCGCCGCATCGCCATGACCGCGATGCCGGAACTGGTGGCGGCGTTCCACAGCCTCGTCGGCCTCGCTGCCGTTCTGGTGGGCTGGGCCGCCTATCTCAATCCGGGCGCGTTCGGCCTGCTGCTGCCCGACGGCGGCATCGATCCGGTCAGCAAGATCGAGATGGGTCTCGGCATCGCCATTGGCGCGATCACCTTTTCCGGATCCGTCATCGCGTTCGCCAAGCTGTCCGGCCGGATGAGCGGATCGCCGATCCTGCTGCCCGCGCGTCATTTTATCAATTTGGGCACTCTGGCGGCGATACTGGTGCTGACCGCCCTGTTCGCACTGACCGTGGGCGATGCGAACCTGCCCTTCGTCATCGCGCTGACCGTGCTGGCCTTCGCCATCGGTTTTCTGCTGATCATCCCGATCGGCGGGGCGGACATGCCGGTCGTGGTGTCGATGCTGAACAGTTATTCGGGCTGGGCGGCGGCGGCGATGGGCTTCACGCTGGGCAACAGCGCCATGATCATCACCGGCGCGCTGGTCGGCTCGTCCGGCGCGATCCTCAGCTACATCATGTGCCGGGCGATGAACCGCAGCTTCATTTCCGTGATCGCGGGCGGCTTCGGCGCGGATGCCGCGGCAGGCGGGGGCGAGGCGCGCGAGCAGCGCCCCTACAAGCAGGGCAGCGCCGCCGATGCGGCCTTCATGCTGGAGCAGGCGGAAAAGGTCATCATCATTCCCGGTTACGGCATGGCCGTGGCACAGGCGCAGCACGCGCTGCGCGAGATGGCCGATCTGCTCGAGGAGAAGGGCGTGGAAGTGAAATACGCCATCCACCCCGTCGCCGGACGCATGCCGGGGCACATGAACGTGCTGCTGGCCGAAGCGCAGGTGCCTTACGAGAACGTGTTCGAGCTGGAGGACATCAATTCCGAGTTCGCGCAGGCGGACGTCGCCTTCATCATCGGCGCGAACGACGTGGTCAATCCGGCGGCCAAGACCGACAAGTCCAGCCCCATCTACGGCATGCCCGTGTTCGACGTGGACAAGGCGAAACAGGTGTTCTTCATCAAGCGGTCGATGGGCGGGGTCGGCTATGCCGGCGTCGACAACGACGTTTTCTACATGGACCAGACGATGATGCTGCTTTCGGATGCGAAGAAGATGGTCGAGGAAATCGTGAAGGCGCTCGACTGATGCGCGGTGCCCTGCTGCTCGCCGGCGCGCTGGTCCTGTCCGGCTGCATCACCCAAATCGCCGAATCCCGTGTCCGCTCCGCGCTGGTCGATGCGGGCGTCGGTGACCGGACTGCCGGGTGCATGGCGGGCCGGATGGTCGACCGCCTCACGATCGACCAGTTGCGCAAGCTGGAAGAGTTGAAGAAGCCCGCCGACGACGCGGAAGAGGATAGCCTGGAAGACTATCTCGACCGCGTTGCCCGGGTGGGCGATGCCGAGGTGCTGACGGTGACCAGCACGTCCGCCGCCCTGTGCCAGATCGGGCTGGCGGAGTGACCTGCCTTACGCTTTCGTGAAATAGGCGGTTCGGCAGAACACCGCGACGCAGCCCTTGATCTTCAGCCGGTTGCCGACCTTCTGGAGTTCCGCGTTGAAATAACGGCCCTCCTTGGGGCTGTATCCCTTGCCGTCCCATTCGTCCCCGTCGGGCGTTAGCGACCAGAAGATGGTCAGGCCCTTCACAGGTCGGTCGCGCTTGGACTTGTCCGGGTTCTTGCGGTCGCGCTCGCCCCCTTCCGGTTCGGCGACCAGGAAGCGGGTGATCTTGCCGCACATGCCCGATCCGCACTTGTAGAAGTTGACGATCGCGTTGCCGTCGTCGGTCTTCCAGTTTCCGGCAATGGATTCAGGCGCGGCGTGGGCGGGGCCCGCGAAGGCCAGCGTTGCGCCTGCCAGGGCGGTGATCGCGGCAGTGTGTCGCATGGAAAATTCCTCGAATTGCGGCGTCGTCCGGTCAACGCACTGGGCAAGCCCTTGGTTTCGGGCGATTAGTGGCGCATACTGTGCGCGAGAGGATGACCATAGCATGAAACCGACATCACGCGCGCTCGCCGCGGCCCTGATGGCCGCAACCGCAATCTCGGCCCCGCTCGCCGCCCGGACCATCGCGGTCGAACCGGGGGACGGCGCGCAGGAACGGCTACAGGAGGCCCTGATCCTGGCCGAGCCGGGCGACGTCGTGGAACTGGGCGCCGGGACCTTCGCCCTGACCGATGGGCTCAGCCTCGACGTGGACGACGTGATCGTGCGCGGGGCCGGCATGGACGAAACCGTGCTGGACTTCACCGGACAGCAGGGCGCGGGCGAAGGCCTGCTGGTGACGAGCGACAACGTCCTGCTGCGGGATTTCGCGCTGGAAAACCCCAAGGGGGACGGGGTCAAGTCCAAGGGCGCGGACAACATCATCTACCACCGCATCCGCGTGACCTGGACCAACGGGCCGGACGAGAACAACGGCGCCTACGGCATCTACCCGGTCGAAAGCACCGGCGTGCTGGTGGACGGGTCCAAGGTGTCCGGCGCATCCGATGCCGGGATTTATGTCGGGCAGAGCGACCGGATCACGGTGCGCAATTCCATCGTGGAAGCGAACGTCGCCGGGATCGAGATCGAGAACAGCCGCAACGCGCTGGTCGAGAACAACATCGCCACCCGCAACACCGGCGGCATCCTGGTGTTCGACCTGCCCAACTTGCCGGTGATGGGCGGGGGCAACGTGATCGTCCGCCGCAATCTCGTGGTCGCGAACGACACCGCCAATTTCGCCCCGGCGGGCAATATTGTCGCCAGCGTGCGCCGCGGCACCGGCGTGCTGGTGATGGCGAACGAGAACGTGCTGGTCGAAGACAACGTGTTCGAGAACAATCCGACCGCCCATGTGATGGTGATCGCCTACACGCAGCCGTTCGATGACGAGACCTACAACCCCTATGCCCGCAACGTGGTCATCGGGACCAATGCCTTCGGGCGCGGCGGGGACGATCCGCAGTTCGACGGAAAGGACATGTTGCTGGCGGCCTTCGGCGGCAGCCTGCCCCCGATCATGTGGGACGGCATTTCCGAGATGACGGACGATCCGGGCCTGCGCGTGGCGGACGGACAGGCGGGCTGGACTCTCGGCCTGACCGAGCCGGGACAGGATTTCGCCGCGGCGAGGCCGGCACCCCTGCAAGCGGCATCCCCCGCCGCGGATTTCGACATGGCCGGCATCGGTGCACCGGTCGAACTGGAAGCGCGCCTGCGGTGATAGGACGCGGTGTCTTCTGCCTCGCGGTCGCCAGCTTCATCGCGGCCACCGGACTGGCGCGCTCGCCAGCGCCGGTGAACGACGATGCGGTCATGGAAGGAACGCGGCGCGCGCTGTCCGAATATAATTTCTTCACCGACCTCGCCGGGCAACAGCCCAATTTCGAAGTCACGCCCTACCGGCTCAACATGCCGCTCTATTCGGACGGTGCGGAAAAGCTGCGCTTCGTCTTCCTGCCCGACGGGAAGAGCCTGGCGGCGGACGGGGAAGGGCTGCTTCAATTCCCGGTCGGCAGCGCGATCATCAAGACTTTCGCGTTCGGGGAAGGGGCAGACCGGCGCCTGATAGAGACGCGGCTGCTGCTGCACCGTGCGGATGGCTGGCTGGCGCTCCCCTACAAGTGGAACGAGGAACAGACCGACGCCACGCTGGCGCTGGCTGGTGCTCGGCTGGAGGTCGAGCGGCCGGGCGGGGACACGATCAGCTACCGCGTGCCGAACAAGAACCAGTGCAAGGAATGTCATGGCCTCAACGGCGCGGTCGTCCCGATCGGGCCGAAGGCGCGCAACATGGCGCATGGCTGGCTGGCGCAGATGGTCGAGGCGGGCGCGCTCGACCGCATGCCCGAGGGGGCCGACACTCTGCCGGTCTGGGAAGACCGCG